>JBOHDE010000038.1:0-22616 GCA_050699035.1 Nocardioidaceae bacterium | reverse complement strand
CGGGGCCTCGTCCTGGCCTGTGCGTGTCGCCTGCTGTTGGGGGGTAGAGGTCCTGACATGGCACACGACTCGGGGTTGGTGGCAGTGGTCAAGGAGCGATTCGCGCGGCTGCGCGAGCGTCGCCCGTTCGTCGAACACGTGGTACGGACCGGGCAGCACTATGGCGCGATGCAGGGCACGGTGCTCGCCGGCGCGGTGACGTTCTTCGGGTTCCTGTCCTTCTTCCCGATCCTCGCCCTCGGGTTCTTCGTCGTCGGGTGGGTGGCGAAGGTGTACCCGGCCGCCGAACAGGATCTCGTCACGGCCATCACCGACGTGCTGCCCGGACTGATCGGTGACCAGCCCGGGCAGATCAGCATCGACACGTTCAAGGATGCCGGTGGCGCGGCCGGGCTGGTCGGGCTCGTCGGCCTGCTGTACTCCGGACTCGGCTGGCTGTCGGGCATGCGGGCGGCGCTGCAGCAGGCGTTCGTCGTACCCGCCGCCGCGAAGCGCAACCTCGTGCTCGGCAAGGCGGTCGACCTGGTGGTGCTGGCGGCGATCGGCGTCACGCTGATCGTCTCCGTGGCGCTGACCGGGGTCGTCGCGACCCTGCTGGAGACGGTCCTCGGCTGGTTGCAGCTCGACGATGTGGCCGGGATGGGGCTGTTGTTCGGCGCGCTCGCGGTGCTGCTCGGCCTCGCCGCCAGCGCCGCGCTGTTCTTCGTGATGTACCGGCTGCTGGCCAACCCCCAGCTCCCGCGCGGGGCCGTGCTGAAGGGCGCAGTGCTGGCCGGCATCGGCTTCGAGGTGCTGAAGAATCTCGCCTGGCTGCTGATCGCCCAGGCGTCGAGCAGCCCGGCTGCTGCCGTACTCGGGATCTCGCTAGTGCTCCTCGTGTGGATCAACTACTTCTCGCGGGTGACCATGCTCGGCGCGGCCTGGGCCTACACCGACCCGGTCGCCATGGGCCAGCGTGCGGTCGAGGAGCAGGCACAGATGCTTGAGGCGGAGGTGCAGTACGTCGCGGTCTCCGGCGCGCGGCCGCTCGCGACGGCGATCCGGGAGTCACAGCGGCAGCGCCGGGTCGACCGGATCAGCCTCGCCAGCGGCGTCGCGATCGGGGCGGCGGCGGCGGGCCTGGCGTCCCTCCTCCGCCGCCGCGCCTGACCGACTCGGTGGCGTTCACGTCCGCACCTGCCGTGTTCGCGCCGAGAACGCCGAGATGGACGATCTCGGGGCCACTAGGCATCGATGAACCCCAAGTACGTCCATCTCGGCGTTCCGGTGGGCCAGGTCGGCGGCGAGCTGGGTGTGCATACTGCAACCTCGGTGCGAAGCACCGACGTGGTGGGGGCGCCGGACCCGTCGACCGGCTACACCTACCTGGCCGGGCGCGGTGACCACTTCGACTACACCTACCTGGCCGGCGGCCGCGGCACCCCGACCCGGCAGAGCGAGACGAACCGGACCAACTGGACCAGCACCTACACCTACGACCCGATCGTCCGCCTCACCCGGGCCTGGGAACTCACCCCCCGGGGGACCACCACCCGCGACTACACCTCCAGCAGTCACGCCGCGTCGCTGACCCTCACCAGTGACCCGACCTGGTGATGACTGCGCCCGACGGCGGAGGGGCGGACGCAGTCTCGGGTATGAACATGTAGTTGACAGCAACCACGGGCGGAACAGCGAGACAGTAGATTGTCAGCGCCCGACGGAGCGGAGGCCGCGCGGTGTCCAAGTACTTCCTTTCGATACTCGACACGGTGAACTTTGCCCATTCTGAGGATCCCCTGGCCCGCAACGAGCGTGGTCTCAGAGCGACAAGCACGCTTTTGCTCGACCTGCTGGTCGGCAGCGACACCCCCGTGCTCTCGCAGAATCAAGTATTCGACGGCGCCTACCTGCTTGAGCTGGTCGCTCGCGACGATGATGAGTCGGCGGCAGTTCTGCGTCTGATCGAGAAATCGGTCATTCAAATGCGGATCCACCGGCAATCTGTCATACAACGCGCGACCACGGCCGAGACCTTCTCCCTGAAGAATGCATTTGTCTCGGCGTTGGGGCGAGACTTCAAGTTCTCGGCGTGGCCAGAATTGAGCGACCGGGAGGTGAGGGACGAACTACGCGCCAACTTCACCAGTGGCAAGATGACGAGGCTGCCCGAGTCACTAGAAGCGCGATGTGAGGCGTTGCTTCGCATGGACTCGGCCTTTAGAGCGAGCGCGGCCTCCGAGGAGGCAGTTGAGTGCCAATGGAGCATCGAAACGATGGTTCGCGATCATCTGACCGCCAAAGGGTCTGAAGTTGCGTACTTGGCAAAGCTTCACCGGGACGTGCTTCGTTGGCGTGTCGCCGCACTGAGCCGTGCGAAGGACCAGGACAAACTGATGAAGACATACACACTGGAGACGCGAACGGGCTGGTACAACGTCCTGAGCGCGTACGCCGCAGCAACCAGGAAGGATGCCGGCCACGGCGGTCTGGCGGCGTTGCGCCGGACGGTCGATCTCAACTACAACCGCAAGGTCGCTAAGTCGCTCGGTGCTCTCACGTTGCGCGAAGAGGAGGAGGACCTCGAGCTCGCGGCCGTCCTGCGGAGAGCCGATCTGACGGTCGACTTTCGCCACAGCGCCGCCCTGTTTATCGACGAGGAGTCTCGCGCGAACTGGTTGACCTGGGCCGAAGCGGAGCGGCGCTTGAGCGAGCATCCGTATCCGGCCGACCTCGACAGCGCGCGGGAGCGTCGCATGCGCGAACTCCTGCATGATCGGTACGCGATACAGACCGAGCACGGAAAACTGGTGTTGTTGGTTCGCCGCGGCATCCCATTTCTGATGGCGGGGACTGCAGGGACGGCAGCGGCTACGACTAGTCATGCGCTGGGTGGCTCGCTCGGCTCCTCGATTGCAGGCGGCTTGCTCGGAGCCTTCGCAGGTGCCGTGCTTCCGCATGTGGTTCATTCGCCTGACTGGGAGCGCTCGGTCGCGGAATGGCGAGTGGGTCGGCTGCTCCGTGTCACCCAACCCTCCGCTGAGGCGGCCATTCGCGTGGACGAGGATCCTGACAATGGATGAGCTGGAGTTTGTATCGCTGGCCCTACCCCCTGCGATCACATTGGTCGCAAGGCGGGTCGGGTTTGACAACAAGTACGTGACTCTTTACGACGACGAAGTCATGTTCGCAGACGGCCGGCAAGGAACGTACGTCAGGGTCGTGGAGAGCCAGGGCATGCCTGGAGTTGCATGCGTGGTCACGCATGCAAGCAAGATCGCTCTCGTCCTTGTCTATCGGTACCCGACCGCATCCTGGGAGTGGGGGATTCCACGGGGTTTCGCCGCGGGTGACAATCCAATCGAATCGCTCCTCATGGAACTTGATGAAGAGCTCGGCGGAGAGCCAGAGTCAGTAGTTCGGCTTGGTGATGTCACCCCAAATTCGGGCCTCCTCGCTGGCGAGGTCGCTATTTTCCACGCAACCTGGCCGTCCACGCAGGCGAATCCGCGAGACACACAGGAAGTACGCGCGGTGAAATGGGTGTCACTGCGCGATCTGGGCGCTGGCATACGCGAGGGCGTAGTCAAGGATGCGATCACCTTGGCGGCACTGACCCTCCTCCGCGAGCACGGCGTGCTCTCCGAATAGGGCACAGATGGCGAGGCAGGAGTCGAGCGACAGCCCTGAAGGACCGTTCTGTGCTGGGCGACTCGCCGGTCAGCTGAGGTCGAGCACCGGACGGCTGGGCGCAGCACTATCGGCCGGCCGCCGCCATGCCGAGGGGATGGAGCGCAAAGGGGTGTTCACCCCGGCCGGTCGGCCGACCCCCGTGGGGCGCTCCTGGCCGGCAGGCAGCATCATGTGCGCGTGGAGATCGAGAAGGTTCAGCAGTGGGTCGCGTCGCTCATCGTGCTGGTCGTCGGGCTGGCTCCCACGGTGGCGTTGGCGATCACCGGGACCCTGACCATCGATGATCCCGGTCGTCGGTCGGCTGCCATCGGGCTGACCTGCATGTCCGCCGTCGTCGGTGTCGCGACGATCGCCGGCATGCTGCTCGTCCACCGCCGTTCGCCGCTGTCGCCCTGGCTCGTGCTCGGCGTGGTCCCGGCCTCGATCGCTGCGCTCGTGATGTTCTGATCTCCGGTCCGACCCGCGGGTCGGCAAGAATGGCCCGGTGAACAGCCCGCTGACGCTGACCCGCACCGACGTCGAGGCCGCCCAGGTCCGCATCCACACCGGTATCCGGCGTACCCCTGTCCTGGAGATCCACGGCGGCGATCTCGGCGTGCCCGCACGGGTCGTACTCAAGCTCGAGCTGCTCCAGCACACCGGGTCGTTCAAGGCCCGGGGCGCACTGAACTCCGTGCTCTCCGCCGACCCGATGCCGCCCGGTGTCGCGGCCGTGTCCGGCGGCAACCACGGCGCGGCCGTCGCTTGGGCGGCGGCCCATGTGGGGATCGCTGCCGACGTCTTCGTGCCGTCGCTCGCGACGCCGGAGAAGATCGACCGGGTACGCGGGTACGGCGGCACGGCCCATGTGGTCGACGGCGTGGTGGCCGACGCGTTCAAGGTCGGGATGGCCTGGGCCGAGGAGCATGGCGTCGCGTTGATCCATCCGTACGAGCAGGCCGGCACGATCTGCGGCCAGGGGACGCTCGGCCTCGAGCTTGCCGACCAAGTCCCGGATGCCGACGTCGTGGTCGTGGGCTGTGGCGGCGGTGGGCTGTACTCCGGTCTCGCCATCGCCCTAGACCCGCGGGTGCAGCCGGTCGAGCCGGAGCGGTGCGCCAACCTGCACGCCGCGTTGGCGGCCGGGCAGCTGGTGCCGGTCGAGGTCGGCGGGGTGGCGGCCGACTCCCTCGGGCCGGCCGAGGTGGGTCGGACGGCGTTCGAGATCGCCCGAGCCGCCGGCGTGCAGGTGCCGTTGGTATCGGACGACGAGATCCTCGCGGCGCGGGCCTGGCTGTGGCAGCGCTGCCGGCTGCTGGCCGAGCCCGGTGCCTGCGTCGCGCTGGCCGGCCTGATGACGGGGCGGGTCGACGTACATCCCGGTGACACCGTCGTCGTGGTGGTCAGTGGTGGCAACAACCCGGCCGTACCGTAGCGGCGCACTGCACCGGTCGGCGGGTCAGCGGCGGAAGATCAGCGCCCGCTTCACTTCCTGGATCGCCTTCGTGACCTCGATGCCGCGGGGGCACGCCTCGGTGCAGTTGAAAGTCGTGCGGCACCGCCACACGCCCTCCTTGTCGTTGAGGATCTCGAGCCGTTGGTCGGTGCCCTCGTCGCGGCTGTCGAAGATGAACCGGTGCGCACCGACGATCGCCTGCGGACCGAAGTACTGTCCGTCGGTCCAGTAGACCGGGCACGACGTCGTGCACGCCGCACACAGGATGCACTTGGTGGTGTCGTCGAACCGGTCCCGGTCCTGCTGGCTCTGCAGCCGCTCCCGGGTCGGCTCGTTGCCGGTGGTGACGAGGAACGGCAGCATCGACCGGTAGGCATCGAAGAACGGCTCCATGTCGACGACCAGGTCCTTCAGCACCGGCAGTCCCTTGATCGGCTCGATGCTGATCGGCTGGTCCGGGTTGACGTCCTTGACCAGCGTCTTGCAGGCCAGCCGGTTGCGGCCGTTGATCCGCATCGCGTCGGAGCCGCACACGCCATGGGCGCAGGACCGCCGGAAGGTGAGCGAGCCGTCGATCTCCCACTTGACTTTGTGCAGCGCGTCGAGCACCTTGTCGGTCGGCTGCATGCTGACCGTGTGCTCCTCCCACCTGACGTCCTCGGACACCTCGGGGTTGTAGCGCCGGATCTTGAGCGTGACGTCCATCAGTACTTGCGCTCCATCGGCCGATAGCGCGTCTGGGTGACCGGTTTGTAGTCGAGTCGGATGGCCGGGACGCCCTCCGAGTCGACCTCGCGGACGGCCATCGTGTGGCGCATGAAGTTGACGTCGTCACGGGTCGGATGGTCCTCGCGGTAGTGGCCGCCGCGCGACTCCTCACGCGCCAGTGCCGACACGACGAGCACTTCGGCGAGCTCCAGCAGGAAGCCCAGCTCGACGGCTTCGAGCAGGTCGGTGTTGAACCGTTTTCCCTTGTCCTGTACGGAAACCTGCGTGTAACGAACCTTGAGTCCCTCGATGTCGCTGAGTGCCTGCTTGAGCGATCCTTCGGTGCGGTAGACCTGCGCGTTGAGGTCCATCGTCGCCTGCAGCTCGCTCCGGATCGCGGCGACGCGCTCCGACCCGCCGGCGGCGCGCATGCCCTCGAGCATCTCGACGACCGCCGCCTCCGGCGCGTCGGGCAGCTCCAGGTGCTCGGTCGACTTGGCGTACTCGGCGGCGAAGATGCCGGCCCGCCGGCCGAACACGTTGATGTCGAGCAGCGAGTTGGTGCCGAGACGGTTCGCGCCGTGCACCGACACGCAGGCGACCTCGCCGGCGGCATAAAGCCCGGGTACGACGGCCGAGCCGTCGCCCAGCGCCTGGCCCTTGATGTTGGTGGGGATGCCGCCCATCGCGTAGTGCGCCGTCGGGAACACCGGGATCGGCTCGTCGTACGGCTCGACGCCGAGGTAGGTGCGGGCGAACTCGGTGATGTCGGGCAGCTTGGCGTCGATCTGCTCCTTCGGCAAGTGGGTCAGGTCGAGGTAGACGTAGGCGCTCTCCGGGCCACAACCACGGCCCTCACGGACCTCGTTGGCCATCGCGCGGGCGACCATGTCGCGGGGGGCGAGGTCCTTGATGGTCGGTGCGTACCGCTCCATGAAGCGCTCGCCGTCGTTGTTGCGCAGGATGCCACCCTCGCCGCGCGCGGCCTCGGACAGGAGTACGCCGAGACCGGCCAGCCCGGTCGGGTGGAACTGGAAGAACTCCATGTCCTCCAGCGGCAGGCCGCGCCGCCAGATGATGCCCATGCCGTCGCCGGTCAGCGTGTGCGCGTTGGAGGTCGTACGGAAGACCTTGCCGAACCCGCCGGTCGCGAAGATCACCGCCTTGGCGGAGAACACGTGGATCTCGCCGGTGGCCAGCTCGTACGCGATGACGCCGGACGTGCGGCCCTCCGTCAGCAGCAGGTCGAGCACGTAGAACTCGTTGAAGAACTCGACGTCGTGCTTCACACACTGCTGGTAGAGCGTCTGCAAGATCATGTGGCCGGTGCGGTCGGCCGCGAAGCAGGAGCGGCGGACGGCGGCCTCGCCGTGCTTACGGGTGTGGCCGCCGAACCGGCGCTGGTCGATGCGTCCGTCCGGCGTGCGGTTGAACGGCAGGCCCATCTTCTCGAGGTCGAGGACCGCGTCGATGGCCTCCCTGCACATCACCTCGGCGGCGTCCTGGTCGACGAGGTAGTCGCCGCCCTTGACCGTGTCGAAGGTGTGCCACTCCCAGTTGTCCTCCTCGACGTTGGCGAGCGCGGCGCACATGCCGCCCTGGGCGGCGCCGGTGTGCGAGCGCGTCGGGTAGAGCTTGGTGAGTACGGCGGTGCGGGCGCGCTGCCCCGACTCGAGAGCGGCGCGCATTCCGGCACCGCCGGCACCGACGATGACCACGTCGTACCTGTGCTGCTGCATCTCAGGGCCTCACTTCTGGCAGACGTCGAGGGTGGATGCCGGGTCGATGCATGGGTCGAAGGTGAAGATCACCAGCGTGCCGAGCACGAGGACGAAGACGGCCGACAGGTAGAGCAGGCTCTTCAGCCAGAACCGGGTGGTGTCGCGTTCGGCGTAGTCGTTGATGATCGTCCGCAGTCCGTTGACGCCATGCAGCTCGGCGAGCCACAACATCATCAGGTCCCAGGTCTGCCAGAACGGGTTGGTCCACTTGCCGGCGACGAACGCGAAGTCGATGGCGTGGATCCCCTCGCCCCGCATCAGGTTGATGAACAGGTGGCCGAGCACCAGCACGACCAGCAGCACACCGCTGAACCGCATGAACAGCCAGGAGTTCTGCTCGAAGTTGCTGCGGGCCTTGCGCGGCGTACGCGGGGCGAGGACCTGCGGCGTCGTCATCAGTGCCCCCCGCCGAAGACGTTGCCGAGGTGGCGCCACATGAACGGCAGCATCAGCACCACCCACAGACCGACCACCGCCCAGCTCAGCTGGCGGTGGTAGCGCGGACCCTGGCTCCAGAAGTCGACCAGCACGACGCGGAGGCCGTTGAAGGCGTGGAAGACCACGGCTGCGACCAGCCCGACCTCGATCAGGCCCACGATGGGGTTCTGGTACGCGCCGATCGCCGCGTTGTACGCCTCCGGCGACACCCGGACCATGGCGGTGTCGATCACATGCACGAAGAGGAAGAAGAAGATCAGGACGCCGGTGATGCGGTGCGCCACCCACGACCACATGCCTTCGCGGCCCCGATAGAGCGTCCCAGCCGGCGTGCTGGCCATGCTGCCTCCGTTACGAGACGGTTGGTCGGCCGGTCGTGACGGTGTTGGCCGACCTGTTCCGCATGCTATCGGCGCCGGGCGCCGGCTACGTGTGCGTAGGACGTGAGATCCCTCTCGCGCCGAGGCCGCCCGTCTTTTCTGGTACGGGGGCGCCCCGTTCCATACCTAGTGGGACGGGGCGCCCCCGTACCAATCAACTTGGCACCGGCCGAGTCCAGCTACCCGGCCTCCGTCTTCCCGTCCTCAACGGACCTTTCCGTCCCGACGGCCCCCATAAGACCGGCAAACGGGACATCCAGGGGGCATCCCGGACGGGAAGGTCCTTCCTCCACGACATGGTGCGCGTGCCTGCGTGTGGCGCGGGCCCGGGAACGCCGACGGGACTCGTCAGGCGGCCCGGGCCGGTGTGCCGGCGACCAGGGTGGCGTAGTGGCGGTCGACCAGGTCGTCGACCAACCGGTCCCAGCTGCGACCGGCGACGGCAGCGCGCCCGCCGTCGGCGAGGCGGTCGCGGAACGCGTCGTCCCGGGCCACGGCGACGACCGCGCGGCGCAGCGCGTACGGGTCGGACGGCTCGTAGAGCACGCCGGTGCGCCCATGCTCGACGAGGTCGAGCGGCCCACCGGCCCCCGGTGCGACCACGGCGACGCCGCTCGCCTGTGCTTCCTGCACGGCCTGGCAGTACGTCTCGTACGTGCCGGTGTGGGCGAAGACGTCGAGCGAGGCGAACACCTCGGCCAGGTCGTCGCCCTGGCGCAGACCGAGGAACACGGCGCCGGACAGCGAACGCTCCAGCCAAGGACGCTCCGGTCCCTCGCCGACGACGACCAGCCGGGTGCCGGGGATGTCGGTGACCGCGGCGAGCCGGCGCACCTGCTTCTCGGCTGCCAGCCGTCCGACGTACCCGACCAGCAGCTCGCCGTTCGGCGCCAGCCACTCGCGCAGCCGGTCGGTGCGGCGCCGCGGGTCGAACTGGCCGAGGTCGACGCCGCGCCCCCAGACGTGGACGCGCGGCACGCCGTGCGCCTGCAGTTGCTGCATCGTGGTCGGCGTCGGGGCGAGGGTGCGGTCGGCTCGGCTGTGGATCCGGCGCAGCCAGGCCCAGACGGGGGCGTCGGCGCGGAGGTGGTACCCGCGAGCGAAGCCGGCCAGGTCGGTCTGGAAGACGGCGACGGTGGGGATGCCGAGGCGACGGGCCGCCCGGAGGCCGGAGTAGCCGACGACCGCGGGCGACGCCAGGTGCACGACATCTGGGCGGAAGTCGGCCAGCGCTTGGGCCACGACCTGGTCGGGCAGGCCGACCGGGAACGACTTGTAGCGCGGCAGCGGGAGGGACCGCACGCGAACCACGGGTACGCCGAGGTGGTGGTCGTCGCCCGGCCCCGGGGCGATGACCAGCGGCTGGTGACCGGTCTCGACCAGTCGCCGCGCGACGTGGCGGACGGTGTTGGTGACTCCGTTGACCTGCGGCAGGAACGACTCGGACACGATCGCGATGCGCATGTCTCGAAGGTCTCGGACCGCGATGAACGGCTGGCGATCGGCGCGTGACGTGTCGCCGAGCGTCAGTTGTCAGGCAGAACGTGCGCTCCGGCGCACGAACTGTCTGACAACTGCGGCGAGAACTACGGTGGAGTGTGTGCAACCCGAGTTGGTGTTGCTGCCGAGCCCACTGCTGGGCGGGTCGGTGTGGCAGCCGGTCGCCGAGCTGCTGCGCCGCGCGGGCTGGGCGGCGACCGTCGCTGCCGGGCCGGCTGCACCGACCACGCCGGACGACGTGTTGCACTCGTACCTCGACTCGATCCGCACCGACGCCGAGGTAGTGCTGGTCCCGCACAGCAACGCCGGCCTGTACGTTCCCCGCCTCATCCAGGAACGGACGGTGGTCGCCACGGTGTTCGTCGATGCCGCGCTGCCGCCGGACGAGGGCTCCGTCCCGCTCGCGCCCGCCGGAATGGACGAGTTCTTGCGCGCGCGAGCAGACGAGGACGGTCTCCTACCGCCTTGGACGCAGTGGTGGGAGGACGACGACCTCGACGGCCTTTTCCCGAGCCGGGCCGCGCAGACGCTGGTCGAGCGTGAGCAGCCTCGTCTCCCGCTGACGTACTTCCGCTCGACCCTTCCGGTGAGCGCGGGCTGGGCCGACACGCCGAGTGCCTATGTCGCGTTCGGTGACACCTACGCCGACGAGCACCAACGTGCGGGCGAGCATGGCTGGCCGGTCAGGACCCTGTCGGGAAGACACGTGCACATGCTCGCCGAGCCTCGGCAGGTGGCCACCGCCGTGACCGACCTGCTCGCGTCGTTGGGTCTTCAGAGCAGCCGGTAGTGGTAGCCGTGATGGTTGGCGAACCCGGCCGACGAGTACAGCGTGCGCGCGGCGGTGTTTTCCAACGCCACTTGGAGATACAGCCCGGTCGCTCCGGCCGACAGCGCATGCGCGGCAAGAGCAGCGAGTACGTCACGGGCGAGTCCACGGCCACGGTGACTGCCGGCCACCTGCATCGCCGTGATGCCGCCCCAGCCCCGTGACACCGCCACCCGGCCGACGGCG
The DNA here is from genome assembly GCA_050699035.1 of Nocardioidaceae bacterium. Taxonomy (GTDB): domain Bacteria; phylum Actinomycetota; class Actinomycetes; order Propionibacteriales; family Nocardioidaceae; genus WHTB01. Next base: position 11,687 of record JBOHDE010000038.1, on the reverse strand, counting down.
ACCGTCTCGCCTTCGTCGACCACGGCGGCAAACCGCTGGTGCGGAGCCGACACGAGCAACGCACCGGCGGCCGGTGGCAACGGCTGGTCGCGGTAGCGGTACACCGACAGCCACGCGTCGTCGGGCCGCTCGAGGATCTGCACGTCGGTGTCGCGGGCGATCGCCGCCGTCGGCGCGGTCATCACCACGGTCGGTGTCTCCGCGGCGTACCCACGGCGTTGGAGCTCGGCCACCAGCGGTCCGGCCGACACGTCGCCGACCACCGGCGACGGCACGGCGAAGCGGGGTCGCAGGCCACGGGAGCGGTAGAAGGCCTCGACCCGGTCGACCGCCGCTACCAGCGGGAGGCCGGGATCGCCCAGCGGGAGCGTCGAGTTGCCGCGCCCGGTGAACCCCGCCGACGAACGCTGCAGCCAGCGGCCGAGCCAGGCGTGCTCGAGCGGCCACCACCCGTCGGCCATCGCCTCTTCGAGCTCGACGAGGCCGACCGCGGTGTGCGCGTCGAGGGTGGACATGCCTCCAGTCTCGCGTCCACGTACGCGGCACCGTGGCCCATCTCATGCTGCGGGAGCCGCGTCACCGCCGTACCCTGCCCGCATGAGTGCTGAGACCGAGTCCGGCCTGCCGTTCGAGCAGGTGTACGGGCCGGAGAGCCTGGCCGACTGGGATCCCGCGACCCGGCTCGGCGAACCCGGCGAGTTCCCGTTCACCCGCGGTGTCTACCCGTCGATGTACACCGGGCGGCCGTGGACGATGCGGCAGTACGCCGGGTTCGGCACCGCGGTCGAATCCAACCGGCGCTACCACCAGCTGATCGAGCACGGCACGGCTGGGCTGTCGGTGGCGTTCGACCTGCCGACCCAGATGGGTCACGACTCCGACTCGCCGATCGCGCACGGCGAGGTGGGCAAGGTGGGCGTCGCGATCGACTCGGTCGACGACATGCGGGTGCTGTTCGACGGCATCCCGCTGGACCAGGTGTCGACCTCGATGACGATCAACGCGCCGGCGGCGTTGCTGCTGCTGATGTACCAGATCGTCGCCGAGGAGCAGGGTGTCCCCGGCGACCAGATCACCGGGACGATCCAGAACGACGTACTCAAGGAGTACATCGCCCGCGGCACGTACATCTACCCGCCGCAGCAGTCGCTGCGCCTGATCACCGACATTTTCCAGTACTGCAAGGCAGAGATCCCGAAGTGGAACACGATCTCGATCTCCGGCTACCACATGGCCGAGGCCGGTGCGACGCCCGCGCAGGAGATCGCGTTCACCCTCGCCGACGGCATCGAGTACGTGCGGGCGGCGATCGCATCGGGTCAGGACGTCGACGTGTTCGCGCCGCGGCTGGCGTTCTTCTTCGTGTCGCGTACGTCGTTCCTGGAGGAGGTTGCGAAGTTCCGGGCGGCCCGGCGGATCTGGGCGCAGGTGATGCGCGACGAGTTCGGTGCCAAGGACCCGAAGTCGCTGATGCTGCGGTTCCACACGCAGACCGCGGGGGTGCAGCTCACCGCGCAGCAGCCGGAGGTCAACCTGGTCCGGGTGGCCGTGCAGGCGCTGGCGGCGGTGATGGGTGGCACCCAGTCGCTGCACACCAACGCCTTCGACGAGGCGATCGCGCTGCCGACCGAGAAGGCGGCCCGGCTCGCGTTGCGTACCCAGCAGGTGATCGCGTTCGAGACCGACGTCACCAAGACCGTGGACCCGTTCGCGGGGTCGTACGCCGTGGAGACGCTGACCGACGAGGTCGAGGCCGCGGCGCGAGCCCTGATGGCACGGGTCGAGGAGTACGGCGGAGCGGTGGCCGCGATCGAGGCCGGCTTCCAGAAGGGCGAGATCGAGCAGGCGGCGTACCGGATCGCCCAGCAGGTCGACAGCGGTGAGCGGGTCGTGGTGGGCCTGAACCGGTACCAGAGCGCCGAGGAGGAGCCGTACGAACCGCTGCGTGTGGACCCGGCGATCGAGGCCGAGCAGGCCGAACGGCTGGCGACGCTGCGGGCCGAGCGGGACAACGCCGAGGTCGACAAGCACCTCGCGGCGCTGCGGTCGGCGGCCGAGGGCGACGACAACGTGCTGTACCCGATGAAGGAGGCGCTGCGCGCTCGCGCCACCGTCGGCGAGGTCTGCAACGCACTGCGCGAGGTGTGGGGCCAGTACGCACCCCCCGACGCCTTCTGACGTACCCGTTGTCCGGTGCGACTGGGTGGATCCGGTCCAAAACTTTTTTGGTACGGGGCGCCCCCGTTCCAATAGGTATGGAACGGGGCGCCCCCGTGCCAGAAAAAACGGGGTGGTCAGGACTCGGCGTGGCGGAATGCTTGGGCTCTGGTGGACAGCTCCCGGACCAGGGTCTGTGCCTCGGCGACGTCGCGATGTGGTGCGACCCAGCCGGCCGAGCCGACCGCGCCGTCGACATGCACCGAGGCCAGGCCGAGCAGCCGCTGCACCGGACCCTGGACGGCGCGCACACTCTGCACCCGGGCGAACGGCACGACGGCAGTCTTGCGCTGCAGCCAGCCGGTCCGGGTCACCGCCACCCCGTCGGCCAGGCCGACCGCCATCCAGCCCGCCGCGAACGGGTCGAGCCAGCGCGCCCGCCGTGGGACCGGCGTCAGCGGCACCTGGTCCAGCTCGACCCCGCTGACCCGGGTGAACACGGCCCGGACGTCGTGCACCGACGCCACCGGCACCAGCGTGTTGACGGCCGGCTGGTACTTGTCGCCGCCGGTCGCGGACGCCACCGACCCCGCGACGTCGACGGTCAGCCGGGCCCAGCCCGGGATCCGCCACATCAACGGCACTCGGACATGGACGCCCTGCACCCGCCGCTCCGGGATCGTGCGGTGGTTCAGCGACAGCAGGCCCGAGTGGATGCGCAGCCCGTCGCGTGACTCGGCGAGGCTGAAGTTCGCCTCCTGCAGGAACCGGGTCACCAGCACGCCGCCGATCGCGAGCAGCCACGGACCCACCGGCGCCATCGCGGCGAGCAGCACGGCCAGCCCCTGGTCGGCGATCACCAGCACCACCACCGTGGCGGCGAGGACGTAGACGACCAGGCCGATCACGCCGAGCGACGACTCCAGCAGCCGAGCCTGCAGGACCCGCTCGGTGGGTACGGCGAGCAGCATGCGCTCCGGCTGGTCCGGTACGACCGCACCCGTCTCGGGGTCGACGACCGTCCGCCGGCCCGACAGCGCCATCAGCTCGTCGCGCAGCGTCCGCGCATCGGCCAGGGTCAGGTAGCTCAGCGTCGTGGTCGCCTCCTTGCCGGCCGCCAGCTCGAGCTTGAGCGCGGCCAGCCCGAACAGCCGTCCGAGCAGCGGCTGCTGCACGTCGACGCCCTGCAGCCGGTCCAGCCGGACCTGGCGTCGCTGGCGCATCAGCACCCCACGCCGCAAGAACAGCGTCGAGCCGGTCACGGCGTACCCCGTCATCCGCCAGGACAGGAACGCGATGCCCACCGAGACGCCCGCGACCACCACGAACGCGCCGACGCCGAGTACGAGCACCAGCAGCAGCGGCTGGTCCTGGACGAACCGCCAGGCGTCGCCGAGCCTGGTCAGGTTGTCGCGGAAGACCGCCACCGCGACCCCGACCACGCCCAGCAGGTAGCGCCAGGACTGCAGCCACGGCGTGAGGACGTGCAGCCGGTGCAGCTCGTCGGGCCCAGGGTCGGTGACGGCGTCGTTGCCGGGCGGGTGGTCGGTCCGCTCGTACGGGGTCACCGGCCCGGCCACGGGCTCGCTCACAGACCGGCCGCCATCGCCTCGCCCTTGGCGGTGAGCCGGTTGCGCAGGTCGTGCGCGACATCGACCGGCAGCCCCGGGATCTTCGCGTCGGTCGACGCCGACGCCGTCACCAGCTGCACGCTCGCGATGCCGAACCGCGACGCCAGCGGCCCGGCCTCGACGTCGATCACCTGCATCCGGCCGTACGGGACGACCGTGAGGTGGCGCAGCAGCCGGCCGTGGGTGACCAGCAGGTCGTCGTCGGTCTCGGCGTACTGCCAGGCACGCACGTTGATCGGGAGCCAGAACCACCAGAACAGCCCGCCGGCGAGAACGACACCGGGTACGACCAGCAGCCACCACAGCTCCAGCACGGACAGCACCACGGCGACCGCGAGCGCGAGCGCGATGAACACGGCGGGTGCGATCCGGCGCAAGGTCAGCAGCGCCGGAGAGACCCTGCTCCAGGTGTGGTCGGGGTCGACGAAGAGCCGCTGCACGTCCGCGGCACGGGTGGGCATACGTTCGAGGCTACCGGCCCGCGCGACCGGACCACGCGCTAGCGTTGCGGGCTATGTCGTCCACCCTCACCGATACCGTCCGCCGGATCGCGGCGCACGTCGATCGGCTGTCGGACGACCTGGTCGCCGTCCGCCGCGACATCCACGCCAACCCGGAGCTGGCCTGGACCGAGAAGCGCACCACGATGCTGGTCGCCGAGCGACTCGAGGCCGTCGGCGCGCGGGTGCAGCTGCTGCCGCGCAGCGGGCTGATCGCCGAGGTCGGTCCCGCCGCCGGCCCGCTGGTGGCGCTGCGGGCCGACCTCGACGCACTGCCGGTACGGGACACCAGCGGCGAACCGTGGCGGTCCACAGCCGACGAGATCGCGCACGCCTGCGGGCACGACGTCCACACGACGGCACTGCTCGGCGCCGGCCTCGCCCTCACGGCGGCGCACCGTGCGGAGCCGCTGCCCGGCCGGGTACGCCTGCTGTTCCAGCCGGCCGAGGAGATCATGCCCGGGGGAGCCCTGGAGGTGATCGCGGCTGGTGGCCTCGACGACGTCGGACACGTCTTCGGGTTGCACTGCGACCCGACCCTCGACGTCGGCCAGGTCGGCCTGCGCGAGGGCCCGATCACCGGTGCCGCCGACGCCGTCGCCGTCCGGCTGACCGGCGAGGGCGGGCACACCTCCCGGCCCCACCTCACCCAGGACCTGACGTACGCGCTGGCCAAGGTCATCACCGACCTGCCGGCCGCACTGTCGCGCCGGCTCGACCCGCGGGCCGGCGCCAGCGTGGTGTGGGGGCTGGTCCGCGCCGGTGCGGCGGGCAACGTGATCCCGGCGGTCGGGGAGGCCCGCGGCACGGTACGGCTGCTGGACGCGACAGCGTGGCACACCGCCCAGGAGATCATCACCCAGATCATCCGCGACGTCGTCGCGCCGTACGGCGTGAAGGCCGAGGTCGACTATGTCCGCGGCGTGCCGCCGGTGGTCAATGAGCCGGCCGCCACCGCGCTGCTGACCGCCGCCGTCAGGTCCGCGCTCGGCGACGACGCGGTGACGGGGACGACGCAGAGCCTCGGCGGCGAAGACTTCGCCTGGTATCTCGAACAGGTCCCCGGTGCGATGGGCCGGCTCGGCACCCGGGCGCCCGGCGGGCACACCTACGACCTGCATCAGGGCAACCTGCGCATCGACGAGCGGTCCGTGGGCCTCGGCGCGCGGGTTCTCGCGGCCGCGGCGGTGCACGCGTGGGGCGCGGTTCATCCGCCTTCCACCTCCCCCAAGTGACGACTCGGTAACAACACCCAGGCTGTCTTGTCAATCGCTGCGTGCCGTACGTGGACAAGCACTAGGCTGTGCCGCGACTGACGCCCGTTTTGGGCGCACTTGTGACCAAGGAGGCCCGATCTTGCGTCGGATGACCAAGACAGCGGCGTTGCTCACCGCTGCAGTATTCGCGCTCACTTCCTGCGGCGGCAACGACGAAGGTGGCAACGGCGGTGGTGGTGGCGACGGCGGTGGTCCCACGTCCGATGTCAAGGTCGGGATGGCCTACGACGTCGGTGGGCGCGGCGACCAGTCGTTCAACGACGCGGCGGCCAAGGGCATGGACGATGCCGCCGAAGAGTTCGGTATGGAGACGCAGGAGTCCGAGGCCGCCGACGGCGAGCCCGAGTCGGCCCGCGAGGAGCGTCTGCGTACGTTCGCCGAGGCCGGCTTCGACCCGATCATCGCGGTCGGCTTCGCCTACTCCGCCTCGGTGGCGAAGGTGGCCGCCGAGTACCCCGAGGTGCACTTCGCGATCATCGACGACGAGGCGGCCGCCGCCGACAACATCGCCAACCTGGTGTTCGCCGAGGAGCAGGGCTCGTTCCTGGTCGGTGCGGCCGCGGCGCTGAAGACCGAGGCGGACCACATCGGTTTCGTCGGTGGCGTCGAGACCCCGCTGATCAAGAAGTTCGAGGCCGGGTACGTCGCCGGCGCCAAGGCGGTCACGCCGAACGTCAAGGTCGACATCACCTACCTCACCCAGCCGCCGGACTTCTCCGGCTTCGGTGACCCGGCCAAGGGCAAGACCGCAGCGCAGGGCATGTACGACGGCGGTGCCGACATCGTCTACCAGGCCGCCGGCGGCTCCGGCGGTGGCGTGTTCGAGGCGGCGACCGAGGCCAAGATGAAGGCGATCGGTGTCGACTCCGACCAGTACGAGACGGCTGACGACTCCGTCAAGGAGGTCATCATGACGTCGATGCTGAAGCGGGTCGACGTGGCCGTGCTCGAGTACCTCACCGAGGTCGACGGCGGGAACTTCCCGTCCGGTGTCGAGCGCTACGACCTGGCGGTCGACGGCGTCGGCTACTCCACCAGCGGTGGGTTCGTCGATGACATCAGTGCTGAGCTCGACGAGTTCAAGCAGCAGATCATCGACGGTGAGATCACCGTACCGACGGAGTGAGCTGAGCCGTTGTGACGACGGCCCGCGGCCAAGCGCGGTAGCGTTTGGCCGCGGGCCAGTCTCATCCGCCCGATGCCCTCGCTGACGGCGAGGCAGAGCCCAGGGAGAACCACGTCGCCGTGTCGACTCCTTCCGCGCCCCCGGCGGCAGCGGCCGAGCAGATAGCGGTCCGGCTGCTCGGCATCGGCAAGCGTTTCCCCGGCGTCATCGCCAACGACGACATCAACATCGACGTACGGCACAGCGAGATCCACGCGATCGTGGGTGAGAACGGCGCCGGCAAGTCGACCCTGATGAAGATCCTGTACGGCGTGCAGAAGCCCGACTCGGGCACGATCGAGATCAACGGCGACTCGATGGTGCTCAGCTCGCCGGCGGACGCCATCCGGGCCGGCGTCGGGATGGTCTTCCAGCACTTCATGCTGGCCGACAACCTCACCGTGCTGGAGAATGTCACGCTCGGCGCCGAGAAGCTGCACGGCATCGGCGCCGAGGCCCGGGCGGAGATCCGCACGATCTCCGACGCGTACGGGCTCAACATCGATCCCGACGTGCTCGTCGAGCGGCTTGGCGTCGGTGCCCGCCAGCGAGTCGAGATCTTGAAGGTGCTCTACCGGGGTGCCCGGATCGTGATCCTCGACGAGCCGACCGCGGTGCTCGTACCGCAGGAGGTCGACGAGCTGTTCGCCAACCTGCGCGAGCTCAAGTCCGAGGGCCTGACCGTCATCTTCATCTCGCACAAGCTCGACGAGGTGCTGTCGGTCGCCGACCGGGTCACCGTCATCCGGCGCGGCACGACCGTCGACACCGTCGACCCGGCGTCGGTGACCGCGCGCCAGCTCGCCGAGCTGATGGTGGGGTCGGAGCTGCCGTCACCCAGCACCGAGACGTCGACGGTCACCGACGAGGTGCTCCTCAGCGTCGACGGCCTCACCCTCCCGTCCGACGGTGCGGCAGCGGGCGCGCGTCCCCTGCTCGACGACATCGGCTTCGAGATCCACCGCGGTGAGGTGCTCGGCATCGCCGGCGTCGAGGGCAACGGCCAGGCCGAGCTGGTCGAGGCCATCATGGGCATGCGGCCGGGCACCACCGGCACCGTCACGGTCGGCGACCGTGACGTCTCCCGGTTGTCGACCCAGCATCGTCGCGAGAACGGCATCGGCTACATCCCGGAGGACCGGCAGCGGCACGGGCTGCTGCTCGACGCGCCGCTGTGGGAGAACCGCGTCCTCGGGCACCAGACCAGGGCGCCGAGCGCCAAGGGGCTGTTCATCGACAAGGGTGCGGCGCGGGAGGACACCCAACGCATCATCGACCAGTACGACGTGCGCACCCCGGGCCCGGACGCGCTGGCCCGGGCGCTGTCCGGCGGCAACCAGCAGAAGCTGATCGTCGGCCGCGAGATGAGCGGCGACCCGATCCTGCTGATCGCCTCGCACCCGACCCGTGGCGTCGACGTGGGCGCGCAGGCGGCGATCTGGGACCACATCAAGACGGCCCGCCGGGCCGGCCTTGCCGTACTCCTGATCTCGGCCGACCTCGACGAGCTGATCGGCCTGTCGGACCGGATCGAGGTCATCTTGCGGGGCGCACTCGTCGGTGAGTTCGACCCGTCGGAGGTGACGCCGCAGCAGCTCGGCGCGGCGATGACCGGAGCGCAGGCATGACCCCGCGGGTGACCCGGATCGCGCTGGGCGTCGCGGCGCCCGTGCTCGCGCTGGTCGCTGCCTACCTGATCACCAGCCTGGTGTTGCTGATCGCCGGCGACCCGGCCGGCGAGGTCTGGTCGACGATCCTGTCGATGCCGAAGACGCGCAACGTCGCCAGCATCATCAACAACGCCACCGTGCTGTACCTCTCCGGCCTCGCCGTCGCGGTCGGCTTTCGGATGAACCTGTTCAACATCGGGGTGGACGGGCAGTACCGCATCGCGGCGTTCGTGGCCGCGGTCGTCGCCGGCGAGGCCTGGCTGCCCGGCTACCTCAACACGCTGCTCGCCATCGTCGCCGCGGTGCTTGTCGGGGCCGCCTGGGCCGGCATCGCCGCCCTGCTGCGCGCGACGAGGGGCGTCAGCGAGGTCATCTCGACGATCATGCTGAACGCCATCTCCACGTCCCTAGTGGCCTTCTTGCTGCGCAAGGCCGCGGTCCGTGAGCCGGGCAGCAACGCGATCGGCACCAAGGAGATCCCCGAGGGCAGCCGGATCCCGAGCTTCTCGCTGTCGGGCGACCCCGGCACCAACGTGTACGGCTTCGTGTTCATCGCCGTCCTCGCCGGCATCGCCTACTGGGTAGTGCTCAACCGCACCCGCTTCGGCTTCGAGCTGCGGGCCACCGGTCGGTCGGCCTCGGCCGCGGTGGCCAGTGGCATCAACGTCAAGCGGATGGTCGTCGCGGCAATGCTGATCTCCGGCGGCCTCGCCGGACTGGTCGGCCTGCCGATCCTGTTCGGCAGCGCGTACGCCTACGGCACGACGTTCCAGTCCGGGCTCGGCTTCGCCGGCATCGCGATCGCGCTGCTCGGGCGCAACCACCCGATCGGTATCGCCCTCGGCGCGCTGCTGTTCGCCTACCTCGAGGAGCAGTCCAACCCGCTGCAGATCCTGGTCGGCGTCTCCTCCGACATCGTCAAGATCACCCAGGGCATCATCGTGCTCACGGTGGTCATCGCGTACGAGGTGGTCCGACGGTACGGCCTCAAGCTCGAGCAACGACAGGTCGCGCAGGCCCTCGAGCAGGCCAAGGGCGAGCAGGCGGAGGTGCCGGCATGAGCGCCGTCACGACCGCACGGACCGCCCTGGCATCGGTGCGACCGAAGGGCCGCATCTCGCCGTGGTGGATCCTGATCGGCATCGCGGCGGTGCTGTTCCTGCTGTCCGTGCTGCAGCTGGTGACCGGTGCCAACGACCTCGCTTCGTCCGGCACGCTGCGGGCCACCCTGATCGCCTCCGTACCCATCGCCCTGGCCGGTCTCGGCGGTCTCTGGTCCGAGCGGGCCGGCATCGTCAACATCGGCCTCGAGGGCATGATGATCCTCGGCACCTTCGGGGCCGGCTACTTCGGCTTCCACTACGGCGCGTGGGCCGGTGTGGTCGGTGCGGCGGCCCTCGGCGCAGTGGGAGGTCTCATCCACGCGGTCGCCACGGTGAGCTTCGGCGTCGACCACATCATCTCCGGTGTGGCGATCAACATCATCGCGCTCGGCGCCACCCAGTATCTCGCCGCGCAGACCTTCTCCGGCCTGCCCGGAGGCGGCGCCACCCAGTCGCCGACGCTGAAAGACGTGCAGACCATCACCGTCCCGGGCCTGTCCGGCCTGCTCGGCGACATCGAGGGCAGCAACATCTTCTTCGTGTCGGAGATCGCGGCCTTCCTGCGCGCGTTCGTCACCGACCTGTCGCTGCTCGTCGTGCTCGCCATCGTGCTGTTCGTGCTCACCTTCTACCTGCTGTGGCGCACCGCGTTCGGCCTTCGGCTGCGCTCCTGCGGCGAGAGCCCGGTGGCGGCCGAGAGTCTCGGCGTCAACGTCTACCGCTACAAGTTCCTCGCGGTGCTGACGTCGGGAGCCTTGGCTGGGCTCGGCGGCGGGTTCCTCGCGCTGGTCGCCTCGAGCACCTACCGCGACGGCCAGACCGGCGGTCGCGGCTACATCGGCCTGGCCGCGATGATCTTCGGCAACTGGCGGCCCGGTGGGCTGCTCGCCGGGTCGGGCCTGTTCGGCTACACCGAGACGCTCGGCCTGCGCCGTGGCGGCGAGTCGGTGCACGCGTTGCTGCTGCTGATCGCCGTGCTGCTCGTCATCATCGCGGTCTGGCAGTGGCGTCGGCTCCAGCACCTCGCGGCCGGGATCTCGGCGACCATCGCCCTCGGTGCCGCGGCCTGGTACTTCGCCACCGACTCGGTGCCCGGCGACTTCACTCGGATGACGCCGTACGTCACCACCTTGCTGGTGCTCGCGCTGGCCTCGCAGCGGCTGCGAATGCCGGCCGCCGACGGGTTGCGTTATCGACGCGGGTCGGCCGGATGAGTGCGCCCGAGCCCGGGTCTGAGGGCGGCCCCGGGGTCGCCCCAGAAGTCGACTGGGAGTCGTTGCGGGCCGCCGCGGTGCAGGTGATGGGCTCGGCGTACGCCCCGTACTCCCGCTTCCCGGTGGGTGCGGCGGCGCTGGTCGGCGACGGGCGGGTCGTCGTGGGCTGCAACGTGGAGAACGCCGCGTACGGCGTGGGGCTGTGCGCCGAGTGCGGGCTGGTCTCCGCGCTGCATGCGGGTGGCGGTGGCCGGCTGGTCGCGGTGGTGTGTGTCGACCGCAACGGCGACGTACTGATGCCGTGCGGGCGCTGCCGGCAGCTGCTCTGGGAGAACGGCGGTCCCGACCTGCAGCTCGAGACCGTGCGCGGTGTCCGCGCCATGCGCGACGTGCTGCCGGACGCCTTCGGGCCGGCCGACCTCACGGACCGCTAAGGCGATGCTCGCCACGAGCAGCCTCGACCTCGCCGATCCCGGCTTCGTGGACGACCCGTACCCCGCCCTGGCCGGTCTGCGGGCCCAGGCCGACCTGGTCTGGCACGAGCCGACCGAGCGTTGGCTGGCCACCAGCCACGCCGCCGTCGGGGCGACTCTGCGCCACCGCAGCCTGGGCCGGATCTGGACCGACCTCGAGCCGGCCGAGCGGTTCGAGCCGTTCAGTGCGTTGCACCGCAACCAGATGATGGAGAACGAGCCGCCGGCGCACACCCGGCTGCGCCGCCTGGTGGCGGGTGCGTTCGCGCGCGGTCATGTGGAGCGGCTGCGGCCGCGGGTCGAGGAGCTTGCCACCGACCTGCTCGACCGGGTACCGGGCGATTCCGTCGACGTGCTCGCGGCGTACGCCGAGCCGCTGCCGGTGGCCGTCATCGCCGAGCTGCTGGGCGTGCCGGCGTCCGACCGTTCGCAGCTGCGCGACTGGTCGCAGCGGATCGTCGCGATGTACGAGCACGGCCGCACCGACGAGGTGGAGC
>JBOHDE010000037.1:0-23295 GCA_050699035.1 Nocardioidaceae bacterium | reverse complement strand
CGGTGTGGCATGTGGCGACGTTGCGGACAGTCGAACCGATCAACGGGGTGAAGCAGCACGATCGCAAGAACCTTGCCCGTATGGACCTCAACGAGAAGGAGATCGCGCTCCTGGAGTTGCTGCGCGCTCCTGATGTATTCGTCGAGGCGGGTTGGAACAGCCTGGCCCGGAAGGTCCGTGACGCCGCGCGTGTTGGCGAGATACGGGTCGACCTGCTGCGCACCACGGTGCCCGGCGAGTACAACCGCGCGGTACGGGACAACTTTGCCCGCCTTGAGTCCGATGCGTTTGAGGCAGCATGAGCGAGTCACTGCGCAGGCACCCCGACGATCTCGATGCGCTCGTCGCGCAGGCCGCGACCGCGCGCGGTCTGCCGGCGCCGTACGTCGAGAAGGACTTCTGGGCAACCGAGGTGCTCCGGGCTGCAGCTGTCGATCGCGAACTGGGGATGCCCGACGGCTCGACCGCTCGGGTGACGTTCCTGTTCAAGGGAGGCACCAGTCTCAGTCGAGTGTTCGGGATCGTGGACCGATTCTCCGAGGACATCGACCTTCTTGCAGTCTTTCCTGACGGCGCAGCGACCAATGCACGTCACAAGCTCTTGAAGCAGGTCGACAGTGACGTGATAGCCCACCTCGGGCTCACCAAGAACGACGTTACGGTCGGAGCATCAACGACCGGCGTCAAGCGCTACACGACGTACCACTACCCGGTCGAGGAGTACGACGAAGGCTTGAAGGAAGGCGTGCTGCTCGAGCTCGGCAGCCGTGGTGGTACGTACCCGGCAGGCCCACACCGCTACCGCTCGATGCTCGCCGACTATGCCATCACCGAGCTCGGCGAGCCCGAAGACGCTTGGGAGGAGTTCGCCACCTTCGAGGTCGAGGTGCTCTCACCCGAGCGCACGCTGCTGGAAAAGATGGCCGCCGTTCACGACGCGGCAGTGCGCAACGACACCGAGACCTTGCGCCAGCACGGTCGCCACTTCTACGACATCGACCGGTTGCTCACCACGCCCAGCGTGATCGAGGCGCTGTCGGCGCTTGGAGATGGCGGGTTCGCCGAACTTGTCAAGGACATCAATGTGCACAGCGAGGAGGCCGGCTTCTCGTGGAGTGCGCGCCCTGAGGACGGATACGCCGACAGCCCCGCGTTCGACCCGGCACATCCCTCCCACGCGTCGATCCTCACCGGCTACGAGAGCGCCCAATGCCTCATTCACGGCGTACACGTGAGCTTCGAGCAAGTGCTCAGCACCCATTTCGGCACACCGCACCAGCCTGTAGTCCACCCGGCCACGCAACAGGCGCGTCCGTCCCACCTGCTCCTCGAGCACTCGATGTCGAGGAGTAGGAGAATCCGGTGCAACGACCCGGCCGCGGACGCGGCCGAACCGCAGCAGGCGCTGCGTGGTCTCGCCGCATGCGACGCGTCGTGGCCGGGCGGGATGTGGAAGGCATCGCCGGGGCGGGCTTCGCCCTCTGTCCCGTCGTCCATCCGTACCCCCATGCGGCCATTCAGCACGTAGCCGGTGTGCGCGGCTTGGCAGGAGTCGGTGTCGACGAGCGGCCTCGCGTGCTCGGACCAGCGCCATCCCGGCTGGACGACTCCGCGGCCGACGGTCACGCCGCCGACGGTGACCAGGTCCACCTTGCGCTTGGCGGTGAAACGGCCGCGTCTCCTCTGGCGCGTCGAGGCTCTTGGCCTCCAGCGGTGAGGTGCGGGTCACCAGGCCCTGCTGCCACAGTGGCCCGGTGCTGTCGATGAACGCCTTGAGCTGGCTGGCTGGGGTGCCGAACCGGGTGGGGGTCCCGAAGAGGACCACGTCGGCCCAGGCCAGGTCGTCGAGAGCGGCCTCGGGTATGTCAGCGGTCTCGCGGACATGGCGACTCCAAGCAGGGTTGTCGTCGATCGCGCTGGCCGGGGCGAGCTCATGGACCCTGCGCATACGCACCCGGGCGCCGGCCTTCTCGGCCCCCTCGGCGGCGGCCTCTGCCAAGGTGTGCACCGTGCCGGTGGCGCCGTAGTAAATGATGGCGGCGTTGACTGCTTCCATGCTCAGCTTCCTCTTCTCGCGGCCTCCTGGCCGTGGACTGCGTCTCGCTGGTAGGACGACGCAGCACCGAGGAATGTGAGGTGCCGCCGGTCGGTCTCAAAGCTGGTCGGCCTCGAGGTCGAGGTAGGTGCGGACTGCGGTCGCGACGCGGCTGAGCTCGGTCGGGGCGAGTCGTCCGCGATGCCGGCGAAGCTTGCCTTTCGGCACGGTGTGCAGGCCGGTGACGTTGACCCACGATCGGGATCGTCCGGTCAGGCCAGCTTCTGGGCTGACTTCGATGTGGGTCGAGCCTGGTCCCTCGGTGCCGGTGATCTCGGCGATGGTCACGGCACCGAGGCGGGGAATCAGCGCGTTGGTCGTGAGTACGACACCTGGCCGTGAGCCGACCGGCGGAGGGAACTGCACGTCCCAGACGTCGCCTCGGAACATGTGTGCTAGTGGGTCTTCTGCTGATCGACGATGGCCTCGGCCGCAATCTGGTCACCGACTGCCGTGACGTCGCTGACCGGTGCCTCGGTATCGGTGCCGTAGAAGGTGTCGTAGTCGCGGGCGAGGGCGGCCTGCCGGGCCTTGTGGTGCAGCAGCCGCATTGCCTCGCGCACCGCTTCGGAGCGGTTCGCCAGCCCGAGTGCGCGCGCGTCGTCGTCCAGCTGGTGGGCCGCGGCGTCGGGCACACGCGCCTGCACGAGCACTGTCGCACGATTTGTCATACGATCCATCATACGCCTTCCCGATCGGCAGGAGTGACGTCTGATGACTGTCCCGCTACCGGGCACCTTCGAGCAGCGGCTGGTCGAGGTCGGCACTGCACCCGCCGTCACGATCAACACGGTGTCGGCGGGTGCGGGGCCGCCGGTGCTGTTCTTGCACGGCTACCCGCAGAGCCACCTGATCTGGCACCACGTCGCACCCGCCCTGGCCACTCGCTACACGGTCGTGCTGACCGACCTGCGCGGGTACGGGGACAGCAGCAAACCAGACTCAGCGCCCGACCACGCGCCGTACTCGAAGCGGGCGATGGCGACCGATCAGCACGGCGTCATGCGTGCGCTCGGCTTCGACCGTTACGCGGTGGTCGGACACGACCGCGGCGCCCGCGTGGCCCACCGGCTGGCGCTGGACTTCCCCGATGCGGTGCTCGCGCTCGCAGCCCTCGACATCGTGCCGACCCACTACACCTTCAGCCACGTCGACGCCACCTTCGGCCTCGGCTACTACCACTGGTTCTTCCTGGCCGCTGGCAACGGCATTCCGGAGCGACTCATCGGGCACGACCCCGAGTTCTGGATCCGGGCCCGGATGACCGGTCGCCACCACGGCGGGACCGCGCTCGACGAGGCGGCCATCGACGAGTACGTCCGCTGCTTCTCCGACCCGAGAGCGATCCACGCCTCCTGTGAGGACTACCGGGCCGCGGCCTCGATCGACCTCGAACACGACGCCGCCGACCTCGCCGACGGCCGCACGCTCACCTGTCCCACCCTGGCGTTGTGGGGAGCGCACAGCTTCGTCGGCAGGAGCTACGACGTGCTGAGCGCGTGGCGCGGCTACGCCACCACGGTCGAAGGCGAGGCGCTGCCGTGCGACCACTACGTCCCCGAGGAAGCCCCCGCCGAAACCACAGCGAGGCTGACCTCGTTCCTGGACAAGCACGTACGTCGAAGCGACGCCACCTCACCGTGACGGCTCGCCGGCTCAGTCCTCCTCGGTGAACACCGCCTGGCGTTTGCGTCGTACGGCCGGGAGCAGCGACACCACGAGGGCGGCGACCGCGAGCAGCAGCAGGGTCGCCGAGATCGGGCGGGTCACGAACACCGACGGGTCACCGCGGGAGATGGTCATAGCGCGCCGGAGGTTCTCCTCCAGCAACGGCCCGAGGACGAACCCGAGCAGCAGTGGCGCGGGTTCGCAGCCCCAGCGGATGAGCGCATAGCCCAGCACGCCGGAGGCCGCGATCGCGAACACGTCCCACGCGTTCAGGCCCAGCGAGTAGCAGCCGATCGCGGCGAACGCGATGATCGCCGGGAACAGCACCTCGTACGGCACGGTCAGCAGCCGCACCCACAGCCCGATCAGCGGCAGGTTGAGCAGGACGAGCAGCAGGTTGCCCACCCACATCGAGGCGATCAGGCCCCAGAAGAGCGCGGGCTCGTCATTGATGACGTTGGGCCCCGGTGTGATCCCCTGGATGATGAACGCACCGACCAGCAGTGCCATCACCGGGTGCGCCGGCAGGCCCAGCGTGAGCAGCGGGATGAACGACGTCTGGGCGGCGGCGTTGTTGGCTGACTCCGGCGCGGCCACGCCCTCGATGGCCCCCCGGCCGAACTTCTCGGGGGTCTTGGAGAGGCGCTTTTCCATCGAGTACGAGGTGAACGCCGCCAACACGTGCCCGGCGCCGGGGAGCACCCCGAGCAGTGAACCCATCGTGGTGCCGCGCAGCACCGGCCCGGTGATGGTGCGTGCGTCCTGGCGCGTCAGCCACAGCCCACGGACCTTCTTCGTCACCAGGCTCGCGCTCTGCCGCTGCTCGAGGTTGCGGATGATCTCGGCCAGGCCGAACATGCCGACCGCGAGCGAGACGAAGTCGAGGCCGTTGTACAGCTCGCGGACCCCGAAGGTGAACCGCGGGACGCCGGTATTGAGGTCCTGCCCCATCGTGCCGAGCAGCAGCCCCAGCACGATCATCGCCAGGGCCTTGATCGGCGACCCTCTGGCCAGGGCGATGGAGGCGATCAGGCCGAGCACGACGAGGGCGAAGTACTCGGCCGGCCCGAACTTCAGCGCCGCACTCGCGAGCGGCGGGGCGAAGAAGGCCAGCACCACCGTGGCGACCGTGCCCGCGAAGAACGAGCCGAGCGCCGCCGTCGCGAGTGCGGGACCGGCCCGGCCCTGCAGGGCCATCTGGTGTCCGTCGAGCGCGGTGACCGCGGCCGACGACTCACCCGGGAGGTTCAGCAGGATCGCCGTGGTGGAGCCGCCGTACTGAGCGCCGTAGTAGATGCCCGCCAGCATGATCAAGGATGCGACGGGGTCGAAGTTGAACGTGATCGGCAGCAGCAGCGCCACCGTCGCCGTGGGGCCGATGCCGGGCAGCACGCCGACCAGCGTGCCCAGCGTGACGCCGAGCAGGCAGATCAAGATGTTGCCGGGCTGGAGGGCGGTCTCGAGACCCAGCCCGATGCCGGAGAGGTCCATCGGTCACCCCCCCAGCCAGTCGCCGAACAGCGGCAACCTGAGCTGTAGGAGGTAGACGAAGACGACCAGGCAGAGCACGGTGAGCCCGGCCGCGGTGACCAGCGCCCGCACCACGCCGGTGCGGTGACCGGCGAGCGCGACCAGGAAGGTCATCACGAACAAGGTCGGCGCCAGCCCCATCCCGCGGACGGTCACCCCGAAGTACAGCACGCCGGCCACGAGCAACGCGGCCCGCCACCAGGGGATAGGTCGGCGTTCCTCGTCGGCCAGCTCGCGCTCGGCCTGGTCACGGCCGAGGAACGCCTGGGCGATGATGACCAGGCCGAGGACCGTGAGGATCCCGCCGAGCACGAGCGGTACGTACCCCGGCCCCATTCGCAGGGCCGAGCCCACGTCGTACCTCGACCCGCCGATCGCGAACGCCAGCCCGAGCAGGACGAACACGCCACCTGCCAGGAGGTCGGGAACGTAGGGGCTACGCCTCCCGGCGAAGGCCATGGGCGTGCTCACCCGTCAGGTCCCGGTGACGCCGGCGTCCTCGATGATCGGGGTCCAGAGGTCGATCTGCTCCTCGAGCTTCGAGGTGTGCGCCTCGGGGGTGACGTCCTCGGGCGGCACCGGGGCGGTGCCCAGCTCGGCCATCTTGTCGATGACGTTCTGGTCCTCCAGCGCCACCTTGAGCGCCTCCGTCAGCTTCTCCACGACTGCGTCGGGGGTGTCGGCCGGCACGTAGAGGCCGTGCCAGACGCCCACCTCGACGTCGGGCAGGCCTGCGTCGGCCGTGGTCGGGAGGTCGGGCAGCGCCTCGATCGGCTCGGGCGTCGTGACGGCGTACCCCTTGACCTTCCCGGCCTTGATCTGGCTGGCGGTGTTGGTCGTCTGGTCGCACATGAAGTCGACCTGCCCGCCGACCAGGTCGGTCAATGCGGGTCCTGTGCCGTCGTAGGGCACCTCGGTGAGGTCCACGCCGACGGCTTGCTCGATCAGCAGGCCGCACAGCTGGGAGGCAGCGCCGATGCCGGCGTTGGCCAGGGTCACTTTGTCGGCGTTGTCCTTGACGTAGGCGACCAGGTCCTCGAGCGTCTCAGGCTCGAAGTCCTTTCTCGCCACGATCGTCATCGGGACGTCGGTGATCAGACCGACCGGCTTGAAGTCTTCGAGCGGCTTGTACGGCAGGTCTGGGTACAGCGCCGGAGCGGTCGACATGCCGATGTGGTGGATCAGCACGGTGTAACCGTCGGACTCGGCCGTGGCGACCTGGCCGGCGGCGACGGTGCCGCCGGCACCCTCGACGTTCTGGACCACGATCTGCTGGCCGAGCTCTTTGCTCATCGGCTCGGAGATGAGCCGGGTGACGGTGTCGGTGGGACCGCCCGCGGAGAAGGGCACCACGAAGGTGATCTCTTGGTCCGGGTAGTCCGCGCCTGCGTCCGACTCCGCCGATCCTCCCGATCCTCCGCCGCAGGCGGCCAGCGCGAGTGCGGCCAGGCCAGCGACGCCGGCGAGCGCGCTGCGGCGGGCCCCGCGCCGCGGGCGGACCCGGCGGTTGTCGTGATGGATTGAGGTCGTCTGCATGCTTGCTCCTTTGTGGGCCGCGGGGTGCGGATATGACCTGCGCCATACTCTTGCATGTTTCCTGCCGACCGTGCGGTCTCACGCTCAGTCACTAAGACGCCGGAAAGCATACTTTCCAGCGGACCGCGGCGACGGTCTCGCCGGGGAGGGACACTGTCACGTTGAGTCACGGATCGACAGCCCCGAGTTTCCCTTGCGAGGGAGCTATCGCGCTGCGGCCCGATGCCCGGTCAGCTCTCGTGCCCGGTCGCTCTCCGGGTGCTCGAACGCTGGCTCCATCTGGGCGATCTCGCGCGCGTCGAGGCCGTGCCGGGTGGCGACCTCTCGCCGGCCCGTCACCGCATTTGCGACCTTATCGTCGACCGAGGCCTCGGCGGCGGCGCCCGACTATCGCTCGTCGATCCGCTGCTGCAGCCGGCGCATCCCGGCCAGCCACCGATCGGGGTCGGCGGCGCGGTGGGCGTAGAACTCACCCATCTCCGGGTGCGGCAAGACCAGGAACCGGTCGTCGGCCAGGCCGTCCCAAAGGGCGTCCGCGACCTGCTCGGGTTCGATCGCGGTGTCCTGGAGGAGCACGTCACCGGCCGTTCCAGTGCCGGCCAGGATCTGGGTACGCACGCCCTGCGGGCAGATGCACTGGACGGTGATGCCACGGTGGCCGTAGGTCGCGGACAGCCACTCGGCGTGGGCGAGGGCGGCGTGCTTGGTGACCGAGTACGGCGCCGAGCCCAGCATCGTCAGCAGTCCGGCCGCCGACACGGTGGCCACGAACCGGCCGTGGCCGCGCTCGAGCCACTCCGGGACCAGGGCGCCCCGGACATGGGCCATCACGTTGACGTCCCAGGCGTGCTGCCAGACCGGCTCCGCGGTCTCGGGTCCCGCGCCGACGGCGACTCCGGCGTTCGCGCAGTAGACGTCGATGCCGCCGAGGTGCTCGCGAGCCGCGGAGATCAGGTCACGCACGCCCTGCTCGCCGGCGGCGTCCCCGGGTACGGCGTACCCGCGCACCTCACGCGCGACCGCCCACGCGGCATCGCCGTCGAGGTCGTTCACCACCACGCGGGCACCGCCGGCCGCCAGCCGGTGGGCGATCGCCCGGCCGATCCCGTTGCCGCCACCGGTGACGACCGCCCCGGCGCCGCTGATCTCGCCTGGTCGGTCGCCGGCGGCAGCGTCGGTCATGGGTCTCCTCCTGTGCGGGTACGTCGGTCTGCGGGGAGTCCAGGTTGCATCCGGTGGCCGGCCGGGCCCGACCCCACCCTCGAAGGTATCGTGGACGCGCTCGAGCAGATCGACTCCGACCTTGGCGACGCCCCATCGGGGAGGACGACTCTGCGACGAGGACGCGCCCCGGAGGATGGCATCCCCGATCTGAAACTGGTGGACTGAGGGATGGACTTCGCGCTGACCGACGAGGAGCGCGACATCCGCGACTGGGTGCGCACCTTCGTCCGCAAGGAGGTGCTGCCGCTCGAACCCGACGTGCTGCGACGGGAGCGACGCGGTGAGCGCGGGCTGCCGGCCGACCAGCTCGCGGCGCTGCAGGACAAGGCCAGGCAGGCCGGCTTCTTCGGCGTGCAAACACCCGAGGAGTACGGCGGGATGGGCCTCGGCGCACAGCTGGCGGCGCTGGTCGAGATCGAGCTGGGCCGTTCGTTCGTGCCGTTCGGCCTCGCCGGCGACGCCGACAACATCCTGTACGAGGCGAACGCCGAGCAGCGGGCGACCTACCTCGTACCCACGATCGAAGGTGCGCGGACGAGCTGTTTCGGCATCACCGAGCCCGGAGCCGGGTCGGACGCCAAGGCCATCCGGACCACTGCCCGCAAGGACGGCGGCGACTGGGTGATCAACGGCGAGAAGACGTTCATCACCCGGGGCAACGAGGCCGACTTCGCGATGGTGTTCGCCGTCACCGATCCGGACCTGGGCGCCGACGGTGGCGTCACCTGCTTCCTGGTCGACCGCGAGATGGGCTGGCGGTCGGAGCCGATCGACACGATGGGGGAGTGGGGCCCGGCCTCGTTGGTCTTCGACGACGTGCGGGTGCCGGCGAGCAACATCCTCGGAGCGGAGGGGCAGGGCTTCGAGCTGGCGATGCGCTGGATCGGGCGCGGCCGCTACCTGCTGCCGGCGCGCGCCCTCGGCGCCTGCGAGCGGCTGCTCGAGATGAGCCTCGAGCACGCCCGCAACCGGGAGACGTTCGGCGAGCCGATCGGCGAGCGGCAGGCGATCCAGTGGATGATCGCCGACTCGGCGGTCGAGATCGAGGCGCTGCGCTGGCTGGTCCTGCATGCCGCCTGGCAGGTGGACCAGGGGGTCGACTCCCGGCACGCGCAGTCGATCGCCAAGCTCTACGGCGGCGTGAAGGCGAACGAGATCGTCGACCGGGTGCTGCAGATCCACGGCGGCATGGGCTACACCCGCGAGCTGCCGATCGAGCGCTGGTACCGCGAGCTGCGGCTGCTCCGCATCTACGAGGGCACTGACGAGATGCAGCGCCGGACGATCGCCCGCAACCTGCTGAAGGGCCACGCCCGGGTCGGCGGCAGCCTCGGCTGAGACTGTCCCACCACGGTGACCTCATCGACTGGCGCGTTCTGTAGGGACAAACCGACTCCAGACCTACGCAACGCGCCAGTCGACGACCGGTCGCAGATCCAGCTCTGCACCCGTGGCACCGCCGGAGGAGGCGCCGCCGTACGGGATGATGTTTTCGGCGCGGTCCACCGTGCAGCGGTCTGTACGGCGACGTACCGGCGACGAGTCGATGCCAGGGAGGAAAGGGATGACCTCCACCCGACGGCGGCGAGGTGTGAGGTCGTTCGTCGTCGTTGTCGTCCTGCTCGCCGGTCTGGGTCTGGTCGCGGACCGGGTGGCGGAGTCGCTCGCCGAGGACCAGCTGGCGGCGGCCGTCGAGGACGAGGCGGCCCGCTACGACCTGCGCGCGGCCGCCACGTCGGCGGAGATCGGCGGCGGGCCGGGATTCCTGCCGCAGCTGGTCCGGGGCGACTTCTCCCGGATCTCGCTGAGGATGCGGCGTCCGACGATCGCGTCGGTCCCGGCTGAGGAGCTGACGGCCGACCTGACCGGCATCCAGGTCCCGCGGGAGGTGTTGACCGGTGGCCGCGGTGCGACCGTCACGGTCGGTTCGGCCGACGTCCGGCTGCGGGTGTCGCCGGCCGCGCTGACCCGGTTCGCTGCCAGCCCCAGCGGCCTGGACCGGCTGACCCTGCGCGTCGTCGACGGGCGGTTGCGTGCGCAGCTGACGGTCGGCGGCGTCGAGGCGGAGGCCGGGGTCCGGCCCCAGGTCCGCGACGGGCGGGTCGTGCTGGTCATCGATGACCTCCCCGGCGTTCCGTCGGCCATCCGCGATGTCGCACGCGACTTGTTGGGCCGCGGCATCGAGGTGCCGGACCTCCCGTTCGGCGCCGCCCTGAAGCAGGTCGCCGTGGTCGGGCAGTCCGTCGTACTCACCGCAACCGCGAGCCACGTCGAACTGCGTTCCAGTTAGTCGGGCAGACTGCACGGATGCGATTCGTTGTGTACGGAGCCGGTGCCGTCGGCGGAGTGATCGGGGGACGGCTGCACGAGGCCGGCCACCAGGTCGTGCTGGTCGCGCGGGGCGGCCACTTCGAAGCGATCAGGCGCGACGGCCTGCGGCTGGAGTCTCCCGACGCCGAGGTCACGCTGGCGGTCGACGTCGTGGACGGCCCGGGCGGCATCGACTGGCGGGGCGACGAGGTCGTCCTGCTGACGGTGAAGTCGCAGGACACGGAGGCAGCGGTCGCCGCCTTGGCGCAGCACGCCCCGGACACCACGCCGGTCGTCTCGGCCCAGAACGGCGTCGCCAACGAGCCCCGGCTGTTGAGGTCGTTCGCGAACGTCTACGGCATGTGTGTGATGGCGCCTGCTGCCCATCTCAGCCCCGGCGTCGTCGCCGTACATTCGTCACCGGTCAGCGGGATCCTCGACCTCGGCCGCTACCCCACCGGCACCGATGACGTCGCTGCGGCGGTGTCGGAGGCGCTGCGCTCGGCGACGTTCGTCTCGGCGCCGCGGCCGGACATCATGCGCTGGAAGTACCGCAAGCTGGTGATGAACCTCGGCAACGCGATCCAGGCGGTGTGCGGGCCGGAGGCGTACGACGGACGTCTGCACGACCTGGTGCGGGACGAGGCGGAGCGATGCCTCGAGCTGGCCGAGATCGAGGTCACCTCGGTCAAGGAGGAGAAGGCGCGTCGCGGCGGCCATCTGAAGATGCGCTCGGTCGGTCCGGAGCGCTGGCCGGGCGGGTCGTCGTGGCAGAGCCTGCAGCGGGCCACCGGGAGCATCGAGACCGACTTCCTGAACGGCGAGGTGGTGCTGCTCGGCCGGCTGCTCGGCATCCCGACGCCGGCCAACGCCTTGCTGCAGCGGCTGGCCAACGACCTGGCCCACCGCCGTCGCCCGCCGGGCGAGCTGACCGAGGAAGCGGTGCTCGCGCAGCTGTGAGGCGCTCCCGGCGTGGGCGGGCGATAGCCTGCGACCCGTGACTGGAACACCCCGACTGGCCGACGTGGTCGCGTGCCTCGACGACCTGTACGACCCCCGCTGGGCCGACGCCTGGGACGCCGTCGGGCTGGTCTGCGGTGACCCCGGTCAGCCGGTCCGCAAGGTGCTGCTCGCCGTCGATCCGGTGCACGCCGTCGCGGACGAGGCGGTCGAGTGGGGAGCCGACCTGCTCGTCACGCACCACCCGCTGCTGCTCAGGCCGGTCCATGGTGTCGCTGCCACTGACCCCAAGGGACGAGTCGTCCACCGTCTCATCCGCCATGGCGTCGCCCTGCAGGTCTGCCACACCAACGCCGACAGCGCCGACCCGGGTGTCTCCGACGCCCTGGCCGACGCGCTCGGCCTCACCGAGCTGCGTCCGCTCGATGCCGACCCGGCCGAGCAGCCGTCGACCCGGGGCACCGGCCGCCTTGGCGTACTCCCTGCGCCGGAGACCCTGCGGAAGTTCGTCGAGCGCGTCGCGGCCGTGCTACCGCAGACCGCCGCGGGCGTCCGGGCGGCGGGCGACCCCGACCAGGAGGTGCGCTCGGTTGCGGTCTGCGGCGGGGCCGGCGACGGGCTCCTCGACCTCGTCCGCGGCAGCGCGGCCGACGTCTACGTCACGTCCGACCTGCGCCACCACCCGGCCTCGGAGTTCCGTGAGCACGGGTACGGCGGCACAAGCACCGCCCTCGTCGACATCGCGCACTGGGCCGCCGAGTGGACCTGGCTCCCGCACGCCGAGCGCCGGCTCGTCGAGGGGCTGGCCACCCGGGGGACTACGGTGGAGACTCGGGTGTCGCGCATCTGCACCGACCCCTGGCAGCTGCACGTCCCCCAGCACCCGATGACACCACCCGAGGAGAGTCCGCACTGAAAGCCGAACGTTCCGCCCAGCTCCGTCTGCTCGACCTGCAAGACCTCGACTCGACGCTGGACCAGCTCACTCAGCGGCGGGCCAGCCTGCCCGAGCTCGCCCTGATCGACGGGCTCGAGACCGAACGCGACGGCATCTCCGACGAGATGGTGTTCGCGCGTACGGCGGTGAGCGACCTGCGGCGAGCCCAGGACAAGGCCGACTCCGACGTCGAACAGGTGAAGGCGCGGCGTGTCCGCACCCAGCAACGGCTCGACCAGGGTCAGGTGAGCTCGCCGCGCGAGCTGGAGGCCCTGCAGCACGAGATCACCAGCCTGGACCGCCGGATCGGTGACCTGGAGGAGGCCGAGATCGAGGTCATGGAGCAGCTCGAGACGGCCGAGACGGACCTGACCGAGAAGGAGCAGCGGCTGGAGCAGGTGGCCGGTGAGCTCGGCACGCACGAGCGGAGCCGCGACGAGGCGCTGGCCGGCATCGACGTCGACCTGGAGCAGTCGCGGGCGGCGCGGGACAAGATCGCCGCCGAGATCCCGGCCGACCTGCTGGCGCTCTACACCCGGCTCCGTACCAACCAGTCGGGTGTGGGCGCCGCCGAACTCGCACACGGACGCTGCGGCGGCTGCCGGCTCGAGCTCAACCCGGCCGACCTGCGAGGCATCGCGGCGGCAGCCGAGGACGACGTCATGCGCTGCGAGGAGTGCGGCCGGATCCTGGTCCGTACCGAAGAGCACAAAGGCTGACGTCGATGGCACCACGGCGCGTCGTCATCGAGGCCGACGGCGGCTCCCGGGGCAACCCCGGACCGGCGGCGTACGGCGCCCTGGTGCGTGACGCCGACACCGGCGAGCTGGTCGCCGAGAAGGGCGAGGCCATCGGCGTCGCCACCAACAACGTCGCCGAGTACCGCGGGTTGATCGCGGGGCTGGAGCTGGTCCGCGAGCATGCTCCCGACGCGGAGCTCGAGGTACGGATGGACTCCAAGCTGGTGATCGAGCAGATGGCGGGCCGCTGGAAGGTCAAGCACCCCGACATGCGACCGCTGGCGATCGAGGCCAACCGGCTGGCGCCGTTCGGCGTCATCTGGACCTGGATCCCGCGCGCCGAGAACTCCCACGCCGATCGGCTGGTCAACGAGGCGCTGGACGAGGCCACCGGGCGGCGCAAGCGGTCGGCCCGGCCAGCCGCGACGGCTGCGACGGCCCCCGTGGACGCCGCCCCGACCAACCCGATGGTGGGCTGGAACCCCGACCTGGGCGACCCGACCACACTGGTCCTGCTGCGCCACGGTCGCACCGAGCTCACGGTCGACAAGCGGTTCAGCGGCAGCGAGGGCACCGACCCGGCGCTGGACGAGACCGGGCGTCAGCAGGCGGCCGCCGCGGCGGACTGGCTGCAGCGGCACGGCGGCATCGACGTGATCGTGTCGTCGCCACTGGCTCGGGCCCGAGAGACGGCGGCCGTCGTGGCGAAGCGGCTCGGCCTGGTCGTGGAGGAGGACGACGGCCTTCGGGAGGCGTCGTTCGGCGACTGGGACGGCCACACCTTCGCCGAGGTGCGGGAGCGCTGGCCGGCCGAGCTGCAGGCCTGGCTCGGGTCGACCTCGGTGTCGCCGCCGGGCGGGGAGTCCTTCGACGACGTCGCGGTCCGCGTCCGCCGTACCCGGGACCGGCTGGTCCGCGACAACCCCGGGCGGACGGTGCTCGCCATCACCCATGTCACACCGATCAAGCTGCTGGTGCGGGCGGCGCTCGACGCCCCGATGTCGGCGATCTACCACATGGAGCTCGCACCGGGCTCTATCAGCGTGATCTGCTGGTTCGGCGACGGGACGCCGTCGCTCCGCCAGTTCTCCGTCACCCCGTAGCGGCTGTCACATCGGCGCCCTGCGCCTCGTCATACCCTCAGAGCCGCTCGTCCGGAGCGGTGCGAGAGGAGACGAAGGTGAAGGTGTTCCTCGCTGGAGCGACCGGGGTGCTGGGTACGCGGTTGCTGCCGCTGCTGGTGGCGGCCGGGCACGAGGTCGTCGCCATGACACGGACGACAGCGGGCGCCGAGGCGCTCCGGGCCAACGGTGCGACGCCCGCGGTCGCCGATGGGCTGGACCGCGACGCGACGTCGGCCGCGGTGGCCGAGGCCAAGCCAGATGTCGTCGTGCACCAGATGACGTCCCTCAAGACCTCGATCAACATGCGGAAGTTCGACGACTCCTTCGCGCTGACCAACCGGCTGCGCACCGAGGGTACGGACAACCTGCTCGCCGCGGCCCGCGCCGCGGGGGTGCAGCGGTTCGTCGTGCAGAGCTACGGCGGCTGGACGTACGAGCGGACGGGCAGCCCGGTCAAGACCGAGGACGACCCGTTGGACCCGTCGCCGCCGGCGTCGATGCGGCAGACGCTGGCCGCGGTCCGGCATCTGGAGTCAGCCGTGCTCTCCGCGGAGGGGATCGACGGTGTCGTGCTGAGGTACGGCGGGTTCTACGGCCCCGGTACGAGTGTCGGCATCGGCGGCGAGCTGGTCGAGGCGGCCCGCAAACGGATGCTGCCGGTGATCGGCGACGGAGCGGGAGTCACGTCGTTCGTCCACATCGACGACGCGGCGCAGGCGACGCTACTGGCGATCGAGTCGGCCGCGCCGGGCGTCTACAACATCTGCGACGACGAGCCGGCGCCCGCCAGCGAATGGGTGCCGGCACTCGCCGAGGCGGCCGGCGCCAAGCCGCCGTGGCACGTGCCCCGGTGGCTCGGTCGGCTCGCCGCGGGGGAGGCGGGCGTCTCGGCGTTCACCCGTACCCGCGGAGCCGGCAACGCGAAGGCCCGACAAGAGCTCGGCTGGAAACCGACCTACCCCGGCTGGCGCGAGGGGTTCCGCACCGGCCTGTGAACGTACGATCCCGGCGCGAGGGGTGGGGCCGCCCGCGCCGGGATCGAGTTAGGGGTTAGGGAATCCGGCGTCAGTCATCGCCCTCCTCGTCGGTCTCCGCGACTACTGCGAACGACTTGTCCAGGTGCACGTCGACCTCGGTGCCGTCGTCCATCGTCACCTCGACGTCGTACGCTGCTCCTTCGTCACCACTGGTGTCGGCCTCGGTGACCTTGCCTCCGCCGGTCTCCGCAAGGGCGGCGGCGGTGGCCTTCTCCAAGGTGGCGCCGGTGAGTGCCGTGTCCTCGTCGCCGTCCGTGTCGTCGTCGGCCTGGTCGTCTGCGTCGCCGTCCGCCTTGTCGTCCGCGGCGTCGGCTGCCGCGTCCTCGCTCTCGTCGTCGCCCTCCGCAGCAACGACGGCGAAGGACTCATCGAGGCTGACGTCGACCTGGCTGCCGTCGTCCTTGGTCACCTCGACCTCGTAGGCAGCTCCGGTCTCGTCGTCACGCTCGGACCCGGTGACCTTGCCGCCGCCGGTCTCCGCGAGCGCCGCCGCGCTGGCCTTCTCCAGGGCGCTACCCGTCAGCGCCGACTCGTTGTCGTCGTCTCCGACCACCCCGGTCGAGAAGGCGGCACCGGTGCCGCCGGCCACCACGGCGAGCGCGAGAGCGCTTCCGCCGATCCACCTGGTCTGCTTGCGCATGTCAGCCCACCTTCATCACGAATCGTGGGGCCATCGTGCGCGCCGCCGGCTGAATCCACCCTGAACGTCCCTGAACGACGCTCAGGCCGCGGGGATCCGGACCGTGATCCGGGCGCCGCCATGTGGTCCCTCGGTGGCGCACACGGTGCCACGATGTGCTGTCACGATCTCGGTCACGATCGACAGCCCCAGACCGCTGCCGCCGTCGTCTCGGGCGCGCGACTCGTCAAGCCGTACGAAGCGCTCGAACACCCGGTCGCGCTCGGTCTCGGGGATGCCTGCCCCGTCGTCGTCGACCGTGAGTACGACTGACGAGTCGTGCACCGCCAACGCCAGCGAGACCAGGTCGCTCGCGTGCCGTGCCGCGTTGTCGGCCAGGTTGCGCAGCACCTGGGTCAGCGCGGGTGCATCGCCGTGCACCCGTCCGGCGCCGACCCCGGTCGTGTCGATCCGCAGGTCGGTGGTGTCGCGCAGCCGTTGCGCCTCGGCGAACACCAGGTCGTCCAGGTCGACGACGTGGTCGGCGAGCTGCAGGGAGTGCTCGTCCGCGCGGGCGAGCAGCAGCAGCGCCTCGACCAGGTACTGGACCCGCAGTCCCTCGGCGAGCACCGTCTCGGCCAGCTCAGGAGCGGTCGTGGTGTCGGGGTGCGCCAGCGCGACCTCGGCGTTCTGCCGGATCGACGCCAGCGGGGAGCGCAGCTCGTGAGACGCGTCCGAGACGAAGCGCCGTTGCCGTGCCTGCGCCTCCTCCAGCCGGTCGAGCATGCGGTTCATCGTCCGCGCCAGCCGCCCGACCTCGTCCCGGGCCGCTGGTGGCTCGACCCGGCGGTACAGCTGCTCGGCAGAGATCTCGTCGACCTCTCGTCGCATCCGGTCGACCGGAGCCAGCGCCCGCCCCACGACGTACCACGTCGTACCGCCGACGACCGCGAGTAGGAGCGGAAGTCCGACGAGCAGCAGCGGGATCAGCGCGTTGACGGAGTCGATGGCGTCCTCCAGCGCGTGGGCCACCACCACGATCCGACCGTCATCGGTCTCGGCCGCGACGGCAACCCAGGCACCTTCCTCGATCGGCGCG
Source organism: Nocardioidaceae bacterium (assembly GCA_050699035.1). Taxonomy (GTDB): domain Bacteria; phylum Actinomycetota; class Actinomycetes; order Propionibacteriales; family Nocardioidaceae; genus WHTB01. Next base: position 6,416 of record JBOHDE010000037.1, on the reverse strand, counting down.
TCGATCTCGGTCATGTCGCCGTCGCCGAGTCGCGCGAACACCGGGTCGCCGGCGATGTTCGGACTTGCCGCGACGATCGAACCGTCCTCGTCGAGGACCTGGACGACCTCCTCGTCGTCCTCCGCACTGACACCGGGGAGCTCGTCGCTGCCGGCGTCGAGGGCTCCCACGATCTGCCCCGTGCGTGCCTCGGCCGCCCGCGCGACGCTGTCGGTCAGCGCCTCGCGCAGCAGCAGCACGAGAGCCGTCGCGCCAAGCGCCAAGGCGATCCCCACGACGAGCACGGCGGCAAGGGTGGTCCGGACCCGGACCGAGCCAAACCGCGTGCGCAGGACGTCAGCCACCATGGCTGGCCAGCCGGTAGCCGGCTCCGCGGAGGGTCTCGATCGCCTCCCGGTCGAAGGGCCGGTCGAGCTTGTTGCGCAAATGCCGTACGTAGACCTCGACGATGTTGGGGTCGCCCTCGAAGTCGTAGTCCCAGACGTGGTCGAGGATCTCGCGCTTGGACACGATGTCGCCCTTGTGGCGCAGCAGAAACTCCAGCAATGCCTGCTCACGCGTGGTCAGGTCGACCTCGACCTCGCCGCGCCATACCTTCCGTGCCGCTGGGTCGAGGCGTAGGTCGCCGGCCTCGAGGACGGTCGGGCGCTCGGTGGCGCCGCGGCGGATCAGTGCGCGCAGCCGAGCGACGAGGATGGCGAACGAGAACGGTTTGGTGAGGTAGTCGTCGGCGCCGGTGTCGAGCGCCTCCACCTGGTCCCACTCGCCGTCCTTGGCGGTGAGCATCAGGATCGGCGTCCAGTTGCCGTCGGCGCGCAGCGCCTCGCAGATCTTGTAGCCGTTGACGCCGGGCAACATGATGTCGAGCACGATCGCGTCGTACGGGTTCTCGCGCGCCATCCACAGCCCGTCCGTGCCGTCCAGGGTGATGTCGACCGCGAAGCCCTCGGCGGCGAGCCCGTTGCGAAGCCCGGCGGCGAGGCGCTTCTCGTCCTCGACCACGAGCACCCGCATGCCTCCATCCTCACCCATCCCGCTGAACGCCCGCTGAAGAACACCCGAGCCCAATCCTTCGCGCCGAGGTTGCGCGTATGTCGAGTCTCCTGGGAAGAAATGAAACCGGGTGATCCCCCGTACCGGTTCCGGTCGGTCGCGTGTCAGGTGGTGGGCCTGACGCCGACGGGCCGATGACAGGCGACTGGGGCGGCGGTGACCGGGCGCCGGCGGCCGGACCCGGGTGCATTCTGCGGACACGTGTCGGCAGCCGACGCCTGGACCGATCTCGGCATGCCTGGGTGACGTCACCCCTCGAACCGCCACTTTCGGCCGCGATTCCGGGCTCAGAATGTCGGTTCGGAGGGTGATGTCGTGGCCGGCGGGCACGGACAACGTTTCCGGACACCGGTGCGGCGCCAGCCCCCCGACTACTCGCGCCGAGGTTGTGCGTATGTCGAAGGCGAGGGGGTGGTCAGAGCTCGACGACGACGACGTCGACCCGGCGAGGGGACTGGTGCTCGGCCCGCCAGCCGAGGGCACCGAGGTGGTCGACCAGCTCGTGCGCGTTGCGTGGCGTACCGCCGTCGGACACCAGGGCGCGCACGATCCGGCCCTTGGTGGCTTTGTTGAAGTGGCTCACGACCATCCGCCGGCCGCCGACCTCCTGCAGGACGCGCAGGGTGACGGTGCGGTGGTCGCCTCTCCAGAAGGTGGCGTACGTAGTCGAGCGCAGGTCGATCACCAGACCGCGCCCGGCCAGCTCTGGCAGCGCCGAGCGCATCGCCGTCCGCCAATGCGACGCCATCGTCCCGACGCCGGGCAGCGACACGGTGCCGGACAGCCGGTACGCCGGGATGCGGTCGCCCAACCCGACCAGACCGAACAGCGCCGACTGCACCAGGACCCAGCGGTTCAGCCTGCGCTTGGCGGGCCCGGTGATCGTCGCCGGGTCGAGCGTGGCGTAGAGCACGCCGGTGTAGACCTTGGCGGCGACCGCGGTCGGCGCCGAGTGCAGTGCTGCATTGCGCGTGATCTCGTCGTGCTGCGTCGTCCCGATGTCGAGCACGTCCGCCGCCTTGACCGGGTCAGCTGTGCACAGCTCCACCAACGCATCCAGCGCTGCGGCACGCCCGGCCGTGAGCTCGGGCGCGGTCATGCCCGCGAGGTTGAGGGGCGCGCCTCGGCGCGGAGCGGTCTTGCCTTCGGAGGGCGGCAGGAGGACGAGCACGGCGCCACCTTATGCGGCACTCGATGATCGGCGCGGCGGGGACCTTAGGGTGGTGGACGCCGGTCGATCGAAAGGAAGCCACGTGCCGAGACGACGTGTTCGCGTGCAGCATGCTGACGGGGAGACCCTCGAGCAGGGGATCCGCGCCATCCAGGACGAGCTGAAGGTGTCGCCGGAGTTCCCGGCCGACGTGGTCGCCGCGGCGGAGCGGGCAGCGGCCGGTGCGCGGCTCCCGGAGCTCGACCGCACCGACCTCCCGCTGGTCACGATCGACCCGCCGGACGCGATGGACCTCGACCAAGCGATGTTCATCGAGCGCACCGAGCGCGGGCACCGGGTCTACTACGCGATCGCCGACGTGGCGGCGTTCGTGCAGCCCGGTGACCCGGTCGACGTCGAGTCGAACAAGCGGGGCGAGACGCTGTACGGCGCCAGCACCAAGGTGCCATTGCATCCGCCGGTGCTGTCCGAGGGCGCGGCGTCGCTGCTCCCCGACGAGGTCCGCCCGGCGCTGCTGTGGTCCATCGAGCTCGACGAGACCGGCGAGGGCGTCGAGGTCGACGTCCGCCGGGCCAAGGTCAAGAGCCGCGCCAAGCTCAGCTACGAGGGCGTGCAGGCCGACGTCGACGCCGGCCGGGCTGACGAGATGTTCACGTTGCTGCGGGAGGTCGGCGAGCTGCGGAAGAAGCGCGAGCAAGTACGTGGCGGCGTGAGCCTGCCGCTGCCCGAGCAGGAGATCGTCGTCGACGGCGACCGCTGGTCGCTGCGGTTCCGGGCGCCGCTCCCGGTCGAGCGGTGGAACGAGCAGATCTCGCTGCTGACCGGGATGGCCGCCGCGCACCTGATGCTGTACGCCGAGGTCGGCCTGCTGCGTACCTTGCCGGAGCCGGAGTCGCGGGCCGTCCAGCGGCTGCACCGGACGGCGGATGCGCTCGGGATCGACTGGCCGGCCGAGCAGCTGTATCCCGACTTCGTCCGCACTCTCGACCCCGACCGGCCCGATCACGCGGCGATGCTGATGTCTTGCACCGCGCTGCTGCGGGGAGCCGGGTACGTCGCGTTCGAGGGCGCCGTACCCGACCGCCCAGAACATTCCGCGCTGGCCTCCGAGTACGCCCATGTCACGGCGCCGCTGCGCCGCCTCTGCGACCGCTACGCCCTGGAGGTGTGCGTGGCGCTGTGCGCGGACGAGCCGGTGCCGGACTGGGTCCGGGCCGCGCTGCCCGGTCTGCCGAAGACGATGCAGGAGTCGGGCCGCCGGGCCGGCCAGTACGAGAGTGCCGTGGTCGAGCTCACCGAAGCAGGGGTGCTGGCGCCGCAGGTCGGTGAGACGTTCACCGGCGTGATCGTGGAGGTCGACCACGACGACCCGACGAAGGGGGCCGTGTTGATCCGGGAGCCCGCGATCGAGGCGCGGGTCTCGACGTCCGCGGGCGAGCTGCCGCTGGGGGAGCAGGTCCAGGTGAAGCTCGTGGAGGCCGACCTGACCTCGCGCCAGATCAGGTTCGAGCTGGCCGGGTGAAGTCGCTCAACCTCGGGTTGATGTTCCTGCTCGAGATCTGTACCTATGTCGCCGTGGCGATGGGGACGTGGCAGCTGCCCCAGGCCTTCAACATGGTCACGACGGTCGGCGCGGTGCTGGTGATGGCGTTCGTGTGGCGTGCCTTCGGGGCGCCGAAGGCACGGTGGCCGTCGCATGGCGTCCCCCGGATCGTGCTGGAGGTGGTGTGGTTCGGCGCCGGGCTGCTGGCGCTGCTGGCGACCGGGCACCCGCGGCTGGCCGCCGTCTTCGGTGCGCTGGTCGTCGTCAACGGGGCCCTGCGTGCGCTCTGGCGGCAGTCGCCGCTGCTGCCCACGCGTACGTCACCATGAACCCGAAACACGATCGGGGCACTAGGCTGGGTACGACGGATGAGCTGGCCGGGCGGCCGCGTTGCGCCGTACCCCATCTGCTGATGGACCGGCGCACCGAGGAAGGTCCGGACTCCACCGGGCAAGGTGGTGGCTAACGGCCACCCGGGGCGACCCGCGGGACAGTGCCACAGAGACAGACCGCCAGCGGCCTCACTCACTGAGTGAGGTGCGGGTAAGGGTGAAACGGTGGTGTAAGAGACCACCAGCGCCGCAGGTGACTGCGGCGGCTGGGTAAACCCCACCTGGAGCAAGACCAAGAGGGCCTGCTGCGCGAGCAGCCGGCCTGCGCGGACGTTCGAGGGAGGCCCTCCCGAGTCCGCGGGTAGGTCGCTGGAGAGCATCGGCAACGGTGCTCGTAGATGGATGGCCGCCGGCGCCGCCCTGAGAGGGACGGCGTGCACAGAATCCGGCCTACAGGCCGGCTCATCCGTCATTCATGCTCTGACCTCTGAGGACATCAGTGCCTGTCTCGCCTGCCGCAGAATGGGCGAACCATGCAATCGTCATCGCAGTGATGTTCGCTTGACTGGACATATGTTCGCTGCACTGAACACATGGACCTAGCGACGCCATACGGCGACCTCATCCCCGGACTCGAGGGCCCGGTCCTCGAGGTGCTGGGCGGCACCGCCCGCCCTATGACCGGGCGAGAGATCCAACGACTCGCGCGGCGGGGCGCTGTCAGTGGGGTCGCGGCCGTCCTCGACCGGCTCGTCACCTCCGGTCTCGTCCTGGCTGAACCCGCCGGAAGGGCAATCCTCTACCGCGCCAACCGGGAGCACCTTGCGTGGCCCATGGTGGAAGCCGCTCTCGGGCTGCGAGTTCCTTGCTGCGACGCCTGGCAGCTGCCATCGGCGCCTGGACCATCCGTCCACAGCAGGCGAGGGTCTTCGGGTCTGCGGCGCGTGGCGACGGGGGAGTGGAGTCTGACATCGACCTGTTGCTCGTGCGCAAGGGTGCGGCCTCGGATGAGTGGGACCAGCAGGTCGATCGCTTGGTGACTCACATCAGGGCATGGACAGGCAACGACGCGCAGGTCATCGACGTGGACTCACGGACGTGGAGGCGGATGATGAAGGCAGCCGATCCACTCGTGGACTCTGTCGACGCCGACGGCATCGACCTGCTTTCCCCGACCCGGGCGACCGCCTGACACGCGCGTCCGGCAAGCGTCAGCTCACGAACCGTGCTGATGTGAGTTTCCGACTGCGAGACGCCCGCGAGTTCCACGAGGCCGGAGTACTCCACCCTGACCTTCAGTGACTCAGAGGCGGTCCGTGCCGAACGCGCAAGCCTGGCCTTGATCGCGGCCGCGGAGACGCGTGCGGCTCGGTGATGTCTGACTAGGTCGTGAGGCGACTCGGATGGCTGTCGAGACGAGGCAGGACCCGGCACGAGGGCCGACGCGATCAAGTGAGTGGCGGACCAGCTCGGATTCGTCCCCGGCCTACAGGCCGGCTTCTCATCCGTCCTCTATCCGGCCGTGCAGGGCATCGCTCTGCATTTTTTTGCCAAAGGAACTCGGGAACTCGCAGTATTTCGTGGCCGGCTGTGCGACTATCGGCCCTTGGAACCCTCGGGGGATGCAGCGGAGCCGATCCGGACCGCTGGAGGGAGAGGGGATTCCATGGTCAGGCTGATGCCGCGCCGCACCTGTGTGCCGGCGCCCAGCTGCCCGTCGCCTGGTTAGCACGGGCGCCCGCTCTCGCTTTCAACGCACATCACCCTGCCGTCGAGGTGGGGCGCTGCCGGACGACGTCTGACGCTCGCACACCAGGCTCGCCGCATCCCTGGTGTCCGGCCGTGAGGCGGAACTGTCCGACCTCTGGATCAAGATGGGGGCAACACACATGAAGTACGTCAACAGCCGCGTCGGCGCCGTCGTGGCGGGGGCGACGGTGATCGGCCTGCTGTCCGCGGGGGCTGCGTTCGCGCATGGGTACGGCGAGAGCATCGGCGGTGAGGACATCCGCAACGAGAGCATCTACTCGCAGGACATCGCGAACGGCCAGGTCAAGATGGGCGAGCTGAATCAAGCCGTCATCGACCACATCAACACCGCGGTCAAGGGCGAGAAGGGGGACCAGGGTGAGCCCGGCGCCACCGGCGCTACCGGCGCCGACGGTGACGACGGGGTCGCCGGCTACGAAGCGGACGGCTTCTACCGGCAGCTCGACGGCTCGACGGGGGTGCAGAAGATCTACGCCGAGTGCGCGGACGGCAAGGTCGCGGTCGGCGGCGGCTTCTCGCCGGAGGACGGGTTCACGCACGAAGGCGT
>JBOHDE010000036.1:0-23467 GCA_050699035.1 Nocardioidaceae bacterium | reverse complement strand
GGCGCAGCCGGTGGCTCGGTGGGGCGGAGGGCGGGAGGGGTGGACAGCGACGGGCCGATGGTCGTGACCCACCAGCGCTCGCCGCCGCTCTCGAGCCGGCGGCCGACGACGACCTCGGGTACGACCAGGCTCGACGTCCCCGGCTCGTCGGCGAACGCGAACGACCCGAACGCCACCAGGCCGGTCCCGGGCAGGTCGACCTCGTCCCGCACCACGGCAGTCGCCGCGAGGGAGCGCCACCAGTCGTCGGCGGCGGTGAACCGGGACGCACCGGTGGTCTCGATCCGGGCGGCCTGGCCCCAGCCGACGAGCCCCGCGCCGCGGCGTACCCAGGCGACCGGGTCCTGCTGCGGCAGCAGCCGTACCAGCGGTCCGGGGTCGGGGATGGCCACCGTGCGTGCGACGAGCGGTGTCGGCTGGGGGCGGCCTGCGGCGACAGTGGTCACGGTCCGACAGCGTACGACCCAGTAACCGCGGGGCGTGCATCGGCGTGCGAGGCTGGGCGGGTGAGCCGCGCCGACCTCGACAAGCAGCCCCGGGACGTCGCCGCGATGTTCGACCAGGTCGCCGAGCGCTACGACCTCACCAACGACGTGCTGTCGCTCGGCCAGGACCGGCGCTGGCGCACCGAGGTCGTGAGGGCCGTCGACACGCGCCCCGGCGACCGGGTCCTCGACCTCGCCGCGGGTACGGGTACGTCCAGCCTGCCGTTCGCCCGGGCGGGCGCCGAGGTCGTTCCGTGCGACTTCTCGCAGGGCATGCTGCGAGTCGGCAAGCGGCTCCGGCCGGGGCTCGGGTTCACCGCCGGCGACGCGACCCGGCTGCCGTTCGCGGACGAGACCTTCGACGTCGTCACGATCTCCTTCGGCCTGCGCAACGTGGTCGAGTCACGGCTGGCGTTGGCCGAGATGTTGCGGGTCACCCGGCCGGGGGGCCGGCTGGTGGTGTGCGAGTTCAGCCATCCGACCTGGGCGCCGTTCCGCACCGTGTACGTCGAGTACCTGATGCGGGCGCTGCCGCCGATCGCCCGGTTCGTGTCGTCGAACCCCGAGGCGTACGTCTACCTGGCCGAGTCGATCCGGGCCTGGCCCGACCAGGCCGCGCTGGCCGGCTGGGTCCGCGCGGCGGGCTGGTCGGCGGTGGCCTGGCGCAACCTGTCCGGCGGCATCGTCGCCCTGCACCGCGCCACCCGCCCCTGACCGTGCTCACCGACTCATCGCTCCCGACCGATGACCGTGACGTTTTCGACAGACACGCCAGCGTGTCGCGTCGAAAACGTCACACTCAGCGGGGCGGGGCGGGGGTGTTTTGCAGTCCACCAACCCGGAGTCGCCAGACGCGGGCGTTGCCCCTAGACTGAGCCTCGACCGGAGTTAGTGAAGAATTTCACTAACTCGCAAGCAGCGTTGCGGACGCCCCGACCACCCGAGGACAGGCACCATGTCGCGGACCACCGCCGACGAGCGGCAGGCCGACGTCATCGTCGTCGGCGCCGGTCCGGCCGGATCCACCGCGGCCTATCATCTCGCCCGCGGCGGCCTCGACGTCCTGCTGCTGGAGAAGACCGTGTTCCCGCGGGAGAAGGTCTGCGGCGACGGGCTCACCCCGCGCGCCGTCCGCTCGCTGATCCGGATGGGCGTCGACCTCGACGAGCCGGGCTGGGTCAAGAACCACGGCCTGCGGATCGTCGGCGGCGGCCACCAGATCGAGCTGCCGTGGCCCGACCTGGCCTCGTACCCCGCCTTCGGCCTCGTGCGCACCCGGCTCGACTTCGACGACATCCTGGCCCGGCAGGCGGTCAAGGAGGGTGCCCGGCTGCACGAGCGCACCGCCGTCACCGGCCCGGTCAAGGACGAGCGCACCGGCCGCGTCGTCGGCGTCACGGCGCGCACCGTTGACGACGCGGGCCGCAAGACCGGTGACGAGCTCCAGTTCCGCGCCCCGGTGGTGATCGCGGCCGACGGCAACTCCGCCCGGCTCGCCCTGTCGATGGGCTGGACCAAGCGCGACGACCGGCCGATGGGGGTCGCGGTCCGCACCTACTACACCAGCCCGCGCCACGACGACGACTGGCTCGAGTCCTGGCTGGAGCTCTGGGACGGCGCTCCGGGCGCCCCCGGCTCGCAGCTGCTGCCCGGCTACGGCTGGATCTTCGGGGTCGGCGACGGCACCGCCAACGTCGGCCTCGGCATCCTCAACACGTCCAGCGCCTTCGGCAAGGTCGACTACAAGGACGTCCTCCGCAGCTGGCTCGACAACACCCCCGAGGAGTGGGGCTTCCGCGAGCCCAACCGGGTCGGCGAGGTCCGCGGCGCCGCGCTGCCGATGGGGTTCAACCGCAAGCCGCACTATGCCGACGGGCTGCTGCTGGCCGGTGACGCCGGCGGCATGGTCAACCCGTTCAACGGCGAGGGCATCGCGTACGCGATGGAGTCCGCGGAGCTGGCGGCCGAGGTGATCGTGCAGGCGATGCAGCGGCCCGAGGGCGCCGGCCGCGAGCTGGCCCTGCGGGCGTACCCGGCCGCACTCGACGATGCCTATGGCGGCTACTACACCTTGGGCCGTATCTTCGCGTCGATGATCGGCAACCCGCACGTGATGAAGTACGGCACCCGCTACGGCCTGCCGCGCAAGACGCTGATGCGCTTCACCCTGAAGCTGCTGGCGAATCTCACCGACCCGCGGGGCGGGGACTCGATGGACAGAGTCATCAACGCGATGAGCAAGATGGCCCCGGTGGCATGATGCGCCATCAGGAGCCATGGCAGGACCCGACGCGAGACGTAACGCACAGAGGGGAGTAGGTCGGCGTGGATCTCTACGTGCCGATTCTGGGGCTGGGCCTGTTGGCGGCCGGGTTCGCCGTTTTCTCGGTCGTCGTCAGCACCCTGACCGGGCCGAAGCGCTACAACCGCGCGCGGCTGGACTCCTACGAGTGCGGCATCGAGCCGACGCCGCAGCCGGTCGGTGGGGGCCGGTTCCCGGTGAAGTACTACATCACCGCGATGATGTTCATCGTCTTCGACGTCGAGATCATCTTCCTCTACCCGTGGGCCGTCCACTTCGACGCCATGGGCATGTTCGGGCTGGTCGAGATGGTGCTGTTCATGGCGACCGTCTTCGTCGCCTATGCCTACGTGTGGCGTCGCGGCGGCCTCGAGTGGGACTGAGCCTGACGATGAAGCCGGCACCGTACGCGATGGCGCAGAGGTAAGCGAGACGACATGGGTATCGAGGAAAAGCTCCCCGCAGGCGTGCTCCTGACCACGGTCGAGGGCGTGGCCGGGTACTTCCGCAAGGCGTCGCTGTGGCCGGCGACGTTCGGCCTGGCCTGCTGCGCGATCGAGATGATGACGTCCGGCGGACCGCGCTACGACCTGTCCCGGTTCGGCATGGAGGTGTTCCGAGCCTCGCCGCGCCAGGCCGACCTGATGATCGTGGCCGGCCGGGTGAGCCAGAAGATGGCCCCGGTGCTGAGGCAGATCTACGACCAGATGGCCAACCCCAAGTGGGTGCTGGCGATGGGGGTCTGCGCGTCCAGCGGGGGCATGTTCAACAACTACGCGATCGTGCAGGGCGTCGACCACGTCGTCCCGGTGGACATGTACCTCCCCGGCTGCCCGCCCCGGCCCGAGATGCTGATCGACGCGATCCTCAAGCTGCACGACGACATCAAGGGCTCCAAGCTCGGCCCGCACCGGCTGGCCGAGGAGGCCCGGCAGGAGACCGACGCGCTGGCCGCCCTGCCGACCTCGGAGATGAAGGGGCTGCTGCGGTGACCGACAAGCCCGACGAGGGCACCGGCCAGGTGCCCGAGCAGGTCCCCGCCGAGCGAGCCGACGCACCGCCCGAGGTGCTCGAGGTCCGGCTCGGGATGTTCGGAGTCGACGGCTCCGGCGACACCAGTGGGTACGGCCGGCTGCGCCGCGCCGTGGTGCTGCCCGGCGGCTCGGCCCGCCCGTACGGCGAGTGGCGCGACGAGGTGGCCGACCGCCTCGACGGTGTGCTCGCTCAGCACGGCCTCGGCGACGCGGTCGAGAAGGTCGTCGTCCACCGTGGCGAGATCACCTTCTTCGTCAAGCGCGAGCGGCTGCTCGGCGTCGCCCAGCAGCTGCGTGACGACGCCGGCCTGCGGTTCGAGCTCTGCTCCGGCGTCTCCGGTGTGCACTACCCCGAAGACACCGGCCGCGAGCTGCACGCCGTCTACCACCTGCTGTCGATGACCCACAACCGCCGGATCCGGGTCGAGGTCGTGTGCCCCGACGCCGATCCGCACATCCCGTCGACGGTCTCGGTCTACCCGACCAACGACTGGCACGAGCGCGAGACGTACGACTTCTTCGGCATCATCTTCGACGGGCACCCGGCGCTGACCCGGATCCAGATGCCGGACGACTGGCCGGGCCACCCGCAGCGCAAGGACTACCCTCTCGGCGGCATCCCGGTGGAGTACAAGGGCGCCACCATCCCGCCGCCGGACCAGCGGAGGTCGTACAGCTGATGAGCGACCAGACGAGAACCGACCCGTTCGCCCAGGCCTACGAGCCCGCGGGTGGCCGGGTCTACACCGTGACCGGCCAGGACTGGGACTCCGTCGTGTCCGGCGCCGCCGAGAACGCCGAAGAGCGGGTCGTCGTCAACATGGGGCCGCAGCACCCGTCCACGCACGGCGTGCTCCGGCTGATCCTCGAGCTCGAGGGCGAGACGGTGACCGAGGCCCGGTGCGGCATCGGCTACCTGCACACCGGCATCGAGAAGAACATGGAGTACCGCAACTGGACGCAGGGCGTGACGTTCTGCACCCGCGCGGACTACCTGTCGCCGTTCTACAACGAGGCCGCGTACGTGCTGGGCATCGAGCGGCTGCTCGACATCGAGGACGACGTCCCGGAGAAGGCCGACGTGATGCGGGTGCTCCTGATGGAGCTCAACCGCATCTCGTCCCACCTGGTCGCGATCGCCACCGGCGGCATGGAGATCGGCGCGCTGACGGTGATGACCATCGGGTTCCGTGAGCGTGAGCTGGTGCTCGACCTGTTCGAGCTGATCACCGGGCTGCGGATGAACCACGCGTTCTTCCGCCCCGGCGGCGTCTCCCAGGACCTCCCGCCCGGCGCTCTGGAGGCGATCCGCGAGTTCGTCAAGCTGATGAAGAAGCGGCTGCCCGAGTACGCCGCCCTGTGCAACGCCAACCCGATCTTCAAGGGCCGGCTCGAGGGCGTCGGTCACCTCGACCTGGCCGGCTGCCTGGCACTCGGCGTCACCGGGCCGGTGCTCCGGTCGACCGGCTACCCCTGGGACCTGCGCAAGTCCCAGCCGTACTGCGGCTACGAGACCTACGACTTCGACGTGATCACCCGTGACAGCGCCGACGCGTACGGCCGGTTCCGGATCCGGCTGGACGAGATGTGGGAGTCGCTGAAGATCGTGGAGCAGGCCGCCGACCGGCTGAGCAAGCTCGAGGGCGCACCGGTGATGGTGGCCGACCGGAAGATCGGCTGGCCGGCCCAGCTCGCCGTCGGCAACGACGGCATGGGCAACTCCCTCGACCACATCCGCCACATCATGGGTGAGTCGATGGAGGCGCTGATCCACCACTTCAAGCTGGTCACCGAGGGCTTCCGGGTCCCGGCCGGCCAGGCGTACGTCGCGGTCGAGTCGCCGCGCGGCGAGCTGGCCTGCCACCTGGTCAGCGACGGCGGCACCCGACCGTTCCGGGCGCACTTCCGCGACCCGTCGTTCGTCAACCTGCAGTGCACCTCGGTGATGAGCGAGGGCGGTATGGTCGCCGACGTCATCGTGGCTATTGCCAGCATCGACCCGGTGATGGGTGGGGTGGACCGATAGATGATCGACCGACAGATGGCTGCCGGCACACTGCCGCAGCAGACCCTGGACGAGCTCCGGGAGATCATCGCGCGTTACCCGCAGCCCCGTTCGGCGCTGCTGCCGATGCTGCACCTGGTGCAAAGCGTCGAGGGGTACGTCACCCCGGCCGGCATCGAGGCCTGCGCGGAGTTGCTCGACCTGACCGCCGCGGAGGTCGCCGCGGTCTCCACCTTCTACACGATGTACAAGCGCCGTCCGGTCGGCGACTACCACGTCGGGGTGTGCACCAACACACTGTGCGCGGTGATGGGCGGTGACCTGATCTTCGAGCGGCTCAAGGAGCACCTCGACGTCGGCAACGACGAGACCACCGAGGACGGGAAGGTCACCCTCGAGCACATCGAGTGCAACGCGGCCTGCGACTTCGCCCCGGTGATGACGGTCAACTGGGAGTTCATGGACAACATGACCCCGAGCAGCGCCACCGACCTGGTCGACCGGCTGCGGGCGGGTGACGAGGTCACGTCGACGCGCGGACCGCGGATCTGCACCTGGAAGGAGGCCGAGCGGGTGATCGCCGGCTTCCCCGACGACCTGGCCGACGAGGGCCCCGCGGCCGGACCAGCGTCCCTGGTCGGGCTGCAGATCGCCCGTGAGCGTGGCTGGACCGCGCCAGACGGCAACCGGAAGGACGCCTGATGGCCGACCTGCTGACCCCGGTCCTCTCCGCCAACTGGGACGCCGAGCGGGCCTGGACGCTGGACAGCTACGAGCAGTCCGGCGGCTACGCCGCACTCAAGAAGGCCCTGACCCAGCAGCCCGACTCGCTGATCGAGCTGGTCAAGGACTCCGGCCTGCGCGGCCGTGGCGGCGCCGGCTTCCCGACCGGCATGAAGTGGGGGTTCATCCCGCAAGGTGACGGCAAGCCGCACTACCTGGTGGTCAATGCCGACGAGTCGGAGCCGGGCACCTGCAAGGACATCCCGCTGATGATGGCCTCGCCGCACACCCTGGTCGAGGGCGTGATCATCTCGTCGTTCGCCATCCGGGCCAGCCACGCGTTCATCTACGTCCGCGGCGAGGTGCTGCACGTGGTCCGCCGGCTGCAGCGGGCGGTGCAGGAGGCCTACCTCGCCGGTCACATCGGCAAGGACATCCACGGCTCGGGCTACGAACTCGAGGTGGTCGTGCACGCCGGCGCCGGCGCGTACATCTGCGGCGAGGAGACCGCCCTGCTCGACTCGCTCGAGGGCCGCCGCGGACAGCCGCGGCTGCGCCCGCCGTTCCCCGCGGTCGCCGGCCTCTACGCCTGCCCGACGGTGATCAACAACGTCGAGTCGATCGCGTCGGTGCCCTGCATCGTCGACAAGGGCGCCGAGTGGTTCGGGTCGATGGGCACCGAGAAGAGCAAGGGCATGACGCTCTACTCGCTGTCCGGCCACGTCCAGCGGCCCGGACAGTACGAAGCCCCGCTCGGCATCACCCTGCGCGAGCTGCTCGCGCTCGCCGGTGGCGTCCGCGACGGCCACGAGCTGAAGTTCTGGACCCCGGGCGGGTCGTCGACGCCGTTGCTCACCGACGAGCACCTCGACGTACCCCTGGACTACGAGGGCGTCGCCGCGGTGAAGTCGATGCTCGGCACCAAGGCGCTGCAGATCTTCGACGAGACGACCTGCGTGGTGCGGGCGGTGCTGCGCTGGACCGAGTTCTACAAGCACGAGTCCTGCGGCAAGTGCACCCCGTGCCGCGAGGGCACCTGGTGGCTCGTGCAGATGCTGCAGCGGCTGGAGCAGGGCAACGGCAGCGAGCAGGACCTCGAGCTGCTGCTGGACCAGTGCGACAACATCCTCGGCCGGTCGTTCTGCGCCCTCGGCGACGGCGCGACCAGCCCGATCACGTCGTCGATCGAGTACTTCCGCGACGAGTACCTCCGCCACCTGACCGAGCGCGGGTGCCCGTTCGACCCGCACCGGACCACCTTGTTCGAGACGGTGGGAGCCCAGTAATGACCGTGCAGACCAACGCCGCGACCGCGGCCGGCGCCGACGCGAGCGCGGCACCGGAGAAGCTGGTCACGCTGACCATCGACGGCACCGAGGTGAGCGTGCCCGAGGGCACGCTGGTGATCCGGGCCGCCGAGCTGGTCGGGGTGCAGATCCCCCGGTTCTGCGACCACCCGCTGCTGGAGCCGGTGGGCGCCTGCCGGCAGTGCCTCGTCGACATCCCCGATGCCGGCAACGGCCGGCCGATCCCCAAGCCGCAGGCCTCCTGCACGCTGGCCGTGGCCCCGGGCATGGTCGTGCACACGCAGGCCACATCCGAGGTCGCCGACAAGGCGCAGCAGGGGATCATGGAGTTCCTGCTGGTCAACCATCCGCTGGACTGCCCGGTCTGCGACAAGGGCGGCGAGTGCCCGCTACAGAACCAGGCGATGTCCAACGGCCGTGGCGAGTCCCGCTTCGCCGAAGTGAAGCGCACGTTCACCAAGCCGATCAACATCTCGGCCCAGGTGCTGCTCGACCGGGAGCGCTGCGTGCTGTGCGCCCGCTGCACCCGGTTCTCCGAGCAGATCGCCGGCGACCCGTTCATCGCGCTGATCGAGCGCGGCTCGCTGCAGCAGGTCGGCATCTACGAGAACGAGCCGTTCGAGTCGTACTTCTCGGGCAACACCATCCAGATCTGCCCGGTCGGCGCGCTGACCAGCGCGGCCTACCGGTTCCGGGCGCGGCCGTTCGACCTGATCTCCACGCCGAGCGTGTGCGAGCACTGCGCCTCCGGGTGCGCGCTGCGCACCGACCACCGCCGGGGCAAGGTCACCCGGCGGCTGGCCGGCGACGACCCCCAGGTCAACGAGGAGTGGAACTGCGACAAGGGCAGGTTCGCCTTCACCTACGCCCGCCAGGCCGACCGGCTGACCCATCCGCTGGTCCGCGACGAGGACAGCGGTGAGCTGCGCCCGGCGTCGTGGCCGGAGGCGCTCGCGGTCGCCGCGCGGGGTCTCGAGGCGGCGGGTACGTCCGTCGGCGTGCTGACCGGTGGTCGGCTGACCGGCGAGGACGCCTACGCGTACTCCAAGTTCACCCGGGTGGTGCTCGGCACCAACGACATCGACTTCCGGGCCCGCGCGCACTCCGCCGAGGAGGCCGACTTCCTGGCATCGTCGGTCGCCGCCAACGCCATGCAGGTGACCTATGCCGACCTGGAGAAGGCCAACGCGGTCGTGCTCGCCGGGTTCGAGCCGGAGGAGGAGTCGCCGATCGTCTTCCTGCGGCTGCGCAAGGCCGTCCTGGCCGGCACCCGGGTCTACTCCGTGGCTCCGTACGCCACCCGCGGGCTGGACAAGCTCAGCGGCTCGCTGGTCGCCACCGTTCCCGGCGACGAGGCGACCGCCCTCGAAGCACTCGCCGGGGATGGCGCCGTGGCGCTCGACGCGGGCGGCGTGGTCCTGGTCGGCGAGCGGCTCGCCTCCGTACCCGGTGCCCTGTCGGCCGCCGCCGCGCTGGCCGCCAAGACCGGTGCCAAGCTCGGCTGGGTCCCGCGTCGGGCCGGGGAGCGGGGGGCGCTCGAGACCGGCTGCCTGCCGACGCTGCTGCCCGGCGGTCGGCGCGTCACCGACGCCGTCGCCCGGGTCGACGTGGCCACCACCTGGGGGGTAGAGCGACTGCCCGACCACGCGGGCCGGAGCACCGACGAGATCGTCGCCGCCGCCGCGGCCGGTGACCTGCAGGCCCTGGTGGTCGGCGGGGTGGAGGTGGACGACCTCCCCGACCCGGTCGCCGCGCTCGCCGCGCTGGACGCGGTGCCGTTCCTGGTCAGCCTGGAGATCCGGGCGACCGCGGTCGCCGAGCGCGCCGACGTCGTGCTGCCGGTCGCACCGGTGGCGGAGAAGTCCGGCTCGTTCGTCAACTGGGAGGGCCGGGTCCGGCGGTTCGACGACGTACTCACGGTCGCCGGCTCGCTGCCCGACCTCCGCGTCCTGGCCGGCATCGCCGACGAGTTGGGCACCGACCTCGGCTTCCGCACCGTCGACGGCGCCCGCGCCGAGATGGTCGAGCTTGGGCCGTGGGACGGCGGCCATCCGAGCCCGCCGACGGTCGCCGCCGGCACCGCCGCGACACCGGCGGCCGGCGAGGCCGTGCTGGCGACCTGGCGGCTGCTGGTCGACGACGGCGCGCTGCAAGACGGCGAGCCCCACCTCAAGGCCACCGGCCGAGCCCCGGTCGCCCGGATGTCCGCCGGGACCGCCGAAGCTCTCGGCGTCGCACCGGGTGGCACCGTGACGATCGCGACCGAGCACGGCAGCATGGCCCTGCCGGCCGCGGTGGCCGACCTCCCGGACAGTGTGGTCTGGGTGCCGCAGCGCTCCGGTGGCCAGTCGGTCAACCGCGACCTGCGGGTCGGCGCCGGCGCCGTCGTCCGCATCCAGGGAGGAGCAGCGTGAGCTTCGCACACGGCAGTGGCGTGATCCTCGCCAAGGACGACCTGTCGGAGTTCGGCCACGACCCGTGGTGGCTGTGGCTGGTCAAGGGCGTGCTGATCTTCGTGATCCTCGTCGTGCTGACGCTGTTCAACATCTGGGCGGAGCGTCGCGTCGTGGCCCGGATGCAGCACCGCGTCGGCCCCAACGTGCACGGGCCGTTCGGCCTGCTGCAGTCGCTGGCCGACGGCATCAAGCTGGCGCTGAAGGAGGACGTCGTCCCGAAGGCCGCCGACAAGGTGGTGTTCATCATCGCGCCGGTCATCTCGACGATCCCGGCCTTCATCGCGTTCGCGGTGATCCCCTTCGGCCCGGTCGTCACGGTGCCGTTCACCGACATCGAGACGCCGCTGCAGCTGACCGACCTGCCGGTCGCAGTGCTGTACATCCTGGCGGTCGCGTCGGTCGGCATCTACGGCATCGTGCTGGCCGGCTGGTCCTCGGGATCGACGTACGCGCTGCTCGGTGGCCTGCGCTCGTCGGCACAGATGATCTCGTACGAGGTGGCGATGGGCCTCGCCCTGGTCGCCGTCTTCCTGTACGCCGGCTCGTTGTCGACCTCCGAGATCGTGGCGGCGCAGGAGCGGCTGTGGTTCGGCCTGATCCTGATCCCGTCCTTCCTGATCTACGTCGCGGCGATGGTCGGCGAGACCAACCGTGCGCCATTCGACCTGCCCGAGGCCGAGGGCGAGTTGGTCGGCGGCTTCCACACCGAGTACTCCTCGCTGAAGTTCGCGCTGTTCTTCCTGGCCGAGTACGTCAACATGGTCACGGTCGGCGCGCTGGCGACGACGCTGTTCCTCGGTGGCTGGATGGCGCCGTGGCCGCTGTCGCTGTGGGACGGCGCCAACCAGGGCTACCTGCCGCTGCTGTGGTTCCTCGGCAAGACGATGCTGTTCATCTTCTTCTTCATCTGGCTGCGCGGCACGCTGCCGCGGATGCGGTACGACCAGTTCATGAAGCTCGGCTGGAAGGTGCTCATCCCGGTCGCGCTGCTGTGGACGGTGGCGGTGGCGACGATCCGGGCGATCACGCTCGACGAGGGCATCGACCGGCGCTACATCATCGGTGCCGCCCTGGTCGCGGTGCTCGTGTTCCTGGCCCTGTCGTTCGTCGGCGAGAGGCCGGCCGAGGAAGAGCCCGCGGAGGAGCCGGAGTTCGACGCGTTCGCCGGGGGTTACCCGGTGCCGCCGATGCCCGGCCAGCAGCTGCCCGTACTCACCAGCGTGACGGGCAGCACCGGCACCAGTGCCGGTGACACCGACGACGGGCACACACCTGTCAGCGAGGAGGACCGGGGTGCCTAGCCTCAAGGAGCAGTTCTGGGACCCGGTCGCCGGGTTCGGTGTCACCTTCCGCACCATGTTCAAGAAGGTGGTGACCGAGCAGTACCCGTTCGAGAAGAAGCCCACCGCGCCGCGGTTCCACGGCCGGCACCAGCTCAACCGCTGGCCCGACGGCCTGGAGAAGTGCATCGGCTGCGAGCTGTGCGCCTGGGCCTGTCCGGCCGACGCGATCTACGTCGAGGGCGCCAGCAACACCGGTGAGGAGCGGTTCTCGCCGGGCGAGCGTTACGGCCGCGTCTACCAGATCAACTACCTGCGCTGCATCCTCTGCGGCCTCTGCATCGAGGCCTGTCCGACCCGCGCACTGACGATGACCAACGAGTACGAGCTGGCCGACCGCTCGCGTGAGTCGCTGATCTACGAGAAGCAGGACCTGCTGGCCCCGCTGCTGCCCGGGATGGAGGAGCCACCGCACCCGATGCGGCTCGGCGACGACGAGGCGGCGTACTACCGCGGCGGCACGCACGACGTGGCCGGCCGGGAGGCCGAGTCGGCGGGAGGCAGCAGGTGATCGCGTTCTGGATCCTCGCTCCGATCATGGTCGCCGCCGCGCTCGGCATGGTGCTGGTGCGCAAGGCCGTCCACTCGGCGATGCTGCTGGCCGTCGTGATGGTGTCGCTGGCGATCCTGTACGCCGTGCTCGACGCGCCGTTCCTGTTCGTCGTGCAGATCATCGTCTACACGGGCGCCGTGCTGATGCTCTTCCTGTTCGTCCTGATGCTGGTCGGCGTCGACTCCGCCGACTCCCTGGTCGAGACGATCAAGGGCCAGCGTGCGCTCGGTGCGACGGCGGCCCTGCTGGTCGGCGTCGTCCTGGTGGTCGTCGCGTCGCAGGCCGTCGTCGGCTCCGCGGCCGGGCTGGCCGGGCCCAACCTCGACGGCAACGTCCAGGGCCTGGCCGACCTGCTGTTCTCGAAATACGTGTTCGCCTTCGAGGTCACCAGCGCGCTGCTGATCACCGCCGCACTCGGCGCGATGGTCCTCGCGCACCGTGAGCGGCTGACGCCGAAGCCCACCCAGCGCGACCGGGCGCAACAGCGGGTCCGTGACTACGCCGACTCCGGCAAGCACCTCGGGCCGCTCGCACCTCCCGGCGTCTACGCCCGGCACAACGCCGTCGACACCCCGGCGCTGCTGCCCGACGGTTCGGTCGCCGGCGAGTCGGTGTCGCGCACGCTCAAGGCTCGCGGCACCGTCCGGCAGGTGCCCGCGATCGCCCGTACCCCTGGCCTCGACGACGACGGGTCACAGGCCGGCCGGGTGACCGGCAACGACGCCACCCGGCCGTCGACCGAGGAAGGAGGCGAGCAGTGAGCTCCGAACCGTTCCTGGTGCTGTCCGTGCTGCTGTTCTCGATCGGCGCCCTCGGCGTGCTCGTCCGCCGCAACGCGATCGTCGTGTTCATGTGCATCGAGCTGATGCTGAACGCCGCCAACCTCGCGTTCGTGACGTTCGCCCGCCAGCACGGCAACCTCGACGGCCAGGTCGCCGCCTTCTTCGTGATGGTGGTGGCCGCCGCCGAGGTCGTGATCGGCCTCGCGATCATCGTGACCATCTTCCGTACCCGCCGCTCGGCCTCGGTCGACGACGCGAGCCTGCTGAAGTACTGAGGAGTCCACTGCTGTGAGCCCCGTATTCGGTGAGCCCGTCGTGAACGGCCTTACTGCGCTGAGCGTGCACCCGGCGATGCAGGAGGCCGGGCACGCCGTTACGCCGGCCGCCGCCGGCGGCGTGTTCTCGCTGACCTGGCTGGTGGTGGCGCTGCCAGCGGCCAGTGCGGCGGTCCTGCTGCTCGGTGGCCGTACGACGAAGGCGTGGGGGCACCTGCTCGGCTGCGCGACGCCGATCGCGTCGTTCGTGCTCGGCGTGGTGATGTTCGTCGAGCTGCTCCGCCGCCCCGGGGACGACCGGGCGGTCGCCCAGTCGGTGTACACCTGGGTCGAGGCCGGCAGCTTCCGCGTCGAGATGGGCTTCCTGGTCGACCAGCTGTCGATCCTGTTCGTGCTGCTGATCACCGGCGTCGGCAGCCTGATCCACGTCTACTCCATCGGCTACATGGCCGACGACGAGCGACGCAACCGGTTCTTCGGCCAGCTCAACCTGTTCGTCGCGGCGATGCTGATCCTGGTGCTCGGCGCCGACTACCTGACCATGTTCCTCGGCTGGGAGGGCGTCGGCCTGGCGTCGTACCTGCTGATCGGGTTCTGGCAGCACAAGCACTCCGCGGCGACGGCGGCGAAGAAGGCGTTCGTCGTCAACCGGGTCGGCGACATGGGCATGGCGCTCGCGGTGATGGCGATGTTCGCGACGTTCGGCACGATGTCGTTCGAGGGCGTCTCCGCCGCGGCGTCGGAGGCCTCGGAGGCGACGCTGACCGCGATCGGCCTGCTGCTGCTGCTCGGCGCGTGCGGCAAGTCCGCGCAGGTGCCGCTGCAGAGCTGGCTGCTGGACGCGATGGAAGGCCCCACGCCGGTGTCGGCGCTGATCCATGCGGCCACCATGGTGACGGCCGGCGTCTACCTCGTCACCCGCTCCAACTTCATCTTCGAGGGTGCACCCGTCGCGGCGACGGCGGTGGTCATCGTCGGGCTGGTCACGCTGCTGTGGGGCGCGGTGATCGGGTGCGCGAAAGACGACATCAAGAAGGCGCTCGCCGGGTCGACGATGAGCCAGATCGGCTACATGATGCTGGCGGCCGGTCTCGGTCCGGCCGGCTACGCGTTCGCGATCTTCCACCTGATCACGCACGGCTTCTTCAAGGCCAACCTGTTCCTCGGCGCCGGGTCCGTGATGCACGCGATGGACGACGAGGTCGACATGCGGCGCTACGGTGCGCTCGGCCCGGTCCTGCCCGCGACGTTCCTGACCTTCGCGATGGGCTACCTGGCGATCATCGGGTTCCCCGGCTTCGCCGGCTTCTGGAGCAAGGACAAGATCATTGAGGCGGCGTTCGCCGACAACTGGGTCGTCGGCGTCGGTGCCCTGCTGGGCGCCGGCATCACCGCGTTCTACATGACCCGGGTGATGCTGATGACGTTCCTGACCCGCAAACGCTGGGCGAAGGACGTGCACCCGCACGAGTCGCCGGCCGTGATGACGATCCCGCTGGTCGTGCTGGCCGTGCTGTCGGTGGTCGGCGGCGTGCTGCTGATCGGCGGCTGGATCGTCGACTGGCTGACCCCGGTGGTCGGTGAGGAGCACCACGAGCTGGCCGTGTCGCCCTTGCTGCTGACCCTGCTGATCGTCGCGGTGGTCGCGGTCGGTGTCGCCGTCGCGTTCGTGGTGCTGGTCAAGCGTGAGATCCCGCGGACCGCGCCGGTCAAGGTGTCGCCGTTCACCGCCGCCGCCCGGGCCGACCTGTACGGCGACGCCCTCAACGAGGCGGTCTTGATGCGCCCCGGCCAGTACCTCACCCGGTCGCTGGTCTACGCCGACACCAAGGGCATCGACGGCACCGTCAACGGCCTCGGCGCGTTGGTCGGCGGTTCGTCGGGCCGGCTGCGGCGGCTGCAGACCGGGTTCGTCCGGTCGTACGCGCTGGCGATGCTGTCCGGTGTCGCGCTCGTCGTACTCGCCCTGTTGGCGGTGAACCTCGGATGACGGTTCTGCTGTCCACTCGCTCCGATCGGCGGGAGTCGCTGTGAGCTTTCCCTGGTTGACCGTCCTCGGCGCGGTGCCGCTGCTCGGCGCCCTCGCCGTGATGGCGCTCCCGCGCCGGCGCAGTGTGGTGCCGAAGCAGGTGGCGCTGGCGATCTCGCTGGTCGTGCTCGTGCTCACTGTGTACGTCGCGACCCGGTACGACGCCGGCGGCGGGATGCAGTTCGAGGAGCAGCGCTCCTGGATCGGTGCGTTCGGCGCCCACTACGCCGTCGGCCTCGACGGCATCGGCCTGCTGCTGGTGCTGCTCACGGCAATCCTCACCCCGGTGGTGATCCTCGCGTCCTGGGACGACGCCGAGGTCGGGCGCTGGAGCGTCAATGCGTTCTTCGCCTGGATGCTGGCGCTCGAGGGCCTGTCGATCGGTGTGTTCGTCGCGACCGACGTGTTCTTGTTCTACGTGCTGTTCGAGGCCACGCTGATCCCGATCTACTTCTTGATCGGCGGGTTCGGGGGTCCGCGCCGCTCGTACGCGTCGGTGAAGTTCCTGCTGTACAGCCTGTTCGGCGGTCTGCTGATGCTGGCGTCGGTGGTCGGGCTCTACGTCGTCTCGAACGACGCCGAGTCCGGGCCGACGTACCTGTTGTCCGAGCTGTCCCAGTTGGAGATCGGCGAGACCACCGGCCGCTGGCTGTTCCTCGGCTTCTTCGTCGCGTTTGCGATCAAGGCGCCGATGTGGCCGGTGCACACCTGGCTCCCGGACGCCGCCAGCGAGGGCACGCCGGGCACGTCGGTGCTGCTGGTCAGCATCCTCGACAAGATCGGCACCTTCGGGATGATCCGGTTCTGCCTCGGGATCTTCCCGGAGGCCTCGACCTGGGCCACGCCGGTGGTGATCGCGCTGGCGGTGATCAGCGTGATCTACGGGGCGCTGCTCGCGATCGGCCAGAACGACATGCGCCGGCTGATCGCGTACACCTCGATCTCGCACTTCGGCTTCATCGTGCTGGGCATCTTCGTGATGAACAGCCAGGGGCACGCCGGGTCGACGCTCTACATGTTCAACCACGGGCTGTCGACGGCGGCGCTGTTCTTGGTGACCGGCTTCCTGATCAGCCGTCGCGGGTCCAAGCTGATCAGCGACTTCGGTGGCGTCGAGAAGGTCGCCCCGGTGCTGGCCGGGGTGTTCTTGCTGTCCGGGCTGTCGAGCCTGTCGCTGCCGGGGCTGTCGCCGTTCGTCAGCGAGTTCCTGGTGCTGGCCGGCACGTTCACGTACTCGGTGACGGCCGCGGTGATCGCGACGTTCGGCATCGTGCTGGCGGCGCTGTACATCCTGATCATGTACCAACGCACGATGACTGGCCCGACCCGAGCCGGGTTGGAGGACACCACCGACCTCAACGTCCGCGAGATCGTGGCGCTGGCCCCGGTGCTCGCCCTGATCGTCATCCTCGGGCTGTTCCCGAAACCGGCGCTGGACGTCATCAACCCAGGAGTCGAGACGACGCTCGAGCACGTCGGCGTCGATGATCCCGAGCCGACCGTGCAGGCGCCGGCCGAGGCGAAAGGGGCGGGCCAGTGAGTCCGGTTTCCGACTTGGTGCTGGCGGCCGACTTCACGGCTCCGAAGATCGGCTACCAGTACATCTGGCCGCTGCTGGCGGTGTTCGGCGCGGCCGTCGCTGGCGTGCTGGTCGAGGCGTTCGTGGACCGCCGCCACCGCTACGTCACGCAGACCCTGATCGCGGTGGTCGGCCTGCTCTCGGCGCTGGTCGGCACGGTCCTGATCGCCGGTGACCTGCCCGAGGTGGGCGACGGCGCCGGCCGCGGTGTCGTCGACGCGATGGGCGCGATCGTGGTCGACGGCCCCACGGTGTTCCTCTGGGGCACCCTGTTGTTGCTGTCGCTGCTCGCCGTCTTGACGTTTGCCGAGCGGCACCTGGAGGGCGGCGTGACCGCGTTCGCCGGCCAGGCCGCCGCGCTGCCGGGCACCGACGCCGAGCGTGAGGCGTCCACCCGCGGCCTGGAGCACACCGAGGTGTTCCCGCTGATGCTGTTCGCGGTGGGCGGCATGCTGCTGTTCCCCGCGTCCAACGACCTGCTGACGATGTTCGTCGCGCTCGAGGTGCTGTCCCTCCCGCTCTACCTGCTGTGCGGCCTGGCGCGGCGGCGCCGCCTGCTCAGCCAGGAGGCGGCGATGAAGTACTTCCTGCTCGGTGCATACTCGTCGGCGTTCTTCGTGTTCGGCATCGCGCTGGTCTACGGCTACTCGGGCAGCGTCTCGCTGGCCGGCATCGACGCGGCCATCTCGAGCCAGACCGGAAGCGACCCGCTGCTGCTGACCGGGATCGGCCTGATGGCGGTGGGCCTGCTGTTCAAGGTCGGCGCCGCGCCGTTCCACGCCTGGACGCCCGACGTCTACCAGGGCGCGCCGACCGCAGTCACCGGTTTCATGGCGGCGTGCACGAAGATCGCCGCGTTCGGCGCCATGCTGCGGGTGTTCTACGTCGCGCTGGGCGGTGCTCGCTGGGACTGGCAGCCGATGATCTGGGTGGTCGCCATCTTGACGATGGCGGTCGGCTCGATCATCGCGCTGACCCAGACCGACGTGAAGCGCCTGCTGGCGTACTCGTCGATCGCGCACGCCGGCTTCATCCTGACCGGCTTCGTCGGCGCCCAGACGGCCGCCGAGACCGGTGACGGGATCACCAGCCTGCAGGCCGTGCTGTTCTACCTGGTGGCGTACGGCTTCACCACGATCGGCGCGTTCGCGGTCGTCACCGTGGTGCGCGACTCGTCCGGCGAGGCCACGCACCTGTCGCGCTGGGCCGGGCTTGGCAAGGACTCGCCGCTGCTGGCCGGGGTGTTCGCGGTGTTCATGCTGGCCTTCCTCGGGCTGCCGCTGACCAGCGGGTTCACTGGCAAGTGGGCGGTCTTCACGTCGGCCTGGTCCGGCGGCGCCGAGGCGCTGGTGATCATCGCCGTGCTGGCCTCGGTGGTCACCGCGTTCGTCTACATCCGGGTCATCGTGCTGATGTTCTTCTCCGACCCGGTCGGCGACGGTCCGACGGTCGCGGTGCCGAGTGTGCTGACCGCGACGGCGATCACGGTGGGACTGGTCGCTACCGTCGTACTCGGTGTCCTGCCCGACCCGGTCCTCGACCTGGCCCGGGATGCAGGCGCGTTCATCCGCTGAGCGGACCGAGGACGGGAGCAACAGTGAGCAGCGTGGGCCTCTTCGAACAGGTCGACCCCGAGCTCGAGGGACGGGTGCGGGCGGGCCTCGACGAGGTGGAGGCGCGGATGACCGCGTTCATCTCGAGCGACGTGCCGTTCCTGGTCGAGGCCGCCCAACACCTGATCCGGGCCGGCGGCAAGCGGTTCCGGCCGATGCTGGTGCTGGTGGCGGCCGAGTTCGGCGACCGGTCCGCCGACACCGTCGTACCCGCTGCGGTCGGGGTCGAGCTGACCCACCTCGCGTCGCTCTACCACGACGACGTGATGGACGAGGCCGACCTGCGCCGCGGCGCCGATAGCGCCAACGTCCGCTGGGACAACACCGTCGCAATCCTGACCGGCGACTTTCTGTTCGCGCAGGCGTCGAAGGCGATCGCCGACCTCGGGCCCGAGGCGGTGCGCATCCAGGCGCACACGTTCGCCCGGCTGGTCGAGGGCCAGGTGCGTGAGACGGTCGGGCCGCGCGAGGGTGAGGAGCTGCTGGACCACTATCTGCGGGTCGTGGCCGACAAGACCGGCGCGCTGATCTCGACGGCCGCGCACTACGGTGCCCTGCTGGCGGGTGCCTCCGACCGGCATGTGGAGGTGCTCACGGAGTTCGGCGAGCGGATCGGGACGGTGTTCCAGCTGTCCGACGACGTGATCGACGTGACCAGCGACGCCACCGGCAAGACGCCCGGCACCGACCTGCGGGAAGGTGTGCCGACCCTGCCGGTGCTGATCGCGCGCCGCTCGACCGACCCGGCCGACGCCCGGCTGCTGTCGCTGCTCGACTCCGACCTGACCGACGAGACGCTGCTCGCCGAGGCGCTGAAGCTGCTGCGCGCCCACCCGGCGATCGCGGAGTCGAGGGCGGTGGTGTCGCAGCACGCCGACGCAGCCCGGGCCCTGCTCGCCGAGCTGCCCGAAGGCCCGGCCCGAGACGCCCTCGCCGGCCTCTGCGACCTCGTCGTCCACCGCACCACCTGACCCAGGTTTTTTCTGGCACGGGGGCGCCCCGTTCCAGACCTATTGGGACGGGGCGCCCCCGTTCCAATCCGGTTCTGGACCGGAGCCGCCCACAAGGCAGTGGTCGGGAGCAGTGACTCAGTCGCGGTACGTGACGACCACACTCGGTCGCGCGAAGTCGTCGGTGTGCGGCCAGGTCGACGACGGACTCTCGAACGTCGCGCCGTCGGTCTCGCCCGGGTGCTGCACCGCCACGAACACACTCTCGTCGTCGACGATCAGCGGCCCACAGGTCTCGGCGCCGATCGGCACGGTCAGAAACTGCCGCACCCGACCACGGTCACGACCCTTCGTGGGCACTGCGAACAGGCCGTCGTTGGACCCCAGCACGTTGCCGTCGGTGGAGATCCACAGGTTGCCCTGCTCGTCGAACGCGACGTTGTCCGGGCAGGAGATCGGGCTGACCTGCTCCTTCGGGAAGCCACCGAAGTACGTCTCCGGCGCCTCCGGGTCGCCACACACGAGGAACAGGTCCCAGGTGAAGCGGGTCGCGGCAGCGTTGCCGCCCTGCTCGGTCAGCTCGAGTACGTATCCGTTGCGGTTGCCCGACGCACTGGTCAGCGGCGCCGACAGCGACGACCGCACCATGCTGCTCGCCAGCGGGTTGGACTCATCGACCGGGAACTTCGTGCCGCGGTCGGAGTTGTTGGTGAGCGCGCAGTAGACCTTGCCGTTCACCGGGTTGCGCTCGATGTCTTCGGGGCGGTCCATCCGGGTTGCGCCGACCGTGTCGCCCGCGATCCGGACGTCGATGAGCACGTCCTCCAGCGACATCCCGCCGACCAGCGACGCCGTGTCGGTCGCCAGCGCGATCCACTCGCCCGCCCCGTCGTACACGCCGTCCTCCGTGCCGTCGCCGGTGAACTTCGCGACGTACAGCGTGCCCTTGTCGAGCAGGGTCAGGTTGTGCCGGTGCGCCGTGCGGCTCGTGCCGCGTGCCATCCGGTCGCGGGACACGAACTTGTAGATGTAGTCGCCGCGCTCGTCATCGCCCATGTACGCGACCGCGCGGCCGTCTGCGGCGAGGCCGATGTTGGCGCCCTCGTGCTTCATCCGCCCGAGCATGGTGCGCTTCTTCGGCGTGGAGGCCGGGTCGTACGGGTCGAGCTCGACGATCCACCCGAAGCGGAACGGCTCGTGCGGCTCGACGGTCAGGTCGAACCGGTCGTCGACGTCCATCCACCCGCGCCCCGCGCCGTTGAGGCCGTACCGCTGGTAGCTCGCGGAGTAGCGCGAGTCGAGCTCGCCGGACTTGTCGAAGTAGCCGTTGAAGTTCTCCTCGCCGTGCAGGGTCGTGCCCCACGGCGTCATGCCGCCCGCGCAGTTGTTGAAGGTGCCGAGGACGTGCCGACCGGTCGGGTCGCCCTGGGTACGAAGTCGCGGTGAGCCGGCGGCCGGCCCGGTCAGCTCGAACGAGCTGGTCACGGTGATCCGTCGGTTGTGCTCGGTGTGACGGGGGTCGACCCGGCGCCACGAGCCGTCTTTCTTGCCGCGCTCGATCTCCAGGACGGAGAGGCCGTGGGCCTGCAGCGCAATCTCCTTGATCGTCTCGTCGTCGTACTCACCGGCGGGGTACATCAGCACTTCGTTCGTGAACTCGTGGTTGACCACGAGTAGGGCCCGGCCACGGTCCAGCGGCAGCACGGCGACGTAGTCGCAGTTGTAGCCGAACTGCAGGGCCTGGCTCTCCGCCGACTGGTGGTGGATGTCGAAGTCCGGCGCTCCGGGCACCACCGGGTCGCCCCACCGGGCGACGACGTCGTGCCGGAAGCCGGTCGCGGTCGTCAGGGCGTCGCGCTTGTTCGGCGTCACCGGTTCGAAGTCGAGGTCGGAGATGTCACCGCCGGTGGTGCTGGGTGCCGCCGCCGCGGCGCTCTGGCCGAGGCCGGCGATCACCAGCCCGGCGCCGCCGACGGCGCCGGCCTTCAGGACGGACCGGCGGGCGATGGTTTGTGCCAGGACGTCCTGGAAGTGCTCGTTGCCAGACCTGTTGGGCTCGGGATGGTCGCACGCATTGCCGCAGCGGAACTGACAGGTCATCGCGCTGCGCGAGCCGTGCGGGCCGAGGAGGGGGAGAAGGCGAGGGGTCACGGGGGACTCCGTTCGGGGTGGCGATCCGGTCGCGCGAGACGTTAGGCGCCACTAGCGAGCGTACGGGGTGCCATCCGTGTCGTCGAGGTGAACAGCCGGCGTCGTGCGAGTCCCTGGCCCCGTGGCCCAGGCAGCGGTACGCAGCACCCGGCGGTGGTGGCGGACGGCCTCGACCGTGAACACGACGAGCGCCACCCACACCAGCGCGAAGCCGCCCCACCGCGCCGCCGTCATGTCCTCCCGGAAGATCAGCACCCCGACCGCGAACTGCAGCGTCGGCGCGAGGTACTGCAGCAACCCGATGGTGCTGAGCGGGATCCGGGTGGCCGCCGCACCGAAGCACAGCAGCGGGATCGCGGTGACGATGCCGGTGCTGGCCAGCAGCAGCGCGTGCAGCCACCCGTTCGCGCCGAAGCTGCCGTCCCCGGCGCTGTGCAGGAAGGTGAGGTAGCCGACAGCGAGCGGGGCGAGAACGACGGTCTCGACGGTCAGCCCTTCGATGGCGCCCGCGCCGGCCTTCTTCTTGGCCAGGCCGTACGTCCCGAAGCTGAACGCCAGCACGAGGGCGATCCACGGCGGCCGACCGTAGTCGACGGTCAGCCAGACCACCGCCGCCGCGGCGATGCCGAGCGCGACCCATTGGGCGGTGCGCAGCCGTTCGCCCAGCAGAACCACGCCCATCAGCACGGTCACCAGCGGGTTGATGAAGTAGCCGAGCGACGTCTCCACCACATGACCGTTGTTGACGCCCCAGATGTACGTGAACCAGTTGCACGCGATCGTGACGGCGGCCACCAGTAGTGCGACCAGCGCCCGCCGGTCGGCGACCAGCCGGCGCAGGCTACCGATCCGCCGCCGGGCGACCAGCAGCGCGACGACGGCGACCAGGGTCCAGCCGATCCGGTGCGCCAGGATCTCCCTCGGGGTGGCCGGCTCGAGCAGCGGCCAGAACAGTGGGAACAGCCCCCACATGATGTAGGCGGCGGCACCCAGCAAGAATCCGCGACGTTGCTCCGACACCCATGCAGTCTAGGTCCCGTCATCACCTACCGGCGACATGACTCCTGACCGCGAGAATCCACCCGCCGATGAGTGTGACGAGTTCGACAGACACGCCAGCGTGTCGCGTCGGAAACGTCCCACTCAACAGATGGGGTCGGTCAGTTGACGGTCCAGGCGTCGCCGCCGGCGATCAGCGCCGCCAGGTCGCCCGCACCGGCTGCCTCCCGCGCGGTCGCGACCTGCTGGCGGGCCTGGTCGTCGTAGGTGGGACGGTCGACGTCGCGGAAGATGCCGATCGGCGCGCGGTGCAGGTGGCCGGCATCGGTGAGCCGCGACAGCCCGAACGCCGCCGACGCGTCGATCGCGTGCGCGTCGTGGACATGCAGCTCGGACTCGTCGACGTCGGCGACCTCGACCGCGAAGAACGCCCCGCTCGTGTGCTCGCGCACCACGCCGTACTGGCCATCCGCGCCGAACCTGATCGGCTCGCCGTGCCGCAGCGGGATGATCGCGTCGTCGCGGGTGTCCTTGTCCTTGAACGAGTCGAACGCGCCGTCGTTGAAGATCGGGCAGTTCTGGTAGATCTCGACCAGAGACGTGCCGCGGTGGGCGGCCGCCGCGCGCAGCACCCCGGTGAGGTGCTTGCGGTCGGAGTCGATGGTGCGTGCGACGAACGTCGCCTCCGCGCCGAGCGCCAGCGAGATCGGGTTGAACGGCGTGTCGACGGACCCGACCGGTGTCGACTTGGTCACCTTGCCGGTCTCGGAGGTCGGGGAGTACTGGCCCTTGGTCAGGCCGTAGATCCGGTTGTTGAACAGCAGGATCGTCATGTTCATGTTGCGGCGCAGTGCGTGGATCAGGTGGTTGCCACCGATCGACAG
>JBOHDE010000035.1:0-23507 GCA_050699035.1 Nocardioidaceae bacterium | reverse complement strand
CGAGCCACGGTGTCGGGTGCTCGGGGTCGCGCAGCCGCCAGGCCAGCTCGACCTCGCCCCACACGGGTACGCCGGACGCGGCCGCGGCGGCGAGCAGCGGTGCGTCGGGGCGCCAGCCCGGTGACGTAACGACGAGGTCGACCGGCTCGGGCAGATCGCTGGTCGAGCCGGGGCCGAGGCGTACGTCGGCGCCGAGGATCCCCAGCAGCGTGGCCTTGTCGCGCTCGGTCTCGCCGTCGCTGTCGTCGACCACCGTCACCCGGGCGCCGAGGTGCACCAGGCTGTCGGCGGCGGCGAAGCCGGACACCCCGAGGCCGGCCACCGCGACACGTACGTCGCCCCACGGCGAGTGCCGGTGCGCCTCGTTGATCCAGCCGGGTGCGCTCACGCGCCCGCGACCCACTCGGCGTAGAAGATGCCGAGACCGGCCGCCACGCAGATGCCGCAGATGATCCAGAACCGGATCACGATGGTGACCTCGGCCCAGCCCTTGAGCTCGAAGTGGTGCTGCAGAGGCGCCATCCGGAACAGCCGTTTGCCCTTGGTGGCCTTGAAGTACCCGACCTGCAGGATCACCGACAAGGTGATGATCACGAACAGCCCGCCGAGCACGAGGAGCAGGACCTCGGTGCGAGTCAGCACGGCGAGGCCCGCCAGCGCCCCGCCGAGCGACAGCGCCCCGGTGTCGCCCATGAAGATCTTCGCGGGCGCGGCGTTCCACCACAGGAAGCCGAAGCAGGCGCCGGTCAGCGCCGCCGCAACGACGGCAAGGTCGTACGGGTCGCGCACCTCGTAGCAGCCGCCACCACCGGTCGTCGCGCAGCTCTGGTTGAACTGCCAGATGCACACCAGCGTGTACGCGCCGAACACCATCACCGAGGCACCCGTGGCGAGGCCGTCGAGACCGTCGGTGAGGTTCACGCCGTTGCTGGTGCCGGCGATCATGATCAGGACGAAGATCACGATCAGCGGGCTCCACAGCTCGAGCTGGTGCATGTCGCGGATGAAAGAGATGAACCGGCCGGCCGGCTCGCGGCCGTTCTCGTCCGGGAACTGCAGCGCCAGCACGGCGAACGTCACCGCGATCAGCGTCTGACCGGCGATCTTCGCCTTGCTGCGCAGGCCGAGGCTGCGCTGCTTGGAGATCTTGATGAAGTCGTCGAGGAACCCGACCAGCCCGAGCCCGACGAACAGGAACAACAGCAGCCAGCCGGACGCCGTCGGCCACTGCCCGGTGAACACCTTGGCCGCCAGGTAGCCGAGGACCACGGCGCAGATGATGACCAGACCGCCCATGGTCGGCGTGCCGCGCTTGGTGTGATGCGACGTCGGGCCGTCGTCACGGATCAGCTGGCCGTAGCCCTTGGCGATCAGGAAGCTGATGGCGACTCGGGTGCCCAACAGGGTGCCCAGCAAGCTGAGCCCACCTGCGAGCAGGATCGCCCTCATCCGCGTACCTCTTCCTCGTCGTCGGTCGTGCCGGCCAGAAGTGCTTCGGCGACCCGCTCGAGACCGGTCGCCCGTGACGCTTTGACGAGTACGACGTCGCCGGCGCCCACGTCATCGCGGAGGAACTCTACGGCGGCGTCCGCGTCAGGGACGAAGACGGACTCGCCGTCCCACGAACCCTCGAGCTCGGCGCCGAGATGCATCGGGCGGGCACCCTCACCCACCACGACCAGCCGTGACACGTTCAGCCGCACGACAAGTCTGCCGACCGCGTCGTGCTCGTCCTGGGACGCCGCGCCGAGCTCGAGCATCTCGCCGAGTACGGCGACAGTGCGCCGGTGGCCGGCCCCGAGGACGGCCAGGGTCTTCAGCGCGGCCCGCATCGAGTCCGGGTTGGCGTTGTAGGCGTCGTTGACAACCGTCACCCCGTCGGCGCGCTCGTGCACCTCCATCCGCCAGCGGGACCGCGACTCGACCTGACCGAGGGCCTCGACGACCACCGGCCACGGAACTCCGGCGGCGAGCGCGGTCGCGGCGACGGCGGCCGCGTTGTGGGCCTGGTGCTCCCCGACCAGCTGCAGGGTCAGGTCGGCGGAGCCGTCGGACGTGGTCAGCGTGAAGCGGGGCCGACCGTGCGCGTCCAGCTCCACCTCGCCCAGGCGTACGTCGGCCGCCCCCGCCGTCCCGAACCATCGCACCGGCGCGTCGGTGCGGCCGGCCATGCCGCGCACCAGGTCGTCGTCGATGTTCAGGACGGCCCGACCGTCGGCCGGCAGCGCCTCGACCAGCTCGCCCTTCGCCGCCGCGATGTCCACGCGGGTGCCGAACTCGCCGAGATGTGCGACGCCGACGTTGAGCACCAGCCCGACCGTCGGTCCGGCCATCGCGGCGAGGTCTCGGATGTGGCCGCCGCCGCGCGCACCCATCTCCACCACCAGGAACTGGGTGTCGGGGTCGCAGCGCAAGGCCGTCAGCGGTGCGCCGATCTCGTTGTTGAACGAGCCTCTCGGGGCGACCGTCGGGCCGACCCGCTCGAGGATCTGGGCCAGCATGTCCTTGGCGCTGGTCTTGCCCTGCGAGCCCGTCACGCCGATCACCGTGCACCCGGGTAGCCGCGACAGCACGGCCTGGGCGAGCCGGCCGAGTGCCACCACCGGGTCGGCCGTCACGACGCACGGCACCTCCACCGGTCGCGCGGCCAGCACTCCGGCGGCACCCGCCTCGACCGCCGCCTCGGCGTAGTCGTGGCCGTCGACGTGCTCGCCGAGGACAGCCACGAACAGCCCGCCGGAGTCGATGTCACGGGAGTCGACCGACGGCGGACCGGTGACCACCGTCTCGCTGGCCGCCACGGGGTCCGGGCCGGCGACCGCGCCGTCCACCAGGTCGGCGATCTCGCCGAGAGTCAGTGGGATCATCGGTCGCTCCCGGCACCGGCCAGACCGCTCAGCACCGCGCGGACCACCTCGCGGTCGTCGAACGGATGCACCACACCGGCCACTTCCTGTCCCTGCTCGTGTCCCTTGCCGGCGACGAGTACGCAGTCGCCCGGAGCCGCCTTGATCAGTGCGGTCTCGATCGCCGTCCGCCGGTCGCCCAACTCGACCACCTCGGCTCGCTCGGCCGCCGGCACCGTGGTCGTGCCCTCGACGACGGCCGCCCGGATCGCCGCCGGGTCCTCGGTGCGCGGGTTGTCGTCGGTTACGACCAGCAGGTCGCTGAGCCGGGCTGCGACCTGACCCATCATCAGTCGCTTGCCTCGGTCCCGGTCGCCGCCGGCCCCGATGACCGTGATCAGCCGCCCCGCGGTGACCGGCCGCAGGGCGGCCAGCACGGCCTGCACGGCGTCCGGCTTGTGGGCATAGTCGACCACGACGGTGAAGCCCAGGTCGCTGGCGATCCGCTCCATCCGCCCGGGCACGCCGGTCAGGCTCGACATCCCCTGCACCGCCAGGGAGGGCGGAACTCCGCACTCACCGAGCGCGGCGACCGACGCGAGCGCGTTGGCGACGTTGAACTGGCCGGGCACGGCGAGCCGCAGCCGATGCCGCCCGCCGCCCGGGTCGACGACGACGAGCGTCGACCCGTCGGCCGTTGACGCGACCTCGTCGGCCCGCCAGTCGGCCGGCCCACCCGACGGGGAGAACGTCGCCATCGAGATCTCGGCCTGCTGCAGCAGCCGCCGGCCGTACGGGTCGTCGACGTTGACCAGGCCACGCCTCGCCCGGCTCGGCGTGAACAGGGCGGCCTTCGCGGCGAAGTAGTCCTCCTCGTCGGCGTGGAAGTCCAGGTGGTCCCGGCCCAGGTTGGTGAACACGGCGACGTCGAACACCACCCCGTCGACCCGGCCCATCACCAGCGCGTGGCTGGACACCTCCATCGCGCAGGCGTCGACGCCACGCTCCTCCATCACGGCGAACAGAGCATGCAGGTCGGGCGCCTCCGGCGTGGTGAGCGCGGTCTTGATGTACTCCCCAGCCACCCGGGTGCCGACCGTGCCGACCACAGCAGGGGTCCGACCGGCGCCGACCAGGCCGGCCTCGATCATGAAGCAGGACGTCGTCTTGCCGTGCGTGCCCGTGACACCGATCGTGCGGAGCCGCTCGGCGGGCCGGCCGTAGACCTCGGCCGCGACGACGCCGAGCACGCCGCGGGGCGTGTCCACCACCCAGACCGGGACGTCGGCCGTGACCCGCGCCCGGCCGTCGGCGTCGGTCAGCACGGCGACCGCACCGGCTGCTACGGCCGGGGCCGCGAAGTCGGCTCCGTGCACCGAGGCACCCGGCAGCGCCGCATAGAGGTCGCCCGGCTCGACCCGCCGGGAGTCGAGCGTCACGCCGCTGACCGGCACCGCGGTGGCGTCCGCGTTGCCCCGGCCGCCAGCCAGGTCCCCGCCGACGACGTCGACGAGGGAACCGAGGCTGAGCCGGGGTGTTCGGCGCGGTCGGCTGGAGAGCGGCCGGTCGCTGGGGTCTGGGGGCACGGCGAGAGGCTACCGGCGGTCAGTAGTCGAGTGGCAGTTCGGGTGACCGTGAGCCGGTCGGAGGCACTCCGTACTTCTGCAGGGCGTAGCTGGTGATGTCGTGGAAGACGGGGCCACCGGCCGTGCCGCCGCCGTCGGACGTGGATGGCTTCTGCAGCACGATGTATGTGACGACGCGTGGGTCGTCGGCCGGGGCGAAGCCGGCGAAGGACAACGTGTAGCCGCCGCCCTCGTAGCCGCCACCGTCGGGGTTGACCCGCTGCGCCGTGCCGGTCTTGCCGGCCACCCGGTAGCCGTCGATGGCGGCCGACGGCGCCGTGCCGTTCTCGGCCGTGACCATCTCCATCATCTCCGTCACCTCGGTCGCGGCCGACTTGCTGACCACCCGGCGGGACTCGGCGGGCTCGGCCGGCTCCACCTCGCCGCCGGCGCCGACGTACCCCTTCACCAGGCTGGGGCGCACGTACTCCCCGCCGTTGGCGATGGCGGAGACGGCCGCCGTCATCTGCACCGCGTTGACCGACAACCCCTGGCCGAAGGCGATGGTGTCGCGGCTGATCGGCTGCCAGCTCTCCGGCGCCGGCAGCAGGCCCTTCGTCTCCCCGGCAAGCCCGAGGTCGGTGCGCTGTCCGAGCCCGAACGCGCGCAGGTAGTCGTAGAGGTCCTCGGGCTCGATCTGCTCGGCGGCGACGGCCGTGCCGATGTTCGACGACCGGGCGATCACCCCGGCCAGCGTCATGTGGAGGGTCTCGTGCGGCCACCAGTCCTTGATCGTGTCGGGGCCGCGGCGCAGCAGTCCGGGGACGCTGATCTTGGTCCGCGACGTCACCTTGCCGGCGTCGATCAGCGCCGCGGTCGTCAGCACCTTCTGCACGCTGCCCGGCTCGTACACGTCCTGCACCGCGCGGCTGCCGCGGTCCGCCTTCGGCGCCTTGCCCGGCTTGTTGGCGTCGAAGCTCGGGTAGTCGGCCAGCGCGAGCACCTGCGAGGTGCGCGGATCCATCACCACCACCGACCCGGAGATCGAGCCGGTGTCGTCGACCGCCTGCCGCAGCCGTCGCTGGGCGTAGAACTGCAGGTCCTCGTCGATCGTCAGGGCCACCCCCTTGCCCGGCTTCGGCTCCACGACCGAGGAGTCGGCCAACGGGATCCGGGTGCCCTGGGCGTCCGTGACGTAGGTGGCGTGCCCGTCCTTCCCCTTCAGCATGTCCTCCATCGCGAGCTCGATCCCGGCGAGCCCGTGGCCGTCGCTGCCGACGAAGCCGACCAGGTTGGACGCGATGTCGCCGGCGGGGTACGTGCGCAGCGGGTCGCGCTCGGTGTAGACGCCGGCCAGGTCCTTCGCCTCGAGCTCGGCCATGATGGCGTCGGCGTCCTTCGGCATCACGCGGCGGGCGAGGTACGAGTACTGGGTGCCCGGCTTGCGAAGCGCCTTGACCAGCGTGAGGTAGCTGACGTCGATCCGGTCGGCGATGATCTTGGCGATCTGCGGCGCCTTCGCGCTGGTCCGGG
Source organism: Nocardioidaceae bacterium (assembly GCA_050699035.1). Classification (GTDB taxonomy): domain Bacteria; phylum Actinomycetota; class Actinomycetes; order Propionibacteriales; family Nocardioidaceae; genus WHTB01. Next base: position 17,563 of record JBOHDE010000035.1, on the reverse strand, counting down.
TCGGGTCGGCGAACAGCAGCTCGGCGTCGACGGTCTGCGCCAGCGGGGCACCGTCTCGGTCGACGACGGCCCCGCGCGACGCGGTCAGTGCGACTTCGGTCGCGCCCTCGTACTTGTCGGAGAGCTCGGAGTACGCGTGCGCGTCGATCCCCTGGATCTGCACGAGCCGGCCGGCGAACAGGGAGAACACGAAGACCATCAGCAGCAGTCCGGCGCGCAGCCGGAAGGTGGGACGGCCCATCCGGACCCGGCGCCGGCTACGGCTCCTGTTCCGCGATCGGTGCGTCACCGGACTCCTCCCCGCTGTCTCAGTCGCTCGTGTCCAGTGGCAGTGCGTGCTGCGGGTCGGCCGGCGCCGGTGTGCCGCGCACGGTGCCGTCGGCCAGGAACAGGAACGCCGGGCTGGAGTTCGGCACCATGCCGAGGCGGTCCGCCTCCCGCGCCACCCGGCCGGAGGCCCGCAGCGCGTCGACGCCGATCTCCAGCGACTGCTTCCGCTCGGCCAGCCCGTCGGCCCGCTGCTCCAGCGAGTTCGCGTAGAACGCCTGGTGCTGCAACGTCGTGTTGAGGACGAGCAGGCCGACCAGGCCGATGCCCAGCACCGCCAGCACCAGCGCCGCGAACGGCACCCGCGGCGCACGCTGCTCGGGCCGGCGGACCACCGATAGCCGGGCCCGCTGCTGGGCGACGGCGTCGGCCAGCCGGGGAACCCGGGCGCGGGTCTGGGCCAGGAACGAGCTCACGCTGCCTCCCGCAGTCGTTCGGCGGCCCGCACCCGTACGGAGGCGGCCCGCGGGTTGGCGGTGATCTCTGCGTCGTCGGCGAGCTCGGCGCCTCGGGTCAGCAGGCGCAGCTCCGGCTCGTGGCCCACCGGTACGACCGGCAGGTCCTCGGGTACGTCGGTGCGGGAGCGGGCGACGAGCACCTGCTTGGCGATGCGGTCCTCCAGGGACTGGTACGACATGACGACGATCCGGCCACCCACGGCAAGGGCGTCGATGGCCGCGGGCAGGGCCCGACGGAGCGCACCGAGCTCGTCGTTGACCTCGATCCGCAACGCCTGGAAGGTGCGCTTGGCGGGATGCCCGCCGGTGCGTCGGGCCGCGGCCGGGATGGAGGCTCGGATCAGCTCCACCAGCGCGGCACTCGACGTCAGCGGCTGCTGCTCCCTCGCCGCGACGATGGCTCGGACGATCCGGGGCGCGAAACGCTCCTCGCCGTACTGCCGCAGCACCTTCACCAGCTGGTCGGCCGGGTAGGTGTTGAGCACGTCCGCGGCGGTCGGCCCGCGGGTCGGGTCCATCCGCATGTCCAGCGGGGCGTCGGCACGGTAGGCGAAGCCACGCTCGGTCTCGTCGAGCTGCATCGACGACACCCCGAGGTCGAACAGCACCGCCTGCACCCGTGCGATGCCGAGCTCGGCGAGCACCTCGGGGATCTCGTCGTACACCGCGTGCGCCGGGCTGAACCGGTCGCCGAACGGCGCGAGCCGGGTGGTCGCCAGCTCAAGCGCCCTCGGGTCGCGGTCGATGCCGACGACGTGGGCCTGCGGACACCGGTCGAGGACCGCCTCCGCATGGCCGCCGAGGCCGAGCGTGGCGTCGACGAGCACCGAGCCCGGCTGCGTCAGCACCGGGGAGACCAGCGCGAGGATTCGGTCCAGGAGTACGGGGACGTGGCGGGGGGCAGTCATCGGCGTCAGCTCGCCAGCGTCGTGAGGACGACGAGCACGACGGCGAGCGCGCTCGAGGCGGCGGCAGAGAAGGCGATCACGGCGAGGCCGTCCTTGACCTCGTCGCGGACCCGGCGCGGTGGCCGGTCGTCCGCGGTGCCCTCTACCTGCATCTCGACCCCCTCGAACGGTGCTGCGGTGTGAAGCTGCGGGACCGGGCTTCGCGGGCCTGGTCATGGGTGCTGCTCGTGCGTCGTCTCGCTGCTGCGGGTGGGGGCGACCTGCTGGCCTTCGTACGGCCAGGTCTCCGCCCGCTCGGTTCGGGGTTGGCCCTCTGCCACCGGGGAAGGTGTGTCAGATGACCTGTCGGGAGCGGGCGGGAGACCTCGACGTACGACGGTCCGAGGTCGCGGGCTGGAGTCAGACCAAGCCGGGCAGCACCTCCTCCGCGAGGTCGGAGAACGCCTGCTCCTGCTCACCCGAGTAGGTCTGCCACGCCTCGGCGTCCCAGATCTCGACTCGGTTCATGGCGCCGATGACCACACAGTCGCGGCTGAGCGTCGCGTACTCACGCAGCATCGGCGGGATAGTGATCCGGCCCTGCCGGTCGGGCGTCTCGTCCGAGGCACCGGCGAACAGCATGCGCATGTAGTCGCGGGCGCGCTTGTTGGTGACCGGCGCCTGCCGCATCTGCTCGGTCAGCGTGGCGAACTCGGCGTTGGGCCACACGTAGAGGCAGCGGTCTTGCCCTCTCGTAATCACGAGGCCCTCCTCCAGCTGGTCACGGAACTTGGCGGGGAGGAAGAGCCGGCCCTTGTCGTCCAGGCGAGGCGTGTGGGTGCCGAAGAACATGTCCCACCACCTCCTCTTCCTCCAGTGCGCCCCACCATACCCCACTTTCCCCCACACGCAATCTCCAAATGGGGTGTTTTACGCTCTTACCACCACCGGAAGCACCACCCCCACCACCACCCGTGGTGGGAGCGACTGCGGCCCGTTGCGCCGACGGGGCGGACAGATTTGGCTCAGTGGTGGAGAGTGGTGTTCATGGGGATTGCCCGCGGCGCGTCATCCATTGCCGTTGCTGCCCCGTACTAACAGCGTCGAAAGAGACCACATCGTTACGGCGAACCCGACCACCGCGACGACGATCGTTTCTTAGGATCAACGCGGCATCGGTACGACGAGCGGGAGGCATTCAGTGTCGATGGAAGTGACGGCGGACGGTCCGGCCGAGGGCATCGGGGACTCCCCAGGTCAGCCCGTCGACCTCGACCGGCTCGCGAAGGTCATCGACCGGATCCGCAACGCGGTCGAGACCGTGATCGAGGGCAAGCCCGACGTCGTGCGGCTGGCGCTGACGGTGCTGCTGGCCGAGGGCCACCTGCTGATCGAGGACGTGCCGGGGGTCGGCAAGACGATGCTGTCGAAGGCGCTGGCCCGCTCCATCGACTGCTCGGTCAAGCGGATCCAGTTCACGCCCGACCTGCTGCCCTCCGACGTGACCGGGGTGTCGGTCTACAACCAGGAGACGAGGCACTTCGAGTTCCGTCCCGGTGGCGTGTTCGCCAATATCGTGGTCGGCGACGAGATCAACCGTGCCTCGCCCAAGACCCAGTCGGCGCTGCTCGAGTGCATGGAGGAGGCCCAGGTCACGGTCGGCGGCTCCACGTACGTGCTGAACCCACCGTTCATGGTCATCGCGACACAGAACCCGATCGAGATGGAGGGCACCTACCCCCTCCCCGAGGCGCAGCGCGACCGGTTCATGGCACGGGTGTCGATGGGCTACCCCGTCGAGTCGGCCGAGCTGGCGATGCTGAACAGCCGCACCGAGACCAACCCGCTCGACCGGGTCGAGCCGGTCACCCACGCGGACGAGATCGCCGCGCTGATCGACGTGGTGAAGACGGTGTACGTCGCGGAGTCCGTGCAGCAGTACGCCGTCACGCTGACCACGGCGACCCGACGGTCCTCGGACCTGCGGCTCGGCGCCTCCCCGCGGGCGACGCTGCATCTCGTCCGGGCCGCGCGGGCGTCCGCCGCGCTGGACAACCGCGACTACGTCGTCCCGGACGATGTCCAGGCCCTGGCCGGCTCCGTGCTCGCCCACCGGCTGCTGCCGAACGCCGAGGCCCACCTGGCCGGTCGCTCGGCCGAGCGGATCGTGGCCGACATCGTGCGGTCCGTACCGACCCCCGAGCATCGCCCGCGCACCTCCCCCGGCCGGTGACCCACGGTGCGTGACTCGCTGTCCGCCCTGACGACCCGAGGTCGCGCCTTCGTCGCCGCCGGGCTGACCTGCCTGTTCTGCTCGATGGTGCTTGGGCAGAAGGACCTGCTGCGGATCGGCATCCTCGTCCTGCTGCTGCCGATGGTCACCGTGCTGATGATCAGCCGCGCGCGTTACCGGCTGTCGTGCTTCCGCACCATCAACCCGTCGCGTATCCCGGTCGGCAAGCCGACCCGGGTCAGCCTCGCGCTGGACAACCGTGGCCGGATGCCGTCGAACCTGGTGCTGGTCGAGGACCAGGTGCCGTACGTGCTCGGCACCCGGCCGCGGTTCGTGCTCGACGAGGTCGGGCCGCGCTGGCGACGCGAGATCAGCTACACCGTCCGGTCCGACGTGCGCGGGCGCTTCATCATCGGGCCGCTGCGGATCCGGATCAGCGACCCGTTCGGGCTGATCGAGCTGACCCGGGCGTTCCAGGCCCGCAACACGCTGACCGTGACGCCGGAGGTGCAGCCGCTGCCGGATGGCCAGCTCAGCGGCGAGTGGTCCGGCACCGGCGACAACCGGCCGCGGGCCTTCGCCGCCGCCGGCGCCGAGGACGTCACGGTCCGCGAGTACCGCGACGGCGACGACCTGCGCCGGGTGCACTGGCCGTCGTCGGCCCGGATGGGCGAGCTGATGGTGCGCCGTGAGGAGCAGCCTTTCCAGAGCCGCGCGACGCTGATCATCGACACCCGCGAGAACGCGCACCGCGGGAGCGGGCCGGCCTCGTCGTTCGAGTGGATGATCACCGCCGCCGCGTCGATCGGCGTCCATCTCGCCCGCAACGGGTACGCACTGCGGCTAGTCAGCGAGTCCGGCGACGACCCGGTCGGCCAGTGGCACGACCGCGGGTCGGGATCCGTCGGCGACACCGAGGACCTGCTCGACCATCTGGCCGTGATCGAGGCCAGCGACCGCGAGTCCCTCGAGCTCCCGCGCAACCGCGAGGACCGCAGCGGCGTCATCGTCGCGATCGTCGGCCTGCTCCAGCAGCGCGACCTCGCCGCAGTCCGCCGGTTGGCCCAGGGATCGGTCGCCGGCTATGCGATCGTCGTCGACATCACCGGCTGGCTGCGGCCCGGCTCCCCCGAGCGGGCCGACATCGAGGAACGGATGGAGCGCACCGTCGCCGAGCTGCGGGCCAACGGCTGGCGGGTCGCGCTGGCCGAGCCGCAGGACCGCGTCGCGACGCTGTGGGCGCAGCTGCTCCGGCCGTTGCGCGGCGGGCTGATCAACCTGCCGGCCGACCAGGTGCGCGCCCAGGGTGCCCGGGTCGCGCGAGGTGGGTCATGACGGGCCGCCTCAGCGGCGAGGCCCGGCTGGCCCTGCTGGCCTGGGCGACCACGCTGGCCTGCGCGCTGGCCTTCGCGCCCCTGCTCAAGGGTTTCGGGTACGTCATGGCCGCCCTGGTCATCACCGCCATGCCGGTGGGCGTCGGGATCGCCCTCCGGTCGTCGCGGCTGCCGCCCTGGGCCGTGCTCACCGGGCAGGTGGTCGCGCTGATGGTCTGGCTGACCGCGGTGTACGGCGACGGCGCCGTCCTCGGCGTGGTCCCGACTCGCGAGTCGGCCGAGTCGATCCGGCTGCTGGTCGAGGCCGGTCTCGAGTCGGCCCGGTCCGAGCCACCACCGGCGCCGGCGACCGGAGGCCTGCTGGTGCTGGTCGTGCTCGGGATCGCCGGGTGCCACCTGCTGGTCGACCTGTTCGCCGCCACCTTGCACCGGGTGCCGTTGACCGGACTCCCTCTGCTCGCCCTCTACACCGTCCCGGCCGCCGTGGCGCCCGACGGCGTCCCGACGATGGCGTTCGTGGTCGGCGCCGCAGGGTTCGTGCTGCTGCTGGCCTCCGACGAGCGCAGCCGGCTCGGCCACTGGGGCCGCCAGCTCGTCGCCGACGGCATCCGATCCGAACAGGCGCAGCGCCGCATCACCAGCAGCACCTTCAACGCGGCGGCGCAGCGGGTCGGCGTCATCTCGATCGTGGCCGCGGCCGCCGTGCCGCTGCTGCTGCCGCAGTTCCCCGACGGGCTGTTCGGCCAGGGCACCGGCACCGGTCCCGGTGGCGGCGGACGAGTCAATGTCAGCAACCCGATGATCGACCTGAAGCGCGACCTGACCGAGCAGTCGACCCGCCCGGCGATGACCGTGACGACCGACGGCCCCCCGCCGCAGTACTTCCGGATGGTCGCCCTCGACAAGTTCGACGGTCGACGCTGGTCGGCGTCGGCACGACGGCTCGGCACGCAGTTCAGCGTCGACCAGCCCCTGGTGCCGCCGCCGGGTCTCGACGACGAGGTCGATCGCCGTACCCAGGACTTCGAGGTCCAGCTCGCCTCCGGCTTCGGGACCGACTGGCTGCCGGCGCCGTACGCTCCGAGCGAGGTCGACGTCGGCAGCGACTGGCGGTACAACCCCGAGACGATGGACATCGTGGTCGGCGACGAGGACCTGGACACCGAGGGCCTGTCCTACAGCGTCACGTCGGTGCTGGCCCAGCCGAACGCCCGCGACCTACAGGAGTCGACCGGCGCGCCGGCCAGAATCACCAACGCCTACACCGATCTGCCCGACGACCTCCCGCCCGAGGTGGAAGACCTCACCGACCAGATCACCGGCACCGGAACGCGGTACGAGAAGGCGGTCAGGCTGCAGAGGTGGTTCCGCGAGGGCGGCGACTTCGAGTACACCCTGGACGCGCCCACCGGGCACAGCGACGACGACCTGGTGGCGTTCCTGATCGAGGAGCGGCGTGGGTACTGCGAGCAGTTCTCGGCCGCGATGGCCGTGATGGCACGCCATGCCGGGATCCCCGCCCGCGTCGCGGTCGGCTTCCTGCGCGCCGAGTCGGCCGGCGGCGGCCGCTTCACCTACACCCAGGCCGCGTTGCACGCCTGGCCCGAGCTGTACTTCGAGGGCTCGGGCTGGGTGCGCTTCGAGCCCACCCCGGGCGCGCGGGACGGCGCCATCGCCCCCTCCTACAGCACCGGTGAACTAGGTGCCGAGGACCCCGAGGCCACCGCCGGCCCCTCCGCCAGCGCGTCACCGACGACGTCGCCGACGCTGCCCGAGCGCGAGGCGGACCCCGGAGCGGCCGCCGCGTCTGACTCGGGCGGGCAGTGGGGACGCGGACTGCTCCTCGCCGGCGGGGTGATCCTCGTGCTCGCCGCGATCCCGGGCCTGTCGCGGGTCGGCCTGCGGCGGCGCCGCTGGGCACGTGCCGGCGACGCGCGTGAGCTGGCCGAGGCCGCGTGGTCAGAGCTGCGTGACACCGTCATCGACCTCCGGCACTCCTGGCCGGACGACACGCCGCGCCGGACGGCCGCCGCCCTCCAGCCGATCCTGGCGCACGACGAGTCGGCCGGCAGTGCGCTGCAGCGGGTGGCGATCATGGTGGAACGGGCGCGCTTTGCGCGGGCGCCGGGTGACATCTCGCGGCTGCGGGCAGACACGGAGACGGTCACCGACACCCTGCGTCGGCGCGAGGTGCGGGCGGACCGGGTGCGGGCCGCGCTGCTGCCCCGGTCCTTGCCCGCGGCCTACCGGCGGTGGAACGCGCAGCGGCCGATCAGAAGCCAGACTGGCGACGACGACGCCAGCGCTCTTCCATCCGCTCCATGAACGACGACGAGCTCGCCGACCGGGACGCGCGCTCCCGTGACCGGGACCGGTCGCGCCCCCGGCTGCTGACTGGCTGAGCCTGCGGGTCGGACCCGACCAGCCGGAGCGGCTCGGGCTGGTTGCTCTTGCGCCAGGCGGTGAGGGCGACGTACGCGCTGGCCAGCATCGTGACGAAGCCCACGACGCTCACGACCGTCACCGGCAAGATGACGCCGGTCATCAGCAAGGCGATGCCCAGCAAGAACGCGCCGCCGGCAGCGATCGCGATCCGTCGCTGACGTGAACGCATGCTCGACCCGCGCAGCGCGGACGCGAACTTCGGGTCCTCCGCTGCGAGCGCCTGCTCCAGCTCTGCGAGCAGTCGCTGCTCCTCCTCGGAGAGCGGCACCGTGACCTCCACTTCGCCTCACCCGACGGCCACTATGCGCGGCCATGCGACCAGTCTAGGCAGCGTCCGGGCCTTCCGAAACCCGGACCGGGCATTACGGGCAAGACCTACCCCAACGGGGCGCGGTTATTCAGCATTTCAGGGGATCTCTGTCACCAAGCCGTCGTGCACACCCGGTCATGGCGCGCGCTCAGGGTCGGCGGGACCCGATCAGCGTCGCCGGACGTACGACCGTCGAACCGAACCGCAGGGCCGCCTGGTCGACTGCCCGCTCCGCCTCGAACCAGCCGGGGTCGCGCGCACCGAGCACTAGCTGCCGGGGCGCGCGGGCCGCAGCGACCAGACCGGAGATCCGTACCCCGACTAGCCGGATGCGCGCACGGGGTCGCAGCTCGGCGAACAGCTCAGCGGCGGCGGCATAGATGTCGGCGGCGAGGTCAGTGGTCTCACGCAGGGTCCGGGAGCGGGTGATCGTGCGGAAGTCGGAGAACCGCACCGTGATGACGACGACCCGGCCGACGACACCGCCGCGCCGCATCCGGGCAGCGACCCGGGTCGACAGCCGCAGCAGCTCGCGGCGGATCAGGATCGGGTCGTCGGTGTCGCGGCCGAACGTCTCCTGGTGCCCCATGGTGCGCTCGGGCTCCTGAATGCTGGCGCGTGGCGTCACCGTGTGGCTGCCGGCGCCCCAGGCGAGCCGGTGCAGGTGGGCGCCGGCCACCGGACCGAGCGCATGCTGCAGCGTGCTGACCGGAGTGTGTGCGAGGTCGGCGACCGTGACCAGCTCGAGCCGATGCAGTCGTGCTGCCGTCTTCTTGCCCACCCCCCACAACGCCTCGATCGGCAACGGGTGCAGGAAAGCGAGGACCTCGTCGGGGCGGACGACCAGCAACCCGTCGGGCTTGGCCAGCTCCGAGGCGATCTTCGCGACCGTCGTGATCGGCGCGACGCCTACCGAGCAGGTGATGCCTTGCTCGTCGGCGATCCGGGCCCGCAGCTGCTCGCCGATCTGCTCCGGACTGCCGAACCGCCGGGCGGCGCCGGACACGTCCAGGAACGCCTCGTCGATGGACAGCGCACGCACCAGCGGAGTGACGCTGCGGAACGTCTCCATCACCGCCGACGACACGCTCTGCACGCCGAGGGAGTCGGGTGACACGACGACAGCCCGAGGGCACAGTCGGAGCGCCCGACGCATCGGCATCCCCGAGTGCACTCCACAGGCGCGGGCCGGGTAGGTCGCGGACAGCACCACCCCACGGCCGCCGGCACCGATGACCACCGGGACGTCGCGCAGCTCGGGCCGGTGCCGGATCGACACCGACGCGAAGAACGCATCCATGTCGATGTGCAGGATCGGGGTATCGGTCATCGCAGCCGCCGGCGGGCCGGGCCGTCCGTGGCGCCGGCAGTGCGGCTGCCCACGGAGTCATGGTCGGGGTCGAGATCGGGGTCGGGGTCAGCGGCGGACGGCGAGCACGTGCAGCTGGGCCGCCACGGCGCGAAGCTCCGGCCGGCCAGCCGCCTCAGCCTCGAGCCGGAGCAGCGCGTCAGCCGCACCCGGCTCGCCGTCGACCAGGGCGCTGGGCACCAGGTCGGCGAAGACCCGGACTCCGTGCACGGTCTCGACGTCATAGCCGGTCGCGTCGAGGGCGGCGACCACCCCGGGCTCGGTGAAGCGTCTCGGCGCGGGCGCCACCGCCCCACGACCGCCCCCGCCACTGGCCGCGTCGTCGGCCTCGGCGAGCAGGCGCTGCGCGTCGGCGAGATGCCCGGCCAGCGCTCGCGCGAACACCGCGGCCGTGTGCTGCGCCACCAGCAGGCTGATCCGGCCGCCGGGTCGAAGGGCGGCGGCCAGTACGCGGAGCGCCTGGTCGGGGTCGTCGACGACCTCGAGGACGCCGTGGCAGAGCACGATGTCGGCGCTCGCCTCCCCCACGACGTCGAGCAGGTCGGTCGAGTCGCCCTGCACGCCGCGCACCCGATGCTCCACGCCCGACTCGGACGCCCGACGGGCCAGCGACGCCAGGGCGTCCGGACTGGGGTCGACGACGGTGACCTGATGCCCGGACGTCGCGACCCGGACGGCGAACCCGCCGGTGCCGCCGCCGAGGTCGAGCACGTCGAGTGGCCGCACGTCGGCGAGCGTGGCGGACTGCGTGTCGAGACTGGCCTGCAACGCATCCCAGACCACGGCAGTACGTACGGCGCTGCGCCGATGCTCGAGCCGGTGCTCGGCACGGGTGTCTGGGCGGGCGTCCACGGCCTCCACCCTAGTGGGGTGCGAACGTTCATCCGGACCGCCTCACGGCCCGACCCCTGGTGCACTGATCTCGCCCGCCGCCGGCCGGCTCAGCTCGCCTCGAGGCCGGTGTTGGTGCCGGCGCCGGTGTCGGTCTCGGCAGGCTCGCGCAGCGGCGCCGACGTCGGCAGCGACGGCTGGTACGGGATGCCCAGCGCACGCTGCACCAGGAAGAGGTATCGCTCGACGTCGCGCACCAGGTCGTCGGCGTCGCGGGTCGACACTTGCCGGTCCAGACCGGCTTCGGCGGCCGCGCGCTTGCCGGCACCGGCAGAGAAGAAGCTCGCCCACTCCCCCATCTCGGGCGCCACCTGGGCCAGCAACGTCCAGGCGTTGCGCTGGGCGCCACGTCGACTCGGCCGGGTGCGGACCGAGAGCAGGGCAGCCGTTGCCCGCAGAGCGGCGACATGAGCCGCGGCGTAACGCCGAGTCGGCTCGGCGCTCATCGCCGCCTCGGTCAGCGCCTCACGGGCTCGGGCCAGCGCGGTCAGGGCAGTCTCGGGCACCGGTGCGGTCGAGGCCGGTCGCAGGGCACGAGCGGCAGCAGCAGCCATCTCGCCGCCCCTCAGCCAGTCGCGGCCTGGAGCCGCCAGGCACCCAGACCCCAATCGAAGACCAGGTCGAACACGCCACGCTGACCCGACACGGCACCACTCGCCGACCCGGTGCGTCCGTTCGCTGCGTCGACCCGCCACACCTCACGCTCGGCCGGCGGGTCGATCACCGCCACGTCCTGGGTCGGCGACTCCCACCAGCTGCCGGTCTCGATCCAGTGCCCCACCACCTCGTGCACGAGCCATAGCCGCCCTTGCCACAAGAACTGCTCGGGGGCCTCCACCCCGTCCACCACCCCTCGACGGACCTCGATCGCGTCGTCGTTCGTCACGTTCGCCATCACCCCTCCTAGGGCCGTCGACGGAAGCACTCGGGTCGAGCGCCGGGCATGCAGCACACAGCTGAGCCGCTTCGGGGAAGTCAGCGACCCGCTCCGGCGAGGACGGGGGTCGAGGTCCGCCCCCGCCGAAGCGGTGCCGCGTCCTCGGGGTGCGGGGCCGCGAACACCGCTCCGAGGGTGTTCGAACGTCTGTTCGAACACCCTCTACGATAACCCCCACCCCCGACAGTCCGTCAAGGCCGAACTTCGCCGCCGCTGATTGGCTGGCTAAGGTCGCCGCATGACTCACGCCGAACACCCGTCGATCCAGCGCGTCACGACCGAGCTAGCCGCCCACGGGGCCACCGGCGACGTCCGCGTACTCCCCGACTCCGCACGCACCGCGGCCACCGCGGCGGCTGCACTCGGCTGCGAGGTCGGAGCGATCGCCAACAGCCTGGTCTTCGCGGCCGACGGCGCGCCCGTGCTGATCCTCACCTCGGGCGCGCACCGCGTCGACACCGACAAGTGCGCGACCGACCTGGGCGTCACCGCGCTCCGACGCGCCACCCCGGAGTTCGTCCGGACGCACACCGGGCAGGCGATCGGCGGAGTCGCCCCGATCGGGCATCCCGCACCCATCCGTACGCTGGTCGACCGATGGCTGCAGAAGTACGACGACGTGTGGGCCGCGGCGGGACATCCTCACGCCGTCTTCAACACCACCTACGACGAGCTGTTGCGGATGACCGACGGCGAGCCCGTCGAGGTGGAGTGAGCGCGATGGAGATCTGGGTCAACCCGCGCTGTTCCAAGTGCCGCACGGCCACCGCGGCGCTCGACGAGGCCGGCATCGAGTACGTCGTACGCCGCTATCTCGACGACCCGCCGACGGCCGACGAGCTCACCGCGGTCGTCGAGCGGCTCGGCCTGGAGCCGTGGGATATCGTCCGCAGCGGCGAGGCGGCCGCGACCGAGGCCGGCCTCGACACGCTGCCGAAGGATGCGGCCCATCGCGGCGACTGGATCGCGGCGATGGTCGCGCATCCGATCCTCATCCAGCGGCCGATCATCACGACCGACGACGGCACGACCGTGGTGGCCCGCGACGCCGAGACCCTGCGCCAGGTCCTCTAGGGAGCCGTACCAGACATACGCGCAACCTCGACGCGAAAGACGACAACCCTCCCGCCGACGTTGCACCAATGTCAGGGATCCCTGGGAAGAAACGAACCCAGCGGTCGCCTTTGGGATCCGGTCAGTCGCGTGTCGTGTGCTGGGCCTGACGCCGCGGAGCCAATGACACGCGACTGGGCGGCGGTGACCGAGTGCGACGCCGGCCCCCGAACACTCGCGCCGAGGTTGCGCGTACGTCGGTTCGGCGCGTTGCTCGCGACCAAGTGAACGGAATCGCTGTCTCCAGTCGCTGGTGGCAACAGTTTCGTTCACTTCGAGCCAGCGGCATCAGCAGGACCGTGATAACGGCTGGGGAAGCGTGACAAATACGTCACGCTTCCCAAGCCGTTGTACGAGTTCGACCGCACACCTCCGACAGTTCCCCGGACCGGGTGCGGCGCCAGCCCCCCGAATACTCGCGCCGAGGTTGCGCCTATGTCGGGATGCCGCCGACATTCGCGCAACCTCGACGCGAAAGAGAGCCCCGGGTCACCGAGGCAGCAGCTCGGCCAACGGCACGTCCGGATCGGCTAGCAGGTCCAGGTCGACCGGCTGCGGCGTCCGCACCAGCGCCTCGATGTCGGCGCTCACGTCCCACACGTTGACGTTCATGCCGGCGCACACCACACCACCCGACACCCAGAACGCGACCCCCTCCCGGCCGTCGAGGTCACCGCGGACGACCAGGTCGCACCGCTCGGTGTCGGCGAAGCCGGTGTACTCCATGCCGAGGTCGTACTGGTCGGTGAAGAAGTACGGCGTCCGGTCGTAGTCGACCGGCCGGCCGAGCATCGAGCGCGCCGCCGCCGGCCCGGTGTGCAACGCGTTGTCCCAGTGCTCGACCCGCACGTGCTGTCCGCGCCGCGTGCTGTAGATATTGGCGACGTCGCCGGCGGCGAAGATGTCCGGGTCGAACGTTCGCAGAGACTGGTCGACGACGACACCGTTCTCGACGGTGAGCCCGGCGGCCTCGGCGAGCTCGACGTTCGGACGTGCTCCGACCCCGACCACGACAAGGTCGGCCGGCAGCCGCGCACCATCGCTGGTGACCACGCCCGAGACCCGGTCGCCGGCACCGGTCACCTCGACGACACCGGTGTTCAGCCGCAGGTGTACGCCGTGGTCGCGATGCAGGTCGGCGAACATGGTTCCCATCGCGTCGCCGAGCGCCGACCGGAGCGGGGTCGGCTGCGGCTCGACGACGGTGACGTCGTTGCCGTGGCTGCGTGCGGCTGCGGCCACCTCGAGGCCGATCCAGCCACCGCCCACGACCACGACCCGCCGCCCGCCGCCGGAAAGGCCGGCACGCAGCTCCTGTGCGTCGCCAAGCGTGCGCAGCCGGTGCGTACCCGCGAGCTCAGCACCCGGGACCCGCAGCGCCCGCGGGGTCGCCCCGGTCGCCAGCAGCAGCTGGTCGTAACGCAGCCGCTCTCCCCCGTTCAGCCGCAGCTGGTGCGCTGCCGGGTCGAGGTCGATCGCCCGCCGGCCGAGCCACAGCTCGACCGAGTGGTCGTCGTACCATCCGGGCTCGTGGACGTAGACCTTGTCGGTCGCGACGTCGCCGACGAGCAGGTCCTTGGACAGCGAGGGACGTTCGTACGGGCGCTCCGGCTCCTCGCCGACCAGGACGACGCGGCCGCCGAAGCCCTCGTCTCTGAGCGTCTCCGCCGCCTTGGCGCCGGCGAGGCTCGCGCCGACGATGACGAAGGTCTGCTGGGACACCATCTCACCGCTTCCTCTCGTACCCGAGGTCACTGGTGGGCCGGGCCGGAGCCGCGCTCGCCGACCGCGAGCCGCCAGAGCGCCAGCGCTCCCACCAGCAGACCGAAGTCGCGCAGCGCTACGTCGTAGAAGTCCGGGATGAGCAGCAGGTTGACGATGATCCCCGCGAGCCACGCCGCGACCAGGAGGCCGCCGAACCTCGGCGCGACAGCGACGACGATGCCGGCAACGATCTCGATGACGCCCACGAGGTACATCGCTTCCTGGCCGGTGCCCGGCACGATGTCGTTGACGAACGGCGCAAGGTAGGTCGGCCAGTCGACCAGGACGTTCGCGAACTTGTCGAGGCCGAAGAGGATCGGAGCGACCGTGAAGACGGTACGGAGGAGCAGGAACGCCTGATGCTGCGGCGTCGACGAGCGGATCCCGTCGAGCCCGGCGCGCGAGTGGGTCGTGGACATGAGCTGCTACCTTTCTAAAAGTATGGTTAACCTTTATTAGAAACCCACCGGATCTCTTCCGTCAAGGAAATTCTGTTTTACACTGCTGGTATGGACGAGAGACCTTGGGCCGAGCGAGTCGCCGCGATCAGCGCGCTCGACGAGCCCGTGCGCCGCGCGCTGTACGACTACGTGTCCCGCAGCGACGCCGCCGTCGGGCGCGACGCCGCCGCCGAGGCGCTCGACCTCAGCCGCAGCACGGCGGCGTTCCATCTCGACCGGCTTGCCGACGAAGGGCTGCTCACCGTCGAGTTCCAGCGGCTCACGGGCCGCACCGGGCCGGGATCCGGCCGACCCGCGAAGCTCTACCGACGCGCAGCCGACGAGGTGGCGGTCAGCCTGCCGGCGCGGCTCTACCGGTTCGCCGCCGAGCTCCTGCTCAAGGCGTTCGAGGAGTCGACCACCACCGGCAAACCTGCGCAGGACTCCCTGCGACGCGTCGCCGCGGAGACCGGGCACCGCATGGGTACGACAGCGCGGTCCCTGCGGAGGGCGCTGGAGCAGCACGGCTTCGAGCCGCGACCCGACGGTGCGGGCGGGCTCGTACTCGGCAACTGCCCGTTCCACCGGCTCGCCGAGCAGCACACCGAGATCGTCTGCGGGCTGAACCTCGAGCTGCTGCGGGGAGTCGCCGAAGGCACCGGCGACCGGCGACACACGATGGTGCTGGAGCCGGCCGACGGCCGCTGCTGCGTCCGCGCACTCCGCACCAAGTAGTCCCGACTTCCCCGCTGAGTGTGACGTTTTCGACAGACACGCCGGCGTGTCGCGTCGAAAACGTCACGGTCAACAGGAGGGGCGGAGCACTGAGAACCGCCAGGTGCCGCATAGCCCCCGCTCGCAGCACCTGGCGGCGCCCACCCCACCGGCATCCCACCCCACCAGGCCCCACCGCCCCCGTTATTCCCCTACCGGCGGAACCTGGTGGCCACCACTTTCTCGTCTGGGCGAACGACTCGTATCCGTAGAAGTACTCAGATCCTCGCTGAGTCCCTACTCTGAGGGCGTGGAACTGCTGCCGATGGTGTTCTCCAGCGGGTGGGCGAGCGGCATCAACGCGTACGCCGTGGTCCTGCTGATGGGCCTGCTGGGCCGGTTCGCCGACGTCGACTCGGTGCCCGAGGCACTGACCCGCGTCGACGTGATGGTCGTCGCGGCGGTGATGTTCGGCGTGGAGTTCGTCGCCGACAAGATTCCCTACGTGGACAGCGGATGGGACGCGATCTCGACCGCCATCCGGCCGACCGTCGGGGCCGCGCTCGGGCTGCTCATCGCGGGTGACGCGTCGAGTGTCGAGCAGGCCACGCTGGCCGCGGTGGGCGGCGGCACGGCGCTGGTGAGCCATCTCGTCAAGGGCGGCCTCCGGCTGGCCGTCAACGGCTCGCCCGAGCCGGCGAGCAACGTCGCCGTCAGTGTCGGCGAGGACGTCAGCGTCGCCGGGGTCGTGCTGCTGGCGGTCAGCTATCCGTGGGCCGCCGCCGCGATCGCCACCGTGCTGCTGGTGGCTGGGCTGGTGCTGCTGTTCTACGTCGGCCGCCGGGTCCGCCGTGGGTGGCGGCGGTGGAAGGGCCGCGAGCCGCGCGCCGTCGCAGGCTGATGGAGCCCGCCGAGCTGGCGGCGTGGCAGACCTATCTCGCCGAGCCGTTCCGCGGCCGCAAGGTCATCCTCGCGTTCCAGGTGCTGGCCAGCCTGACGCCCAAGGTGACGGCACTCCGGCAGTACGGTGCGCAGCGGCCACTGCTGGTCACGCGCGGACGTGGCGTCGGGCCGATACCGGAGCCGGGCGCGGCCGTCGTCCGCGAGCTCGACCTGGGACCGGTGACGACCATGACCGACGAGGTGCGCGCGGTGATCCGGGAGAGTGCCGAGCCGTCCGGTCGGCTCGCCGCGATCGTCGCGGCGGAGGATCCCGGGCGTACCGCCGTCTGGTGGCTCCCGCCGTTCGCCCGAAACGATCCGCTGCTCGGCCGCACGGTCTACGGCGGACGGCCCGCGGCGTGGGAGGCCCTCGAGGACAAGATGCGCGCGGAGGAGATCTTCGACGCTGCCGACGTCCCGCGGGCACGAAGCCGTATCTTGCCGGTCGACCACCCCGACCTGATGGCGGTCGGTCCGGACATCGACCTCGGCCACGGCACCGTCTGGTCCGGCGATGCCCGTGACGGGATGAACGGCGGCGCCGACTACGTGCGCTGGGTCGACGGCCTGGACGACGCCCGCGAGGCGCACGACTTCTTCGCCGCACACTGCGACCGGGTGCGGGTGCTGCCGTTCCTCGAGGGAGTTCCGTGCAGCATCCATGGGTTCGTCCTGGACGACGGTGTCGCGGCGTTCCGTCCGCTCGAGCTGGTCGTGCTTCGTACGCCGGGCCGTCGGTCCTTCGTGTTCGGCGGCATGGGCACCTGGTGGGACCCGCCTCCCGCGGACCGTGCGGCGATGCGCGACATGGCCCGCCGGATCGGTGGCTGGCTCGGCGCGGAGGTCGGCTATCGCGGCGGGTTCGGCGTCGACGGCGTCCTCACCCGTGACGGCTTCCTCCCGACCGAGCTGAACCCGCGCTTCACGGCCGGGCTGAACACACTGGCGCGGACCGTGCCGGACGTGCCGCTGGAGCTGCTGCAGGTGAACGTCCTCGCCGGCCGCGACCCGAGGGTGTCGGTCGCCGCGCTCGAGCAGATGGTGCTGGACGCGGCCGACGCGCACCGCGGCGGCAAGCTGTTGGGGATGTCCGCCCGGCCGGCCGCAGCCGAGACCCAGGTCGCCGAGCTCTACGGGGACAGCAGCCGGCTGACCCCGGAGCACGACGGCAGGCAGCTCGCCGGGACGCTCAGCCTTGGCGGGACGCCGTCGGGCGCGTTCTGTACGTTCGAGCATCGCGACGGCCTGCTCCGGGCCGGTGACCGGATGGCCCCGCTGAACGCGGCCGTGCTGCGGTGCGCCGACGAGCTGTGGGACGCGGGGTTCGGCCCGGTCGAGGTCGCACCCGAGGTGCGTCGTTAGGCTCGCCGACCATGGCGAGAGTCGTGGTGGTCGGCGG
>JBOHDE010000034.1:0-23513 GCA_050699035.1 Nocardioidaceae bacterium | reverse complement strand
AACGGCTCGTCGTGCGCGTACACGTACCCCTTGCCGTGGCCGATCTTCTTCGACCCGGAGTAGTGCGCGTCGCGCAGGTGTGACGGGACGGCGCCGATCTTGCCGTCGCGTACGTCGGCCAACGCCGCGCCGATCGCCTCGATGACGGCATTCGACTTCGGCGCCAACGCGAGCGCGATCACCGCCTGGGCGAGATTGAGGCGCGCCTCCGGCATCCCGATCAGCTGCACGGCCTGCGCCGCCGCGACCGCCGTCGTCAGTGCCGTCGGGTCGGCCAGCCCGATGTCCTCGCTGGCCAAGATCACCAGGCGGCGCGCCATGAACCGCGGGTCCTCCCCCGCCTCGATCATCCGCGCCAGGTAGTGCAGGGAGGCGTCGACGTCCGACCCGCGGATCGACTTGATGAACGCGCTGATCACGTCGTAGTGCTGGTCGCCCTGCCGGTCGTAACGCACCGCCGCCCGGTCGACCGCCGTCTCCGCGGTCGCCAGGTCGACCACGTCCAGACCCTTGGCCTGCGCTGCACCAGCCGCCGCCTCGAGGTAGGTCAGCCCACGGCGGGCGTCACCGCCGGCCAGCCGCACCAGATGGTCGAGCGCATCGTCGGCGACCGACAGTGCGCCGGCCAGACCACGCTCGTCGTCGATCCCCCGGCGGACGACGTCACGTACGTCGTCGTCGGTCAGCGGCTCGAGGGTCAGCAGCAACGACCGCGACAGCAGCGGCGAGATCACGGAGAAGAACGGGTTCTCGGTCGTGGCCGCGACCAGCGTGACCCAGCGGTTCTCGACGCCGGGCAGCAGCGCGTCCTGCTGCGCCTTGGAGAACCGGTGCACCTCGTCGACGAACAGCACGGTCTCGGGGCCGCCCCGGCCGAGCGACCGCCGGGCCTCGTCGATCGCGGCGCGCACCTCCTTGACGCCTGCGGCGACCGCCGACACCTCGACGAACTGCCGGTTGGTCTGGCCCGACACGATCGAGGCGATGGTGGTCTTGCCCGTGCCCGGCGGACCCCACAACAGTAGCGACATCGGCTGGTCGCCCTCCACCAGCCGGCGCAGCGGCGAACCAGCGGCCAGCAGGTGGTCCTGCCCGACCAGGTCGTCGAGCGTGCGCGGCCGCATCCGCACGGCGAGCGGGGCAGACGCGTGCGTCGAGTCGCTCAGGCTCCCCGAGCCACGCGGTGCAACGGCGGGCGCGGGTACGTCGAACAGGCCGTCGGACTCCACCCGGCGACCCTACCCGCGGGCGCCCCCGGCCCAGCCGGTGGCGGACCTCAACCCGCCACGTGTTCATTTTTCTCATCTGTTCAGTTATTCTGAACACGTAGGTTTTGTGAACGGAGTCGGACATGGACGAACTGCTGAGACGCTTCAAGGCTCGCCTTGATGACCTCGGCGTGACCGCCAAGATCGGCTCTGCCCTGCCCGCGCGGCGCGGGGCTCACGCGGTCAACGTGCGTCTCACCCGCGGCGCCTCCACGCAGGAGTACACCCTGACCTACGGCTTGGCCGTCAAGTTGGCCGACACGGGCCGCACCGATGATGCCAACGTGCCGAGACTCGTGTTTACGACGTTCGTCGCACCAACGTCCGCTGAAACCTTCCGTCGAGCCGGAGTCCAGTACCTCGACACTGCGGGCAATGCCTGGGTCACGTTCGGCGATGTTCTGGTGGATGTCCGTGGTCAGCGCCGGCCAGTCGGAGCCGACCAACCGGCACACGCGTCCACAGGCAACCTGTTCAGCACAGCCCGAGCCCGAGTCACCTTCGCACTGCTCGCCTGGCCGCAGCTGTGGAAAGCGCCCCAGCGCACCCTTGCCCACGCCGCAGGTGTCTCACTCGGGCAGGCGCACAACACCCTCATCATGCTGACGGAGGCCGGGTACGGACCAGACCGCGCACATCCGGCACAGGCCGAGCTGCTCGACCTGTGGGCTGCCGCGTTCGCAACCGGCCTTGCCAAGAAGCTCACACTCGCGACCTATCGCGGTGACATCGACGCCGTGCAGACGGTCAACGCCGACCATCGTGTGTTCCTGTCGGGCGAGAGCGCCGTCGACGACCAGCTGCGACCGGCGACGCTGACCCTGTACGTCGAGGAACTCGACCCTCGGCTGCCGGTCGTCAACAAGTGGCGCTCGGACGGGCCGCCCAACATCGTCGTGCGTCGCACGTTCTGGCGTGCGCCCGACAGCAGTGACTCTCCCCCGGACGGAGTGCACCCGGCTCCGCGGCCGTTGGTTTACGCAGACCTGCTGACCAGTGACGACCCGCGAGTACGCACCGTCGCGAAGGAGTGGAGGGACCGCCTTGTTGGACATGACCAAGGCTCCTAACGGCTTCCTCGATCCGGTTGCCCGGGTCGTGGATGCCGCGCTCGCGGTCACAGGGGAGCTATCGCCCGACGAGGTGATGGTCGTCGGGGCGTGGTGCCGGGACATCCTGCACAGCGCGCTGGGCCACACCTTCGCGACCGCAGCAACCCGTGATCTCGACCTCGCCCTCGCGCTGTCGTCCTGGGATGCCTTCCGCGCCCTGGACGCAGCGTTCCCACGGGTCGGCGACGCCGGCATCCGCTTCCGTATCGTCGATGTCGACGTCGATGTGCTGCCCTTCGGTGACATCGAGGAACCGACAGGAGTCGTCGAGCCTCCGTCGCGCGGCGAAATACTCAGCGTATGGGCGTTCGCGGAGATCTTCGCCGACTCGCTGCCCCTCACGCTCTCACCCACGACGACGATCCGCATTCCTTCCATCGCCGGCTACGCCGCGGCAAAGGTCGGCGCCTGGCTCGACCGTTCCGCCTGGCTCGAAGCCAAGGACGCGACCGACCTCGCACTGATCCTGCACTGGTACGCCGAGTCTGCCGACGTCCACGCCCGCCTGTACGAGACACCGAGCGGCAACGAGATCCTGATCGCGGAAGGCACCGACATACCCCACGCTGCTGCACACCTGCTTGGTGCCGATGTCGCCACCACCATCGGGACGGCCCGGCTTGTCGAGCTGCTCGCGCGCTGGCCCGGTGATGCTGACTTGCTGATCAGGGAGCTCGACCTGCGTGGTGGTCCGGCGTGGCCGCGCGACTCACCGCACCGGCGCAGCTTGTTGGCCGCACTCACCCGCGGGCTCGCAGGTCTAGTGCCATGACCCGAAGACAAGGCCTGGCCGACGCACGGCGACAGGTTGTCAGGAACCCTCGGCCGCACCCGGCTCCGCGGGCTGGGCGTCGACGCCTGCTTCCTTGCGCTGCTCGGCCGTGATCGGTGCCGGCGCCGCGGTGAGCGGGTCGAAGCCGCCACCGGTCTTGGGGAACGCGATGACGTCGCGGATCGAGTCGGTGCCCGACAGCAGCGCGCACACCCGGTCCCAGCCGAACGCGATACCACCGTGCGGCGGCGCGCCGAACTCGAACGCGTCGAGCAGGAAGCCGAACTTCTCCTGCGCCTCCTCGTCGGTCAGCCCCATCACCGCGAAGACCCGCCGCTGGACGTCCTCTCGGTGGATACGGATGGACCCGCCGCCGATCTCGTTGCCGTTGCAGACGATGTCGTACGCGTAGGCCAGCGCGGACTCCGGGTCGGTGTCGAACGAGTCGGCGCTCTCCGGCTTGGGCGACGTGAACGCGTGATGCACGGCGGTCCACGCACCATGGCCGACCGCGACGTCGCCGTGCGCGGTCGCCTCGGCGGCCGGCTCGAACAGCGGCGCGTCGACCACCCAGACGAACGACCACGCCGACTCGTCGATCAGCCCGCCGCGGCGCCCGATCTCGAGCCGGGCCGCACCGAGCAGCGCCCGCGACGACTTGACCGGGCCGGCGGCGAAGAAGACACAGTCGCCGGGCTTCGCGCCGACGTGGTCGACGAGGCCGGACCGCTCCGACTCGGAGAGGTTCTTGGCGATCGGGCCGCCGAGCTCGCCGTCGTCGCCGACCAGCACGAACGCGAGCCCTTTCGCCCCGCGCTGCTTGGCCCAGTCCTGCCAGCCATCGAGCTGGCGGCGCGGCTGGTCGGCGCCGCCCGGCATCACCACGGCCCCGACGTAGGGCGCCTGGAACACCCGGAACGGCGTGTCGGCGAAGAACGCGGTGCAGTCGACCAGCTCCTGGCCCATCCGCAGGTCAGGCTTGTCGCTGCCGAACCGAGCCATCGCCTCGGCGTAGGTGATCCGCGGCAACGGCGTCGGCACGTCATGCCCGACGAGCTTCCACAGCGCGACCAGGATCTCCTCGCTGAGCGCAATCACGTCGTCCTGGTCGACAAAGCTCATCTCGACGTCGAGCTGGGTGAACTCGGGCTGCCGGTCGGCGCGGAAGTCCTCGTCGCGGTAGCAGCGGGCGATCTGGAAGTAGCGTTCGAGCCCCGACACCATCAGCAGCTGCTTGAACAGCTGCGGACTCTGCGGGAGGGCGTACCAGGAGCCGGGCCGCAGCCGGGCGGGCACCAGGAAGTCCCGGGCACCCTCGGGCGTGGACCGGGTCAGCGTCGGCGTCTCCACCTCGACGAAGTCGTGCTCCGCGAGTACGTCACGGGCGGCCTTGTTTACCTTGCTGCGCAGGCGAATCGCAGCGGCCGGGGCAGTGCGGCGCAGGTCGAGGTATCGATGCTTGAACCGCACCTCCTCGCTGACCGGCGTGGTGTGACGCTCCTCGATCGGGAACGGCAGCGGCGCCGACTCGGAGAGCACCTCGACCTCGGCGGCGACGACCTCGATCTCACCGCTGGCCAGCTGGGGGTTCTCGTTGCCGCTCGGCCGCTTGCCGACCTCGCCGACGACCTGGAGACAGAACTCCGAGCGCAGCGGGTGCGCGACCTGCTCGTCACGGATCACCACCTGCACCAGCCCGCTGGCGTCGCGAAGGTCGATGAACGCCACCCCGCCGTGGTCGCGCCGTCGCGCCACCCAGCCCGCCAGTGTGACGGTCTGGCCGACGTGCTCGGCGCGCAGGGTGCCGGCCTGATGGCTGCGGATCACTGGTCTTGCTCCTTGCTGGTCACCTGCGGGCGCAGGTCTTCGGCGGGCGGGGTCCAGGTCGCGGGGTCGGCCGCCACCTGGTCACCCGAACGGATGTCCTTCACTTCGTGACCGGTGTCTCCGGCGAACCACACGTACGGGATGCCACGGCGGTCGGCGTACCGGATCTGCCGGCCGTACTTCTGCGCGCTCGCGGCGACCTCGGCGGGGATGCCGCGCGCCCGCAGCTGTCGTGCGACGTCGTCGCTGGTTCCACGCGAGTCCTCGTCTGCCAAGGCCACGAGTACGGCCGACGGCACCGACCGGGTGCTGGTCAGCAGGCCGCGGCCGATCAGCGGCACGAGGGTACGGGAGATGCCGAACGAGATCCCGACACCGGGGTACGTCGTCCGGCCGTCAGTCGCCAGCGCGTCATAGCGCCCGCCTCCGCCGACCGAGCCGAGCGACTCGTACCCCTGCATGTAGATCTCGAAGACCGTGCCGGTGTAGTAGTCGAGGCCACGGGCCAGGCTCAGGCTGGCCTCCACCGTGAACCGGTCGTTGTTCGCCGGCGCGCACCCCTCGATCACGGCCGCCAGCTCGGCGAGGCCGGCGTCGAGCAGCTCGTGCTCGACACCGAGCGCACGGACCTGGGCGACGAACGACGTGTCCGTCGCGCTGATGTCGGCCAGCGCCAGACACTGCTTGGCCTGCTCCTCGCTCAGTGCGGCGTCGGTCACCAGCAGCGCGGCGACCTGGTCGGCGGCCAGCTTGTCGAGCTTGTCGATGATCCGGATCACCGTCGCCGGGTCGGCCGCACCGATGCCGCGGTAGAAGCCCTCGATCAGCTTGCGGTTGTTGACCCGCAGCGACAGCGGTGGCAGCGGCAACGTCGACAGTGCCTCCGCCATCACCCGGGCCACCTCGACGTCGAAGTGGAACGGTAGCTCGTCCTTCATCACCACGTCGATGTCGGCCTGGGTGAACTCGCGGAAGCGTCCCTCCTGCGGCCGTTCACCACGCCACGCCTTCTGGATTTGGTAACGCCGGAAGGGAAACTCGAGCTTGCCGGCGTGCTCCAGCACGTAGCGGGCGAACGGCACGGTCAGGTCGTAGTGCAGACCGAGGCCGGAGTCGGAGGCATCGTCGTCCGACTGCAGCCGCCGCAGGACGTAGACCTCCTTGTCGATCTCCCCCTTGCGCAGGAGCACGTCGAGCGGCTCGGCGGCACGGGTCTCGATGTTGGCGAAGCCGTGCAGCTCGAACGTCGTACGCAGGCGCTCGATGACCGCCAGCTCGGCGTTGCGCTGCGCCGGCAGCAGCTCGGGGAACCCGCTCACGGGGGTGGGTCTGGTCATCTCACAGACCTCGGGTCGGGCCGGACGGGGCGGAGGGCGTCAGGTCGACGAGGTACGGGTTGCTCGCCCGCTCGCGACCGATGGTGGTCTGGTCGCCGTGGCCTGGGAGCACGACGACCCGGTCGTCGAGCGGCAGCACCTTGTCGGCGAGGCTGCGCAGCATCGTGGCGTGGTCGCCGCCGGGGAGGTCGGTGCGTCCGATCGACCCGGCGAACAGCAGGTCGCCGGCGAACATCAGCTCGGGCACGTCCTCCGGCCCGTCGTAGGCGGTGCGGAACGTCACCGACCCCCTCGTGTGCCCCGGCGTGTGGTCGACGGCGAGCTCCACGCCGGCCAGCTCGATCGTGCTGCCGTCGGCCAGCTCCTCGAGCCGGTCGGGCTCGGCGAAGGAGTAGTCGCTGCCGACCAGCAGCTGCGCCGACTCCGGCGAGACGCCGCTCGCGGGGTCCGTGAGCATGGCCCGGTCGGCGGGGTGCAGGTACGCGGTCGCGTCGTACGTGCCGGTCAGCGGGACCACTGACCAGACGTGGTCGATGTGACCGTGCGTGAGCAGCACGGAGATCGGCTTGAGCCGGTGCTCACGGACGACCTCGGCGACACCGGCGGCGGCGTCCTTGCCCGGGTCGACCACGACGCACTCAGCCCCCGGACCGGTGGCGACGACGTAACAGTTCGTGCCCCATGGCCCGGCGGGGAATCCCGCGATCAGCACGTACGACCCACTTCGCCTCGAGATCTTCCGACTGCGGAAGGGTATCTGCCGCCCGTTCCGCGCCGCGAACCACTACCTCCGCACGCACGTGCGCGAACTCCACCTAGACTGGCTCACCGTGACAGAGAACCAATGGGGCCGGGTTGGCGAGGACGGCACCGTCTACGTCAAGACTGCCGACGGCGAGCGTGCCGTCGGCCAGTGGCCCGACGGTGACCCCGCCGAGGCGATGGGCTTCTTCGTCAAGCGGTACGACGGGCTGGCGCTCGAGGTCACCCTGCTGGAGAAGCGGATCCGCGGCGGCAACCTCGGCCCGGAGGACGCCAGCGCCGCGATGCGGAAGGTGCATGGCCTGGTGGCCGACGCCCAGGCGGTCGGCGACCTCGACGGACTGCTCCGCCGGGTCGACGCGCTGCAAGGTGTCGTCGCCGAGCGCCGGGAGGCCAAGCGGGCCGACCGGGAGCGCCGCACCGAGGAGGCACGCGGGCTCAAGGAGCAGATCGCCGCCGACGCGGAGGGGCTCGCCCAGAGCACCGACTGGCGCAACGGCGCCAACCGGATGCGCGAGCTGTTGGACAAGTGGAAGGCGCTGCCGCGGCTGGACAAGGCCTCCGACGACGCGCTGTGGCGACGGTTCTCTGGCGCGCGTACGACCTACACCCGGCGCCGCAAGCAGCACTTCTCCGAGCTGAACGAGAAGCGGGACGACTCCGCCAAGGTCAAGGAGAAGCTCGCGGCCGAGGCCGAGGACCTCGCGGCGTCGACCGACTGGGGACCGACGGCCGGCAAGTTCCGCGACCTGATGCAACAGTGGAAGGCCGCCGGGCCGACGCACCGCGATGCCGACGACGCTTTGTGGGCACGGTTTCGCGGATCCCAGGACCAGTTCTTCGGGGCGCGCGACTCCGCCAACGCCGAGCTCGACAAGGAGTACGCGGCCAACCAGGTGGTCAAGGAGCAGCTGCTGGCCGAGGCCGAGAAGCTGGTGCCGGTCACCGACGCCCGCGCGGCCCGCGAGCAGTTCCGTGTGATCGCCGAGAAGTGGGACGCGGCCGGCAAGGTACCCCGCGACGCGATCAAGGACCTCGAGAGCCGGCTCCGTACGGTCGAGACCGCGGTCCGGTCCGCGGAGGACGACCGGTGGCGTCGGTCCAACCCTGAGGCGCAGGCCCGCGCCTCGGCCACCGTGAGCCAGCTCAAGTCGTCGATCGCCGACCTCGAGGCGGACCGCGCCAAGGCCGAGGCGGCCGGCAACGAGCGGAAGGCCAAGGAGGCGACCCAGGCGATCGAGGCCCGGCAGTCCTGGCTGACCGAGGCCAGGAAGGCACTCGACGAGTTCACCCCCTAGGAACACCGTCGTTGAACTGATCTGGTGGCTCGGGCGTGCTCTGAAGCTAGTCGTCGTCGTGCCGGTCGCGGTCGCCATCAACGTCGTCGAACCAGTTCACGACTCGCCGCCATGCCTCCGTCGCAGCGTGCGCATTGAAGCGGGCGCCAGTGTCGTTGAAGAAGGCGTGGTCGGCCTCGCCGAAGGTGAGCAGTTCGTGCTTGAGCCCTTCGGCTTCGAGCGCCGCCTTCGCTGCCGGCCGGGACTCGTTGACGCGCGAGTCGAGCCCGCCGTAGACGCCGAGAACTGCCGCGCGCGTGCCGTCGAGGTTGCCGCCTTCGGGGAACGGTCCGTAGAACGGGGCCGCGGCGTCCAGACGCGGCTCGGCGGATGCGAGCAAACGCCAGACCATGTTGCCGCCGAAGCAGAACCCGATCGCCGCAAGTCTCCTACGCCGGACGCGGCGGCCCAGCTCCGTCACGCTTGCCTTCATGTCGGCGACGAAGCGCTCGGGCGGGATCTGCGCGAGCGCCGCCGCCACCTCAGCCTCGCCCGGGAACGCGTCGGTGCCGCCCTCCTCGGACAGGAGGTCGAGTGCAAGCGCGGAGTAACCGCTGGCGGCAAGTCGGCCGGCGACGAGACGGATGTGCTCGGTCAAGCCGCGGTTCTCATGGATCACGAGCACACCGCCGCGCGCGTTTTCGGCTGGCGCCCAGGCAGCTAGCAGCGTCCCACGAGGTCCCGCGAACGTGATCGACTGGGGCGCGACGGGCGCCCATGCGGTCTCGGAACCGCGCCTGCGACCGTGCCCGGCCGCGGGCGCGGTTTCGGAAATCCCCGTTCGACCATGGCCGGCGGCTGACGCAGGTGCGCTCTCGGCGCCCGCTAGCAGCGCCGCCGCCGCCGAGGCGCTCAGCCCGAGGAGCCCGAGGCGCCGCATTGCCTCGCGGCGCGAAATGATCTTGTCGGAGTGGTCCTCCGCAACCTCTTCCGCGAGGTACTTCTGAATTTCCGTCATCGCAGCCCTCCGAATAGACGCCGACTGGCCCGCTCCATCGTGGTTGGTTTGTGCTGCGCGGCCCTCACGGCTGCCGGTGATCCAAGTCGTGAAGTCGCCCGCGCCGGTGCCCACGCCGTAGTTGCCAAGATACGTCCATCAACGAAGGACCACTAGGCGCCGTGGGACTGGTGCGGGAGCCACTCCGGCCACCACGCGGGGACACCGTCAGCGCAGGTCCGGCTCGGCTCGTCCGGTGTCGCCACGACGGTCAGCACGACGAACGCGCCGGCCAGGACCAGCAGCGTCTGGACCAGGAGGACGCCGAGCGACCGCCGGCGCTTCCGGCCGGCGACCCAGCGCACCAGGCCGAGGACGACCAGATGGGCGACGAGCAGCGCCGGGAAGCCGAACAGCACGACGCTGAGCAGGCTGACGGTGGCGTTGATGCCGCCGATGTCACAGGTGACCCACACGTGCAGGACGACCGCCGACTCGACCAGCGAGACGAGCAGCGCGACCCCGAAGAGGCTGCTCCGGCGACGCGCCATGCGCCCAGCCCTACTGGGTGATGCGGTAGGCGTCGAACACGCCCTCGACGTTGCGGACAGCCTTCAGGACGTGGCCGAGGTGCTTCGGATCGCCCATCTCGAAGGTGAACCTGCTCTTGGCGACCCGGTCACGGGTGGTCGCCACCGACGCCGACAAGATGTTGACGTGCACGTCGGACAGCACCCGGGTCACGTCGGACAGCAACCGGGCCCGGTCCAGGGCCTCGACCTGGATCGCCACCAGGAACATGCTCTGCGCGGTCGGCGCCCAGTCGACGTCGACGACCCGCTCCTGCTGCCGCGTCAGCGCCTTCGCGTTCGGACAGTCGGCGCGGTGTACGGACACCCCCGCGCCCCGGGTCACGAAGCCCAGGATCTGGTCGCCCGGCACCGGGGTGCAGCACTTCGCCAGCTTGGTCCAGACGTCGGAGACGCCGCGGACGATCACGCCGGCATCGGCGCGCGGCGACTTCTTGCGCCGCTCGCGCTCGGTGGGGAGGCGGACGGCCTCGGCCATGTCCTCCTCGGCGCCGTCGGCCCCGCCGTACAGGTCAATGATCCGGCGGGCGACCGCTTGCGCACTGACGTTGGCCTCGCCGACCGCGGCGTACAGCGCGGACACGTCCGGCTGCCGCAGGTCACGCGCCACCGCGGTCAGCGAGTCGTGGGTCAGCAGCCGTTGCAGCGGCAGCCCCTCCTTGCGCATCTGCTTGGAGATGGCGTCCTTGCCCCGCTCGATCGCCTCCTCGCGCCGCTCCTTGGTGAACCAGTGCTTGATCTTGTTGCGCGCGCGGGCGCTCTTGACGAACGTCAGCCAGTCCCGCGACGGCCCCGCTCCCGGCGCCTTCGAGGTGAACACCTCGACCACGTCGCCGTTGTCGAGCGTGCTCTCCAACGGCACCAGCCGGCCGTTGACCCGGGCGCCGATGGTGGTATGCCCCACCTCGGTGTGCACGGAGTACGCGAAGTCGATCGGCGTCGCGCCGGTCGGGAGTGCGATCACGTCTCCGCGCGGCGTGAAGACGTACACCTCGGCGGAGTTGATCTCGAACCGCAGCGACTCGAGGAACTCCCCCGGGTCCTCGGTCTCCTTCTGCCAGTCGAGCAGCTGGCGCAGCCAGGCCATGTCGCCGCCGCCGGCGGCCGCGTCGGCCCGGGCACCGTCCAGCGGTCGGTCGGTGTCGACGCCTGCGTGCACCTCCTCCTTGTACTTCCAGTGCGCGGCGATGCCGTACTCTGCCCGCCGGTGCATCCCGAACGTGCGGATCTGCATCTCGACCGGCTTGCCCTCGGGCCCGATCACGGTGGTGTGCAGCGACTGGTACATGTTGAACTTCGGCAGCGCCACGAAGTCCTTGAACCGACCGGGCAGCGGGTTCCACCGGGCATGCATCACGCCGAGCACGGCGTAGCAGTCGCGGACTGACTCGACCAGCACCCGGATGCCGACCAGGTCGTAGATGTCGGCGAAGTCGCGACCCCGCACGATCATCTTCTGGTAGATCGAGTAGTAGTGCTTCGGCCGGCCGGTGACGGTGGCCTTGATCTTGGACTTGTTCAGGTCGGCCTGCACCTGGGCCGTCACCTTGGCCAGGAACTCGTCGCGCGACGGCGCTCGCTCGGCCACCAGCCGGACGATCTCGTCGTACACCTTCGGGTGCAGGGTCGCGAACGCCAGGTCCTCGAGCTCCCACTTGATGGTGTTCATGCCGAGCCGGTGCGCCAGCGGGGCGTAGATGTCCAGTGTCTCCCGGGCGACCCGCTCCTGCTTCTCCTGCTTGAGGTAGCGCAGCGTGCGCATGTTGTGCAGCCGGTCGGCGAGCTTGATGACGAGGACCCGGATGTCCTTGCTCATCGCGACGACCATCTTGCGGATGGTCTCCGACTGCGCCGTGTCGCCGTACTTGACCTTGTCGAGCTTGGTCACGCCGTCGACGAGCAGCGCGATCTCGTCACCGAAGTCGGTGCGCAGCGCGTCCAGGGTGTACGGCGTGTCCTCGACGGTGTCGTGCAGCAACGCGGCGCACAGGGTAGCCGGCGTCATGCCCAGCTCGGCCAGGATCGACGAGACCGCAAGGGGATGGGTGATGTACGGGTCGCCGCTCTTGCGCGCCTGCGTGGCGTGGTGGCGCTCGGCCGTGTCGTAGGCCCGTTGGACGATGCCGAGGTCGGCCTTCGGATGGGTGCCGCGCAGGATCCGGAACAGCGGCTCGAGCACCGGGTCGACCGCGGGCTGGCGACCACCGAGCCGCGCGAGGCGGGCGCGGGTGCGCAGCCGGGCGGAGCCGGTGTCACTCGCCGGCGCCCGCTCGGGGGCGGTCTCGGTCACCTGGTCTTCGGCCACACACTCTCCTGTCCTACGCGAGCGCCCAGTCTACGCGGGACGGCCAATCGGTCAGACCCGGCTGAGCGCGGTCAGCGAGATGCCGTCCAGCGCCGACGCGATCTGCTCGCGGCCGCCCAGGAACCCGAGCTCCATCAGCACGGCGACCGCAGTGACGTCTGCTCCGCAGGCTCGTACCAGCTCGACGGTGGCCGCGACCGTGCCGCCGGTGGCGAGCACGTCGTCGACGACGAGCACCCGGGCGCCCGGCGCGAACGCGTCCTGGTGCACCTCGACCGTCGCCTCGGCGTACTCCAGCGTGAACGACACCGCATGCGTCGCGGCGGGCAGCTTGCCCTCCTTGCGTACGGGCACGAAGCCCACGCCCAGCGCCAACGCGACCGGCGCCGCCAGGATGAACCCGCGCGCCTCGATCCCCGCGACGGCGTCGACCCGCGTCGCGCCGGACTCGTCCCGCCCGCTGGCCGCCAGCGCCGACACGACATCGCCGAAGGCGGCCGGGTCGGCCAGCAGCGGGGTGATGTCCTTGAACACCACGCCCGGCTTGGGGAAGTCGGGGACGTCGCGGATCAGCGACTGCCAGGACGTCATCGCCTGCCCTTCGAGCGTTGCGACCGTGACGTGCGTTGCGGCTGGCTCCGTCGGCCGGTCTGCTGGCCCATCGGCCGTTGCCGCTGCGGCCGCGACCGGCCGAGCTCGGCCGGCGCGGGCTCGCCGACCATCGGCGGCGGCGCCTCGCCCCGGCGGGCCGCGACGCGCCGAATCTGCTGGCGGATCGCGGGCTCACGCTCCTTGAGCTGCACCAGCAGCGGCGTCGCGATGAAGATCGACGAGTACGCGCCGGCCGCCATCCCGACGAACAGCGCCAGGGCGAGGTCCTTCAACGGGCCGGAGCCGAGCTGGAACACGCCGACATAGAGGATCGCCGCCACCGGCAGCAGCGCCGCCACCGTGGTGTTGATCGACCGCACCAGCGTCTGGTTGACCGCAAGGTTGGCGCTCTCCGCGTACGTGCGCCGGGAGTTGGAGGCCATCCCGCGGGTGTTCTCACGGACCTTGTCGAACACCACGACGGTGTCGTACAGCGAGTAGCCGAGGATCGTCAGCAGACCGGTCACCGTCGCCGGCGTCACCTCGAACCCGGTCAACGCGTAGACGCCGACCGTGATCACGACGTCGTGCGCGAGCGCGACCAGCGCCGCGAGCGACATCTTCCACTCACGGAAGTAGAAACCGATGAACAGCACGACCAGGACGAGGAACACGGCCAGGCCGATCAGCGCCCGCTGGGCGATCGCCTTGCCCCACGACGGGCCGACGAAGTCCGAGCTGACGTCGGACGCACCGGCCTTCTCGACCGCGCTCGTCAGCGTCTCGATCTCGGCCGCCGACAGCGACTCGGTCTGGATCCGCACGCCGTCATCGCCGGAGGTGACCACCAGCGGGTCGTCCTCGAGCCCGGTGTCGGCGACCGCGCTCTGCAGCTCCGGGACCGGATCGGCCATCGAGGCCGGCACCTTGGCCCGGAACTCCACGCCGCCCTCGAACTCGATGCCGAAGTTAAGCGGCTTCAGGAACAGCGCAGCGATCGCCACCACCACGACCAGCCCCGAGATGACGTACCAAAGCCGCCGACGGCCGACGAAGTCGACCGAGACCTCACCGCTGTAGAGGTGACCTCCGAGCCTGCCCAGCCGAGACATCAGGCCCCCTCTCGTGCGGTGCGGCGAGACGTCGCGACGGCCCCGGGCAACCGGTCGACCCCGAGGTGTCGAGTGTCGAGCCCGGACAGCCGGTGACCGCGGCCGAAGAACCGGGTGCGGGCCAGCAGCGTCACCAGCGGCTTGGTGAAGAAGAACACCACGAACACGTCGATCAGCGTGGTGAGGCCGAGCGCGAACGCGAAGCCCTTCACCGCCCCGATCGCGAAGATGTACAGGATCAGTGCGGCCATGAACGTCACCGTGTCGGCGGCGAGGATCGTCAGCCGGGCGCGCGACCAGCCGCTCTCGACGGCTGCGCGCAGGCTCCGGCCGTCCCGCACCTCGTCGCGCAGCCGCTCGAAGAACACGATGAACGAGTCGGCGGTGATGCCGACCGCGACAATCAGGCCGGCGATGCCCGGCAGCGTCAGGGTGAATCCCATCGTCTCGCTGAGCAGCAGCACCGAGGCGTACGTGCCGCCGGCGGCGACGAGCAGTGAGGCCACCATGACCAGGCCGAGGGCGCGGTAGTACAGCAGGCAGTAGACGATGACCAGGCCGAGGCCGATGATCCCGGCGAGCACCCCCGCGCCGAGCGCGTCGTCGGCCAGCTCGGGCCCTTCGACAGACACGCCCTGGATCTCGAAGCTGAGCGGCAGGGCGCCGTACTTGAGCGAGTTGGCCAACGCCCGCGACGACTGCTCGTCGAAGTTGCCGCTGATCTGGGCCTGGCCGTTGCGGATCGCGCCGTTGCTCACCGTCGGTGCGGTCAGCACCCGCCCGTCGAGCACGATCGCGAACTGCCGGCCGGTGCCGTTGATGCCCTCGGTCACGGCGGCGAACACGTCGGTGGCGGTGCCGTCGAAGTCGAGGTCGACGACGTACTCGGTGCCGCCCTGCGGGACTCCGGACGACGCGTCGTTGAGCTGCGTGCCCTCGATGATCGCCGGTGACAGCAGGTACTTGAGCCCGCTGTCGTCGCAGGTGACCAGGCCCTTCTTCGGGTCGTCGACGAGCTTGTCGTCGCCCTTGCCCGGCTCCGGGCAGGTGTAGTCCTGCAGCTGCTTGCTGAGCTCGGCCGGGGGCTGCCAATCCAGCAGGGCGGCGCCGGTCAGCTCCTTGCCCGGCGTCGGTGACGGTGAGCCTGACGGCGATGCGGACGGTGACCCAGACGGTGACGCCGACGGCTTCGGTGACGGCGTGGTCGTCGACTGGGTCATGGACTGGGTCACGGACTGGGCCATCGATTGGGCCCAGGCGGGTGCCGGCCGGTTGGCCGAGGACGGAGTCGTCGTGGGTTTCGGCGTGGTCGTGGGTTTCGGCGTGGTCGTGGGTTTCGGGGTGCCCGACGGGGTCGCGGACGGCTCCCCCGACGGTGTCGCGCTGGGTGCCGCACTGGGCGGCGGCTGTGGCGTGCCGGGCAGCGGCTGCCCGACTACCAGCCGGAACCGCAGCTGCGCGGTCTGGCCCACCTGCTCGGCGAGCCCGCCGCGCTCCTCGCCCGGCACCTCCACCACGATGGTGTCGTTGCCCTGGGTAGACACCTCCGACTCGGCGACACCGGTGCCGTCGACCCGCTGCCGGATGATGTCGACGGCCTCGTCCATCTTCTCGGGCGTGACCTCGCCCGACCCGTCGGTGGTCTGCGCCTGCAGGGTGAGCCGGGTGCCGCCCTGCAGGTCGAGGCCGAGGCCCGGCTTCCAGTCACCGGCGGCGGCGACGCCCCCGAACATCGCGACCAGCACCAGCCCGAGGACGAGCAGGGTGCGGGTGGACCGCTTGGGCACCTCAGCCCTCCTGGTGCGTGGCGGGCGGCTCGCTCTCGTCGGTCGTCTCGTCGGCGGTGTCGGCGGGCTTCTCGATCGACACCACGGCGTCACGGTGCACACGTACGACGACGCCCGGCGCGATCTCCACGCGCAGCCCGTCGTCGGTCACAGTCTCCACCTCGCCATAGATCCCGCTGCCCAGCAGCACGGTGTCGCCGATGTCGACGCTGGAGCGCAGGTGGCTCAGCGCCTGCTGCTTCTTCCGAGCCGGTCGCACGATGAGGAACCAGAACACGACCACGATGAGGATCAGTGGAAGGATTTGAACGAGCGCATCCACGGGTGAAGCTCCTTGCAGGTTGGCGTCGGAGGACCGTCGGCGCGGCCATCGCGGAGTCTAGGGTATGCCCCGCCGTCGTCGACCAGCGCGAGCAGGTCCGCGCCCGCCAATCGGCGTGGGCGCACCTTCATCGACTGGCGCGTTGCGTAGGCCCGGCGTCCGATTTGTCCCTACGGAACGCGCCAGTCGATCGTTCCGGTCGTGCCGCGCCCGCGCTAGTCGTCGAACAGCGACGGGGTGTCACCGAACATCGCGGTGTCGGGCACGCCGAGACCCAGATGGTGCCAGGCGGCCGGCGTGGCGACGCGGCCACGCGGGGTGCGCGCCAGCAGTCCGCGCCGCACCAGGAACGGCTCGGCCACCTCCTCGACCGTCTCCCGCTCCTCGCCGACCGCGACCGCGAGCGTGCCGAGCCCGACCGGCCCGCCACCGAACCGGCGGCACAGCGCGTCGAGCACGGCCCGGTCGAGTCGATCGAGTCCGGACTCGTCCACCTCGTACAGCTCCAGGGCCGACCGGGCGACGTGGATGTTGACCACGCCGTTGGCCCGCACCTGGGCGAAGTCGCGGACCCGGCGCAGCAGCCGGTTGGCGATCCGCGGCGTGCCACGCGACCGGGACGCGATCTCGGCGGCACCCGCGTCGGCCACGGGAACGTCGAGCAACCGAGCCGACCGATGCACGATCTGCTCCAGCTCGGCCGTCTCGTAGAACTCGAGGTGGGCGGTGAACCCGAAGCGGTCGCGCAGCGGGCTCGGCAGCAGCCCGGCCCGCGTCGTCGCACCGACCAGGGTGAACGGCGGGATCTCCAGCGGGATCGCGGTGGCGCCGGGCCCCTTGCCGACGATCACGTCGACGCGGAAGTCCTCCATCGCCATGTACAGCATCTCCTCGGCGGGCCGCGACATCCGGTGGATCTCGTCGAGGAACAGCACGTCGCCCTCGCTCAGCCCGGACAGGATCGCCGCGAGGTCGCCGGCGTGCTGGATCGCCGGGCCGCTGGTCACCCGCAACGGCACCGACATCTCGCTGGCGATGATCATCGCCAGCGTGGTCTTGCCGAGACCGGGCGGTCCGGAGAGCAGGACGTGGTCGGGGGTACGGCTGCGGCCACGGGCGGCCTCCAGCATCAGCGAGAGCTGGTCGCGTACCCGCTGCTGACCGATCACCTCGTCGAGCGTGCGCGGACGCAGCGCCGCCTCGACGGCCCGCTCGTCGCCGTCGGCCTCGGCGGTGACCAGCGCCCGGCCGACCTGCAGGTCCTCGTCGTACGGAGTGGGGTCGGTCATCGACGTCAGG
The DNA here is from genome assembly GCA_050699035.1 of Nocardioidaceae bacterium. Classification (GTDB taxonomy): domain Bacteria; phylum Actinomycetota; class Actinomycetes; order Propionibacteriales; family Nocardioidaceae; genus WHTB01. The sequence goes on along the minus strand of JBOHDE010000034.1, from coordinate 6,155 downwards.
CCTTCGACAGGGTGCGCAGGGCGGAGCGCAACAGGGTGGGCACGTCTGGCTGGTCGCCCGCCTCGTCGGCGACCGCGTCGACCGCCAACTCCGCTTCCCGGGCCGACCAGCCGAGCCCGAGCAGGGCGCCGTGCACCTGGTCACGCCAACCGCCGGCCGCCGACCGACTCCCGACGGCCGGGGTGCCGGTCGCACCGGTCGGAGCGCCGATCCGGTCCTTGAGCTCGAGCACGATCCGCTGGGCACCCTTGCGGCCGATGCCCGGCACCTTGGTCAGCGCCACCAGGTCCTCAGTGGTGACGGCACGCCGGAGCTCGTCGGGGCCGTGCACGGCGAGCATCGCCTGGGCCAGCTTGGGGCCGACGCCGCTGGCGGTCTGCACCAGCTCGAACAGTGACCGTTCGTCCTCGTCCGCGAAACCGAACAACGTCAGCGAGTCCTCGCGTACGACCATCGACGTCGCCAGTTGGGCCTGGTCGCCGGTCCGGAGCTCGGCCAGCGTGCCCGGCGTGCACATCACCTGCATGCCGACACCGCCGACCTCGATCACCGCCGAGTCGATCCCGACAGCGGCGACCCGGCCCCGGACGAACGCGATCATCGACGACTCCTTCCGGCCTGCGCGACGGCGGCCTCCAAGCGGGTGCTGGCGGCGCCGCGCCAGACGTGGCAGATGGCCAGCGCGAGCGCGTCGGCGGCGTCGGCGGGGGTCGGTCGCTCGCTCAGCTTGAGCAGCCGGGTGACCATCGTCGCGATCTGAGCCTTGTCGGCGCGGCCGTTGCCGGTCACCGCCGCCTTCACCTCGCTGGGTGTGTGCAGGGCGACCGGGATGCCGCGTCGGGCGGCGGCGACCATCGCGACGGCGCTGGCCTGGGCCGTGCCCATCACGGTGCTGACGTTGTGCTGGCTGAACACCCGCTCGACGGCGACGGCGTCCGGCTGGTGCACGTCGAGCCAACGCTCGATCGACGCCTCGATGCTCACCAGGCGCTGCGCGACCGGCTGGTCGGCGGGCGTGCGGACGACGCCGACGTCGACCATCACCAGCGGACGGCCGACCTGGCCCTGGACGACGCCGAGACCGCATCGCGTCAGCCCGGGGTCGACGCCGAGCACCCGCATCCGAAAACCTCCCAACGAACAGGTGTTCGACACCCTAGCCGCTGGGTCTGTCCGTCCCGACCTGACACGCCGACGACCCGTGGGTCAGCCGAGCTGGGCGAGCACCTCGTCAGAGACGTCGAAGTTGCTGAACACGTTCTGGACGTCGTCGGAGTCCTCGAGCGCGTCGATCAGCCGGAACACCCGGCCGGCGACGTCGGCGTCGATCTCGACCTGCATCGTGGGTACGAACGACGCTTCCGCCGACTCGTAGTCGAGCCCGCAGGCCTGGACCGCCGTACGTACGGCCACCAGGTCGGTCGGCTCGGAGATCACCTCGAAGCTCTCGCCGAGATCGTTGACCTCCTCCGCGCCGGCTTCGAGCACCGCGTCGACCAGGGCGTCCTCGGTCAGCTCGACGGACTCCTGCTCCTTGGGGAGGACGACGACGCCCTTGCGGTTGAAGAGGTACGAGACGGAGCCCGGCTCGGCCATCGACCCGCCGCTGCGGCTCATCGCCGTACGCACCTCGCCGGCGGCGCGGTTGCGGTTGTCGGTCAGGCACTCGATCAGCAGCGCAACGCCGCCGGGTGCGTATCCCTCGTACATGATCGTCTGCCAGTCGGCTCCGCCGGCCTCGAGCCCGGCGCCCCGCTTGACGGCGCGGTCGATGTTGTCGTTGGGGACCGACGTCTTCTTCGCCTTCTGGATTGCGTCGTAGAGCGTCGGGTTGCCGGCTGGGTCGCCGCCGCCGGTGCGCGCCGCGACCTCGACGTTCTTGATCAGCTTCGCGAACAGCTTGCCGCGCCGCGCGTCGATGACCGCCTTCTTGTGCTTGGTAGTCGCCCACTTGGAGTGGCCGGACATGCAGGTCCTCCTAGTTCCTTACGAGATCCACGAAGTGGCGGTGTACACGGTCGTCGCCGGTGATCTCGGGGTGGAACGACGTCGCGAGCAGGTGCCCCTGCTGAACCGCGACGATCCTACCCGCGGCGTCGCCCGAAGCTACCCGGGCGAGGATGTCCACCCCGTCGCCGACCTTCTCGACCCACGGGGCCCGGATGAACACCGCGTGGAAGTAGTCGTGGAACGGCACGAAGTCGACGTCGGCCTCGAAGGAGTCGACCTGCCGCCCGAACGCGTTCCGTCGCACCGTCACGTCGATCCCGCCGATGGTCTCCTGTCCCTCGATGCCGCGCTCGATCCGGTCCGCGAGCATGATCATCCCGGCACAGGTGCCCAGCGCCGGGAGCCCGCCGCGGATCCGGTCGCGAAGCGGCTCGAAGATCTCGAACGCGACCGCGAGCTTGTGCATGGTCGTCGACTCCCCGCCGGGCACGACGATCCCGTCCACCGCGGCCAGCTCTCGCTCGCGGCGCACGGTTACGGCCTCGGCTCCCGCGGCGTGCAGCATCGCGATGTGCTCGCGCACGTCACCTTGCAGCGCGAGCACGCCGATCGTGGGGGAAGTCGTCACTCGTCCATCGTAGGAACCGCCATCACCGCCGCCCGCACTGACCCATCGACGCCCCACGCAAAGAATCTCGGCTTCTCCGGACAGTGAGTCCGGTCCGTGCTCAGATGGATTCGCACCGTAGTCCCTCGTCGGAGCCACCATGCCTGACACCCACGTGCCGCCTGTACCCCCACCGCCGCCATCGCGCCCGCCGTGGCGGGCTCGGTTCTCGACACCCGCCATCGCGCTGGTGAGCGCCGGCGTCGGACTGATCACCGGACTCGCCTTCGGCGCCGGCATCGGCGTCGCCGCCTCGGGAGACTCACCGCCCACCGCGGATGACCCCAAGGTCCAAGCCCTGATCGAAAACGAGGTTGCACGCGTCGAGGAGGAGGCGGCGCGGCAACAGGAGACGGCCCGCGTTCATAGTCAGGACGAGCTCGACCAGGTCCGCAAGAGCGGCGAGGAACAGCTGGCCGCCGTGGAGGCGGAGGCGCGGTCAGCTGCCGCGGCCGCCGCAAAGTCCGCCACGTGGGCGCAGCGTCGAGCAGTGGCTGCCGCGGTCGCGGCGGAGCGGAAGCGTGCAGACGCTCGAGTCCGCGCGGCCAAGGAGGCGGCGGAGGTCCAGACCTTCGCCGATTCACCCAACAACAGGGGTGGCGGGACTGACCCGCGCTTCTCCACCTGCGGAGAGGCCAACGACGCGGGGTATGGCGAGTACGTCAGGGGAACCGATCCCGAGTACGACTGGTACGACGACCGCGACGACGACGGCGTCGTCTGCGAGTTCTGAAGACAGCGCCTCGGAAGTCTCGTCAGGCGGTTGCTACTCGGCGTAACCAATGAGCGGTGACCTCGATGCGTCCTTCGTCGAAGTGCGCGCGGAGGCCGTGCGCCTCGAACCGCTCCAGGGTGGAGTCCAGCAGCTCGTCGCCGGGTGCGACGTTGGCGGTGTCGCCGTGCCACAGGTTGACCTCGAGCATGCCGTGGTCGATGGCGTGCCAGACGTCGGGCGCCGTGAACCATGCGATGCCGGTCAGCCGCTCCCCCGCGTCGTCTCGCCGCTCCAGCTCACCCTTGGCGGTCCAGTGGTCGTCGACGCCCTGGAGTACGGCAACGTCACGGCTCTCGAGCTCGGCGAACACCGCCTGCAGCCGGTCGTAGTCGGTGGTCTCCGGCCAGTCGGCCTCGTCGACGGCCAGCTCGGTGCGGGCCGCGCGCACCGCCTCGGCGGCGAAGTCGGGCGAGTCGCCGGCGAGCTCGTCGGCCGCGGCTCGGGTCACCTCGTCGAGCACCGCCTGCTCGTCGAGCAGCCCGGCCCGCACCTGGGCGCGGGCGAAGTCACGTACCCGTTCGGCCGGGTCGACCGCTTCGCTCGACCTGCTCAGCCGCACCCGCCTCACCAGCCGCGCTCGGCCAGCCGGTGTGGCTCGGGGATGTCGTCGACGTTGATTCCGACCATGGCGTCGCCGAGGCCGCGGGAGACCTTCGCGATCACATCCGGGTCGTCGTGGAACGTCGTGGCCTTGACGATGGCGGCGGCCCGCTTGGCCGGGTCGCCGGACTTGAAGATGCCCGAGCCGACGAACACGCCCTCGGCGCCGAGCTGCATCATCATCGCCGCGTCGGCAGGGGTCGCGATGCCGCCCGCGGTGAACAGCACGACCGGGAGCTTGCCGGCCGCGGCCACCTCGGCCACCAGCTCGTACGGCGCCTGCAGCTCCTTGGCGGCGACGAACAGCTCGTCCTCGCTGATCGACTGCAGCCGGCGGATCTCGCCACCGATCTTGCGCATGTGCTTGGTGGCGTTGGAGACGTCGCCGGTGCCGGCCTCGCCCTTGGAGCGGATCATCGCGGCGCCCTCGGTGATCCGGCGGAGCGCCTCACCCAGGTTGGTGGCGCCGCAGACGAACGGCACGGTGAACTGCCACTTGTCGATGTGGTTGGCGTAGTCGGCCGGCGTCAGCACCTCCGACTCGTCGATGTAGTCGACGCCGAGCGACTGCAGCAGCTGGGCCTCGACGAAGTGCCCGATCCGCGCCTTCGCCATCACCGGCACCGAGACCGCGGAGATGATGCCGTCGATCAGGTCGGGATCGCTCATCCGGGCCACGCCGCCCTGCGACCGGATGTCGGCCGGCACTCGCTCGAGCGCCATCACGGCGACCGCTCCGGCGTCCTCGGCGATCTTGGCCTGCTCGGCGGTGACGACGTCCATGATGACGCCACCCTTGAGCATCTCGGCCATGCCGCGCTTGACGCGGCCGGTGCCGGTGTGGGGAGTGGGCTCGGGAGCGGACACGTTCAACCTCTGCAGAGTCGGTGCGGGCTGGGTTCTCGGGACAGTCCCATCGTACGGCCCACCGGTGACCCGCCCCGACTCGGCCACAGCCCGCGCCGAGGTTGCGCGAATGTCGAGAGTCTTCGCGCCGAGGTTGCGCGAATGTCGAGAGTCTTCGCGCCGAGGTTGCGCGTATGTCGTGGTCGACAGTGCGTAGAAGATTGCCCAATTGGGCATTCTTCGACCCGGTCCCCGCGGTGTGATGTCCTGCGACATGACAACCCGGTCCCCGCGGGTTCGAGGTGGAACTTCGCCCAATTGGGCAATTTTGCACGCCGGGCAGGCCGGCACGCCGGGCCGCCCACTACTGCCGTCAAGCCAGGGCAGGCGGCCAGGAGTCGTCGAGCTCGACCATCCGAGGCGGTGCCGCGTGTCCGCTCAACCGGAACCAGCGGACCAGCACCCGGCCGTGCAGCTCCCGCGCCGCAGCGGCCACGTCGTTGTGGAACCGGCGCGACAGCTCCACCGTGCGGCAGGCGTCACTCAGCTCCTCGATCAGCACCCCGTGGCTCGGGTCGGCCCGCAGCCGGCGCACTTGGTCGGCGTCGGCGAGGGCGGCCAGCAGGGCCCGGCTGAGGTCGGACTCGGCGGGTTCGCGCTCCTCGTCGGTGCTCGCCCGGGCCCGATGCGCGGCGTCGAGCAGGAGCAGTGACGCCGCCGGGTCCAAGATCTTGGCCGACGCGATCTCGACCACCGTCCCGGACCGGTGGAACAGCGCCGCGTCGAGCACAGCGCTGGCCTTCTCGACCCGGTGGTGCAGGCGGTCGAGCCGGCCGGCCATCCAGCTCAACAGCAGCGCGCCCAGCACAAGCGCCGGCCCGACGAACGGCAGCAGCCACTCCATCAGGCATCCTCCCCGACCCGGCCGGCGGCGGTCCGGCGCACCGTCTCGTACACCCGGACGATGTCGCGAGTGAGCAGCGGCCAGTCATACTGTCGCGCCGCCTCGGTCGCCGCGCGCCGGAGCCCTAGCCGTCGGCGGTCGTCGCCGAGCAGGTCCGCCGCCGAGTGGGCCAGCGCGTCGGCGTCACCGACCGGGTACGTCGACCCCAGACGCCCACCCTCGAGCACGGCACGGAACGCCGGGAGGTCGCTGGCGAGCACCGGCGCACCCGCCGCCATCGCCTCGACCAGCACGATCCCGAAGCTCTCCCCGCCGGTCTGCGGTGCTACGAACAGCTCCGACGACGCGAGCAGCTCGGACCGGGTGACGTCGTCGACCTGGCCGAGGAAGGTCACGTCGTCGCGATGCTCGGC
>JBOHDE010000033.1:23001-23694 GCA_050699035.1 Nocardioidaceae bacterium | reverse complement strand
CGATGTGGAGCTCGGGCGTGGCCTGCACGGACCGCCGGAACAGGGTCTTGTCCTCGGTGAGCAGCACGGCACGGCCATCGGCTCGCAGCACCCGGTTGAGCTCGCCCAGGAACCCCGGGTACAGCTCGAGGTTGCCGGCGTGCGAGCCGACCCGCTTGCCGAACGGGATGTTCGAGATGACGCGATCCACCGAGTCGGTCGCGACCGGCAGCCTGACCGCGTCGGCACGCAGCAGCCGCCCGGGCGGGAACAGGTGCCGGTTGGCGGCGGCCGCGACGAGCGCAGCGGCGGCGCGGTCGCTGCCCAGCAGCGTCAGCGCGGAGTCGAGCGCGTGGACCTCGACCAGCAGCGTGCCCGAGCCGCAGAACGGGTCGTAGACCACATGTCCGGGGCGCGGTTGGAGCAGGTGCGCGAGGTCTGCAGCGATCAGCGGGTTGGTGGACGCCGGGAGGCGGCGCATCGCGGGGAACCGGCTGGAGCGGTGCAGTGGGCCGACCTGACCGACCAGCAGACCGCCGGACCGGGTGAGGTTGACCTGCCAGCCACTGGGGTCGTTCTGCCATGACAGACCTTCGACGACCCGGTCGCGCAACGTCCACCTGTCCCGCAGCGGGTCGATCCGGAATCCCAGCCGACCCTCGACGCCGGTCAGCGCGCTGAGCACACCAGTGGCGACCGACCGACGGAGTCGGT
>JBOHDE010000033.1:0-22991 GCA_050699035.1 Nocardioidaceae bacterium | reverse complement strand
GTCGGTCGACCGCGCCGGTGTAGCCAGCGTCGCGGTCGCGCTCGTACTCGCTCAACACCACCGACAAGGCCGAGTACGTCCTGAGCCCGGCCACCAATCGCAGCGGACCGTGGTACTCCATCAGCACCGAGTCGCCGACCCGCTTGATCGCGGTCATCGCGGGCGCACCGATGTCGTGACACTGCTGGATCAGCCGGTCCACGACGCCGGGCAGGCTCTCGAGGTGGATGGTGTCAGCCACGCTCCGGTCCAGGTCGACGCCGACGGTCATCCAGTGAGGCCAATCGAGAAGGGAACGAGTCGAGGTCAGCGTACTGACGTCGGGAGCGGCTGAAATACGCTGGCGGGCATGAGCCAACCCACTGCTGACGTCAGCGTGCGCGTCGCCTGGGCGGCCGACGCCGTCGAGATCGCCCGGGTGCAGGTGCACGGCTGGCGCCGCGGGTACGCCGACCTGCTGCCGGCCGAGGTGCTGGACGGCCTCGACGAGGCGGCGTTCGCCGCGCAGTGGGAGCAGGCGATCAGCAAGCCGGCCGACGCCCGGCATCGGGCCCTGGTCGCCCTGGACCGCGCGACCGTCGTCGGGTTCGCGCTGACGGCGCCCGCCGACGACCCGGACGCCGACCCGGGCAAGGACGGCCAGGTGGCCGAGATCGTGGTCGACCACGACCGGCTCGGCCAGGGCCACGGGTCACGGCTCATCACCGCCTGCGCCGACACGCTGCGCGCGGACAGGTTCGAGCGCGCCACCTGCTGGCTCACCAGCACCGACGACGCGCTGCGGACCTTCCTCGAGGCCGCCGGCTGGGCGCCGGACGGTGCGCACCGCGAGCTCGACCTCACCGGCGACGGGTCGGTCACCGTCAAGCAGGTCCGGCTGCACACCGACCTGCGCGAGGACTGAGCACGATGACCGTCGAGACGCTGGACCAGGCCGCCGACGAGTTCGAACGGCATCGCGGCTACCTCCTCTCGGTGGCCTACCGGCTGACCAGCAGCTGGGCTGACGCGGAGGACGCCGTCTCGATGGCATGGTCCCGGTGGGCGGACCGAGCCTCGGGCGTGGACGAGCCCCGCGCCTGGCTGACCACCGTGGTGAGCCGGCTGTGTCTCGACCAGCTCCGCTCGGCGCAGCACCGCCGCGAGGTCTACACCGGCCCCTGGCTGCCGGAGCCCCTGGTGCAACTCCCCGGCGAGGTGGGCACCCGGCCCGACGACCCGGTCGACCTCGCGGTGCAGGACGAGTCGGTACGGCTGGCGTTCCTGGTCGTCCTCGACACGCTCTCGCCGGAGCAGCGGCTCGCCGTCGTCCTGCACGACGTACTCGAGGTGCCGTTCGCCGAGGTCGCCGAGGTGCTCGGGTGCAGCCCGGCCGCGGCCCGCCAGCACGCGACCCGGGGTCGGCGGAAGGTCGACGCAGCCGACCCCACCCCTCGCGCTCCGGCCGCCGAGATCGACGCCGTGCTCGGCAAGCTCGCGGCCGCGCTCGCCGCGGGCGACATCTCGGCGTTGACCGACCTGCTCGCCGCCGACGCGATGATGCTCTCCGACGGCGCCGGCCAGGTGTCGGCGGCCGGGCGCCCGCTGCTCGGGAGCGCGGAGATCGCGCGCTTCCTGTCTGGGCTCAGCACGCGCTACGCCGGGATCAGCCAGCTGTACCCCGCGCTGGTCAACGGCGACCCCGGCTTCATCATGCGGGTGCCCGAGCCGGTGCACCGACAGCCGCCGATCGGGGTGTACGCCTTCGCCGTCCGCGGCGGGCGGATCCAGCAGATCTACGCCGTACTCGCGCCGGACAAGGTCACCCGCATTCCCCAGGTCGACCCGTCCGCGCCGCAGTGGGGTCCGGGCTGACCGCGACAATTCTTGGTAAAGAATCCGTGCCGCCGTCCACGCGCATGCAACGCTGGTGAGTCTCGGGACGTCTGTCCGGTAGCAGGCTGGTGCTCGAGGGAGGTCGGGGATGCTCGGTCCATTGCCGAGGATGCATCGCTGGGTGGTCGTCCTCGTCGGCGGCCTGGCCGGGGCCGCGGTGGGAGCGTGGGTCTCCTCCCTCGCCACGGCACAGTCCACGTACTCCTGCTCCGACGTGCTGCTCGGCGTCTGCGTCGCCCCGGCCGTCAACCTGCTCCCCGTCGTCGCCGGGCTGTGCCTCGGCCTGCTCGCCGGGATGCTGCTGGTCTACGACCCGCACGACCCGCATCGGGTCGCCCGGGAGCGCCACCGGGACCGGTCCACGCCCTGACAATTAGTCAGGAGCTATTTGTACCTTTGTTAATGTCACGGTCGTGACTGAGGTACGGCGTACGATCGTGCGCGACTCGCTGGCGGTTGGCATTGCGACCGGCGCGTACGGCATCTCCTTCGGCGCCATCGGGGTGGCGACCGGGCTCAGCGTGCTGCAGACCTGCACGCTGTCCGTGCTCGTCTTCACGGGAGCGTCGCAGTTCGCCTTCGTCGGAGTCGTGGGCGCCGGCGGTGCTCCGCTGGCCGGTGCCGCGACCGCGCTGCTGCTCGGGTCCCGCAACACGTTGTACGGACTGCGCCTGGCCTCGCTGCTCAACCTGCGCGGAGCCCACCGACTGGCGGGCGCACAGGTGGTGATCGACGAGTCGACCGCGATGGCGGTCAACCGCGAGGACGAGTCCCACGCCCGGCTGGGCTTCTTCACCACCGGGCTCGCGGTGTTCGTGCTGTGGAACCTCGCCACCCTCGCCGGGGCGCTCGGCGGGCAGGCCCTCGGCGACCCGCGCGACTTCGGGTTCGACGCCGCCGTGGCCGCGGCGTTCCTCGCCCTGCTGTGGCCGCAGCTGACCACTCGGCGCAGCCGGGTGACCGCCCTCGGTGCGGTGGGCGTGGCCGTGCTGCTGGTCCCGGTCGTCCCCGCCGGGGTGCCGGTGCTGGCCGCCGCTGGGGTAGCGGTCGCCGCCGGGACCCTGGGGCGGCGCTGATGTGGACCGCGATCCTGGTCACCGCCGTCGGGTGCTACCTGCTCAAGCTGGCCGGTCTGTCCGTACCGGAGTCGGTGCTGGCCCACCCGACCGCCCAACGGGTCGCCGGTCTACTGCCGGCGGCGATGCTCGCGGCGCTGGTCGGCGTGCAGACGTTCGCCGACGGCCCGTCGCTGGTGCTCGACGCCCGCGTCGTCGGTGTCACCGCCGGGGCGGTCGCGTTGCTGCTGCGGGCACCGTTCCTGGTCGTCGTCGGAGTGGCCGCCGTCACGGCCGCGCTGGTGCGCCTGCTCTAGCTGTCTCCCGGACCGACCGACCGGTGCCTCCCGCCGGGTGGACTCACCCGTGCAGGGCGATGGCGCGGCGCATCGACTCGCGGGCCCGTCGACGGTCGCGCGAGTCCTCGTACGCCAGGCCGAGCCGGAACCATCCCTGCCAGTCCTCCGGCGCCTGCTCGACCTCGCGCCGACGATGGGCAAAAAGGGCATCGGCGGCGGCGCGCTGCGGGCGGCCCGACGGGGCGAGCGGCAGCTCCTCGGTCGGCCAGCGGCCCGCAGCGGCCAGCTCCTTGGCGAGCCGCTGGGTGGCCAGGCCGAACCGGACCTCCCGCCACCCGGCGTACGCGCCGACCAGCGGCAGCAGCAGGATGCCCACGCCCAGCAGCACCGAGACCACACCGCCCTCGCGGACCAGCAGCCAGCCCCGCCAGGCGGCCAGGACGAGGTAGAGCGCCAGCACTACGACCAGGACGGCGACGACGACGCGCGCCCGCATGGTCAGTCGAGGCCGAGGAACTGCTCGAGGCCGACGGTCAATCCCGGGTGTCCACCGACGCTGCGCACCCCCAGCAACACGCCCGGCATGAACGACACCCGGTCAAACGAGTCATGCCGCAGCGTCAGCGTCTCGCCCTCGCCGCCGAGCAGCACCTCCTGGTGGGCGACCAGGCCGCGGGCACGCACGGCATGCACGCGCACCCCGTCGACGTCGGCGCCGCGGGCACCGGCCAGCTGCTGCGACGTCGCGTCCGGCATCGGCGCGCTGCCGGCCGCCCGTCGGGCCTCGGCGACGAGCTCCGCGGTACGTCGGGCCGTGCCCGACGGCGCGTCGGCCTTGGTCGGGTGATGCAGCTCGACGATCTCGACCGACTCGTAGTGCGGAGCGGCCAGCGCGGCGAAGCGCATCATCAACACCGCACCGATGGAGAAGTTCGGTGCCACGAGTACGCCGACCGGCTCGTCAGCCGCGTCGACCCAGGCCCGCAGCCTGGCCAGCCGGTCGGCGTCGAAGCCAGTCGTGCCGACGACCGCGTGGATGCCGTTGGCGATGCAGTACTCGAGGTTGCTCATCACCACGTCGGGATGGGTGAAGTCGACCGCGACGTCGGCGAAGCACTCGGCCAGCGCGTCGATGGTGTCGCCCTGGTCGACCTTGGCGACCAGTTCGAGATCGGACGCGGCCTCGACCGCTGTGCACGCCTGGGCGCCCATCTTGCCGTGCGCACCGAGTACCGCGACCTTCGTCATGGCGGGCATTCTTCCAGCCCTACGCAGTCATCACGGCCCGGGCCACGTACACGTTCTGCCCCTGCACCGGCGGGTGCCCGGGGAAGCCGCCACGGAACGCGCTCTCGACCTCCCAGCCGGTCGCCTCCAGGGAGGCGATCACGACGTCGGGGTCGAGCAGGCGGACCCGCAGCGGCGGGAGGTAGTGGCGTGACTCGACCATCCCGTCGGTGCCGAGCTTCTCCAGGCAGTAGATCTGCCGGAAGGAGTGCTCCGGGTCGGGCAGCACCGCCTCGGTCACCACCCGGTCGGCGGTGGCCGCGGCGACTCGGGTGCGCTGGAAGCTCTCGGCCAGCCGCTCGTTCGGCGGGACGTAGCTGTCGAACGCGAACAATCCGCCGAGCGCGACGTTCTTGCGGATGCCGGCGAACATCGCCCGCAGCTGCTCGTCGTTTTCAGTGGTCTCGAAACAGTTACCCGCGGCGTAGGCCGTCGAGGCCGGCTCGGGTAGCCGGAAGTCGGTGAGGTCGCCCAGGACCGGGGTCAGGCCCGGGCACCGCGCCGTCGCCACGGCCAGCAGCTCCGGTGACTGGTCGACCCCGATGTCGGGTCGCGCGTGGCGACCGACCCGGCCGCCGCCGATGCCGAGCTCGACGACGGGTCGCGGCTGCTCGTCCGCGAACGCGCTGAAGAACTGCACGTCGGGCCGGATCGAGATCGTCGTCGGGTCGTCGAGCAGCGCGTAGACCTCGGCAATGGCGTCATAGACGGGACGAGTGCGGTCCATCCGCCGATCCTGCCACGCCATCGGTGCACCGGCTCGCGCTCACGGTGCGCTCACTGGGCGCCTTCGGTCCAATCCCCGTTTGGCACGGGGCGCCCCCGTACCACTAGGTATGGAACGGGGCGCCCCCGTACCAGAAAACTGCGGGCGGTTGCCGCCACTGGGTGGAATTACACCGAACCCCGTTCTAGTCGGCGGCGAACAGCTCGATCTCGGACAGGGACGACGGCGCGCCCGGCCTGCCCACCAGCTCCAGCCGGAACCGCTTGTAGCGATCGCGCACCTCCACGGCGAAGGGCCGGGTGTACGCGCCCCACTCGAACACCTCGCCACCGCGCGAGTCCAACGTCGTCCAGGTCGTGCCGTCGTTGGACCCCTTCAGCACCCACCCGGACGGCGCCGACCCGGCCGACCCGGAGGTCAGCGTGTAGAAGCCCTCCAGCCGCTGCGGCCGGGTGAAGCGGTACTCCACCCAACCCGCCTCGCCGTCGAACGACCAGTCGGTGCCCGACGTGTCGTCGCGCAGCGCCGCACCGTCGCCCGCGCTGGTCTGCACCGACGCGGCGCGAGTGCGGTCCTCGAGCGGAGCGGGTGCCTTCGAGCCCGACGTGATCGACGTCGGCGCGTCCTTCGGCGCGGTCCCCCAGCGAGACGGCTCCGACCCCATGGCGAAGTCGATCGTCCCACCCTTGGCCAGCAGGGCGTGCGGCACCGAGGTCTTGGACCAGTCCTCGCCGTTCACCTGAACACCCTGGACGTAGACGTTCTCCTGGCTGTTGTCCGGCGCATTGATCACCAGGTCCTCGCCGTTCTCCAGGTGCACCGTGGCCTTGGTGAACTGCGGCGACCCGATCACCAGGTCCGCGCTGCCCATCTGCAGCGGGTAGAGGCCGAGCGAGGCGAACAGGTACCACGCGGACGTCTCCCCGTTGTCCTCGTCGCCGGCGTACCCCTGCCCGATCTCGGAGCCGACGTACATCCGCGACAGCACCTCGCGCACCTTCTCCTGCGTCTTCCACGGCTGACCCGCGTAGAGGTACATCCACGGAATGTGGTGCGACACCTGGTTGGAGAAGCCCCACATCCCCATCCGCACGTCACGCGCCTCGGTGATCTCGTGGATGATGCCGCCGTACGACCCCGGGAACTTGCCGGTCTCCGGCGTGGAGAAGAACGCGTCCAGCTTGGCGGCCAGCCCGTCCCGCCCGCCGTACAGGTTGGCCAGGCCCTGACCGTCCTGCGGCGCGTGGAACGCGAAGTTCCAGCCGTTCGTCTCGGTGTAGTCGTGGTCGTGACCCCACACCCGCGGGTCGTACTCCGCGGGCGTCGACTTCCACGTGCCGTCGGTCGCACGGCCCTGGAAGAAGCTCACCGACGGGTCGAACATGTGGGTGTAGTTGCGGGCCCGGTTGAGGTAGTAGGTGTGCTCCTCGCGGTAGCGCCGCGCCTCCGCCTCGGAGGTGTCTGGATCGTCGGCCAGCACCTTCGCCATGTTCGCGATGCCGTAGTCGTTGATGTAGCCCTCGAGCGCCCACGAGATCCCCTCCGACACCCGCGACGGTGTGAAGCCGAGGAACTGCGACGTCTGCAGGCCCTTGCGGCCGACGCTCGGGTTGTCCGGGTTGGGCACCGGCGGCGCCACCGCGGCGTTCTTGACAGCAGCCTCGTACGCCAGCTTCGCGTCGATGCCATTGACGCCCTTCACGTACGCGTCCGCGAACGACACGTCCGAGCTCGTGCCCGTCATCAGGTTCGCGTAGCCGGGCGACGACCAGCGCGACACCCACCCACTGTCCTCGTACTGCTGGACGAAGCCGTTGACCATCTCGGCCGCCTGACCCGGTGTGAACAGTGAGTACGCCGCCCAGGTGGTGCGGTAGGTGTCCCAGAAACCGTTGTTGACGTACACCTTGCCGTCGGCGATCTCGGCGCCGGTCTCGGTCGGCGTCGTGCCGGATGGGATGGTGCTCGCTGTGGTCGACTGCACGGCGTGCTCGTAGACCGGCTCGTCGACGGTCCCGGTGTTCTCGTAACCGGAGTTGGGGTAGAGGAAAAGCCGGTAGAGGCTCGAGTACGTCGAGGTCAGCTGGTCCCTTGTCGCGCCCTCGACCTCGAGGAGGGAGAGCTTGTCCTCCCACGCCTGGTGCGCCCGGTCCCGTACGTCGTCGAAGCTGTCGTCGGCGGCGATGTCTTGGGCCAGATTCTGCTCGGCCTGCGCGACGCTGAGCAGCGAGGTCGCGACCCGCATGGTGACCTGGCGCTCGGCGCCGGGGTCGAACTTGAGGTAACCGGTCACGTCGCCGCGGCTGCCGTTGGCGAGCTTGTCGCCTGCAGTCACCGGCTGGTCGAACGTCGCGTACACGTACATCCGGGTCGCGCCGTTGGACAGGCCGCTACGAGTGTCGGTGTAACCGGTCAGCGAGCCGTCGGCGACGTCGAGGGTGAGCCCGCCGTTGTTGTTGACGTTGTCGAAGACCAGGTTGGCGTCGTCGCCGGGGAAGGTGAACCGGAACATCGCCGCGTGGTCGGTCGGGGTGACCTCCGCCGTGATGTCGTTCTCGAACGTGACGCCGTAGTAGTGCGGCCGGGCGGTCTCGTTCTCGTGCCGGAACGGCAGGGCGCGGGCCGCCCGGGACGGGTCCGGGACGCCGCTGGCGGCCGACGGCATCAGCTGGAACGTCTGCCGGTCGCCCATCCACGGGCTCGTCTCGTGGGTCAGCTGCAGGGCCTGCAGCTCGGGCAGGTTCTGGTCGTTGTTGTCCTCGTGGTAGCGGTAGAACCACGACAGCGAGCCGGCGTTGGTCACCGGCGCCCAGAAGTTGAAGCCGTGCGGCACCGCGGTTGCCGGGATGTTGTTGCCCCGGGAGAAGCTGCCGCTGGACTGGGTCCCGCGGGTCGTGCGCACGTAGTCGGTGAAGCTGTCGACCTCCGGCGTCTCGGGGTCTCCCGCGATCGTGACGTCGTCGATCCAGCCCCGGAAGCCGCCGGGACCGCTCGGCGCGTCGTACGTCACCAGGATCCGGTCGATTGTCTTGCCGTCGGCGACCGCGCCGATCACCGACTGCTTGTGGTTCCACTGGTCGGTGTAGAGCGACTTGGAGTCGCCCTGGCCTCGCGGCGACAGCGTGAAGCCGTGCCGGTCCTTGGCGTCCAGCTCGGACAGGTACGTGCCGTCGGTGAACGCGAGGTCCACTGCCGCGTACGTGCTCCGGTAGGTCAGGTCGTCCTTGATGAACTGCGGGAAGATCCGGTACGACAGCTCGGTCTGCGGGCCGACCGGGATGTCGACGTCGAACACCCGGTTGCTCGACCAGCCGCGGCCCTCGCCGGTCACCTTGCCGGCGTACTCGAACGAGTGCATGCCGGTGAAGCCGACGTTGCGCTTCGCGGCGTACGCCGAGGACGGGCCGTCCTCGGGCCGACTGGTCATGTGCTCCAGGGGTGGCGGCGGCTCGGAGCCGTCGGACATCTGCCACTCGGCGAGCTGCAGCAGGCCGCCGCTCTGGTTGGCCGAGATGTCGAGCCGGTAGTGCTGGTACGTCTGTGCCGCGGCCAGCTCGAACTCGCGGGTCTGGAAACGCTCGTCCCACTGCTGCGCGGTACGAGTGTCGATGGTCGTCCACGTCACGCCGTCGGCGGAGCCCTGCAACTGCCAGGCCCGCGGGTCACGCTCGGGCGCGTCGTTGGCCGACGTCAGCGCGTAGCGCACGATGGTGACCGGCTCGTCGAGCTCGATGTGCAGCCAGGCAGAGCTCTCGAAGGCGAGCCACTTGGAGTTGATATCGCCGTCAGCGACGTTGACGGCGACCTCGCCGGCGCCGGTGTTCTCGGCGCTGGCGGTCACCTCGGTGATGTGGGCGGAGATGTCACCGGGCAGGCCGAAATGGTCGGGACCGGTGACGCCCGCCGAGCGCGGGGAGCCGTCGGCGGCGGTGTCGACCGTGTCGGCCCAGGTGGGAGCCGGCTCTCCGTCCTCGAAGGAGCTGGCGAAGTCACCGGCAGCCATCGTGGTCGCCTCCGGCGCCGAGCTGGGTGGGGCCGTCGGCGTGGCGGACGCCGTACTCGGGCTGGCTGCGACCAGACAGACCGACAGCGCCACGGACGCGACGGGGACGAGCAGGCCGGAGCCGGCGTGACGGCGCGGTCGGGGGCACGGGGTAACAGTAGGCATGGCGGACGCCTTCCTGGGACCGGGTTTCTCGCGGGTGTCGCGGTCGAGCAAAGTACGACCCTGACAACGTTGTCAAGATCTGGCGTCAGTCCTGTCCACCAACCTGTCCTGTACGCACTGCCAGCAGACCGCGACTCACCGTGCCCGAAAACGCGGTTCTCTCCACTCCCCCAATTGGGACGGGGGCGCCCCGTTCCAGACCTAATGGAACGGGGCGCCCCCGTACCAGAAAACAGCGCGGAGAGGCGGTCAGGACAGGGCGGTGGCGAACCGGTCGGCACCGTCGAACGGACCGACCACGGCCAGCGTCTGCGGCCGGGTGAACAGGTCGGTCGCCAGCGCGGCGACGTCGTCCAGGGTCACCCGTCCGATCCGGTCGAGGTGGTCGGCCATGCTCCGCACCTCGCCTCGAGTCAGCTCCGCCTGCGCGATGCGGTACATCCGTGACCCGCTGTCCTCGAGGCCGAGGACGTAGCCCCCGCGCAGCTGACCACGGGCCCGGGCCAGCTCGTCGGCGGTGATGCCGTGCGCCGCGACGTCGGCGAGCTGCGCGCGGCAGACCGCGATCACGTCGTCGATGCGGTTGGGCAGGCAGCCGGCGAACACGGCGAAGGAGCCGGTGCTGGTGTAACCGCCGTAGGTCGAGAAGATGGAGTACGCCAGCCCGCGCTCCTCGCGTACCTCTTGGAAGAGCCGGCTCGACGTACCCCCGCCAACCGCGGCGTTGAGCACCGCCATCGCGTACCGTCGCTCGTCGTTGCGGTTGAGCCCCGCCAGGCCGAGCACCAGGTTGGCCTGCTCCTGCGTACGCCGGCGTACGACGACGCCGGAGCCGTGCCGCATCGGGCGACGAGCGACTTCCCGCGGTGGACGCGCACCGGCACCGGTGTCGTCGAGGAAGGCGGAGCCGGCCAGCGACCGCCGGACCTGCCGGACGACCGTGGTGTGGTCGAGGCTGCCGGCGGCCGCGATCACGATGCTGTCCGGGCGGTACCGGCGTCGGTAGTAGCCGGCGATCTGGGTCCGGGTCAGCGACTTGATCGAGTCCGGCTCACCGGCGATCGGGCGGCCGAGCGGGCCAGTGCCGAGCAGGTGCCGCGTGAACAGCTCCTGGACGGCGTCGTCCGGGTCGTCGTCGTGCATCGCGATCTCGTCGAGGATCACCTCACGCTCGCCACCGACATCGTCGGCGTGCAGCGTGGCGCCCGACACCATGTCGGTCAGCACGTCGATCGCCAGCGGAAGGTCCTCGTCGAGGGTCGAGGCGTGGTAGCAGGTGTACTCGCGGCCGGTGAAGGCGTTGAGCTCTCCCCCGCACGAGTCCAGAGCCACGCTGATGTCGAGGGCCGTACGCCGCTGCGTGCCCTTGAACAGCAGGTGCTCCAGGAAGTGCGACGCACCCGACAGCGTCGGGGACTCGTCGACCGAGCCGACACCGACCCACACGCCGACGGCGGCCGACCGTACCCCCGGCATCGCCTCGGTCACCACCCGCAGGCCGCCGGGAAGGACGGAGCGGCGGACGCGGGAGACGATCTCGCTCCCCCGCCGCTCCGTCAGCAGCGTGCGCGTGGTGCCCGGCTTCTGCAGGTGGCCGAGCTGAGGGCTCACGCCTCCTCGGTGACCTCGGCAGCGGCGTCGTCGGACTGCGCGCCCTCGTCGGACTCGTCGTCCTCGACCACGGCCACCAGCGACAGCTTGCCCCGGTCGTCGATCTCGCCGATCTCGACCTGGAGCTTCTGACCCACCGACACCACGTCGTCGACGTTCTCGACCCGCTTGCCACCGGCCAGTGCCCGCAGCTTCGAGATGTGGAGCAGGCCGTCCCGGCCCGGCATCAGCGACACGAAGGCACCGAAGTTGGTGGTCTTGACCACCGTGCCGAGGTAACGCTCGCCCACCTCGGGCATCGTCGGGTTGGCGATCGCGTTGATCGTCGCCCGCGCGGCCTCGGCGGCCTCGCCGTTGTCGGCACCGACGTAGATCGTGCCGTCGTCCTCGATGCTGATCTGGGCTCCGGTGTCGTCCTGGATCTGGTTGATCACCTTGCCCTTGGGGCCGATGACCTCGCCGATCTTGTCGACCGGGACCTTCATGGTGATGATCCGCGGAGCGGTCGGCGCCATCTCGTCGGGCTCGTCGATGGCCTCGCTCATCACGTCGAGGATCGCGATCCGGGCGTCGTGGGCCTGCTGCAGCGCGGCCGCGAGCACCGAGGCGGGGATGCCGTCGAGCTTGGTGTCGAGCTGGAGCGCGGTCACGAAGTCACGCGTGCCGGCGACTTTGAAGTCCATGTCGCCGAACGCATCCTCGGCGCCGAGGATGTCGGTCAGCGTCACGTAGTCGGTCTTGCCGTCGACCTCGCCGCTGATCAGGCCCATCGCGATGCCCGCGACCGGAGCGCGCAGCGGCACACCCGCGTTCAGCAGCGACATCGTCGAGGCGCAGACCGAGCCCATCGACGTGGAGCCGTTGGAGCCCAGAGCCTCCGACACCTGGCGGATCGCGTACGGGAACTCCTCGCGGGTCGGCAACACCGGCAGCAGGGCGCGACCGGCCAGCGCACCGTGGCCGATCTCGCGGCGCTTCGGCGAGCCCACCCGACCGGTCTCACCGGTGGAGTAGGGCGGGAAGTTGTAGTTGTGCATGTAGCGGCGCTTCGTCTCCGGGGAGAGCGTGTCGAGCTTCTGCTCGAGCGACAGCATGTTCAGCGTGGTGACGCCCAGGATCTGGGTCTCGCCGCGCTCGAACAGCGCCGAGCCGTGCACCCGGGGCACCGGGCCGACCTCGGCAGACAGGGTGCGGATGTCGGTCAGCCCGCGGCCGTCGATGCGCACCTTGTCGCGCAGCACGCGCTCGCGCACCAGGGACTTGGTGAGCGTACGGAAGGCAGCGCCGAGCTCCTTCTCACGACCCTCGAAGTCACCGCCCAGCTTCTCCAGCGCGACCGCCTTGAGCTCGTCGAGACGGGCCTCGCGCTCGACCTTCGAGACGATGGTCAGCGCCTGCGCGAGGTCGCTGCCGACAGCACCCTCGACCGCGGCGTACGCGTCGTCCTCGTGCTCGAGGAAGACCGGGAACTCCTGGACCGGCTTGGCGGACTTGTTGGCCAGCTCGGCCTGGGCCTCACACAGCTGCTTGATGAAGACCTTGGCGGCGTCGAGGCCCTCGGCCACGACCGCCTCGGTCGGTGCCTGCTTGCCCGCCTGCACCTGGTCCCAGGTCGCGTCGGTGGACTCGGCCTCGACCATCATGATCGCGACGTCACCGTCGTCGAGCGTGCGCCCGGCGACGACCATGTCGAAGGTGGCCTCCTCGAGCTGGCTGTGACCCGGGAAGCCGACCCACTGGCCGTCGATCAGCCCGACGCGGACGGCGCCGACCGGGCCTGAGAACGGCAGGCCGGACAGCTGGGTCGACAGCGACGCGGCGTTGATCGCCAGCACGTCGTACGGCGTGTCCGGGTGCAGCGCCATCACCGTGACGACGACCTGCACCTCGTTGCGGAGACCCTTCTTGAAGGTCGGGCGCAGCGGCCGGTCGGTCAGCCGGCAGGTGAGGATCGCGTCCTCGGACGGACGACCCTCGCGGCGGAAGAACGAGCCGGGGATCCGCCCCGCGGCGTACATCCGCTCCTCGACGTCGATGGTCAGCGGGAAGAAGTCGAAGTGGTCCTTGGGATGCTTGCCGACCGTGGTGGCCGACAGCAGCATGGTCTCGTCGTCCAGGTACGCGACGGCGGAGCCGGCGGCCTGGCGGGCGAGATGTCCGGTCTCGAACCGGATGGTGCGCGTTCCGTGCGCACCGTTGTCGATGACAGTCTCGACGGACTGAAGATCGGTTCCCTGCACGGGATACCTCTTTCTGTCTTGCCGGAGCAGCCGCTCGACGGGCCCGCGGGAGGCGACTGAGCCGGTCTTCGATCGAGGCCCGCGGCGGGGCGCTGATGCGCCGCCCGGTGGCCACTACCGAGGACCGACGGTCCTCGCACGGGGCCTGTCAGATGCTGCCCCGGTCTTGAATGGATTCTGTTGTGCGAGGAGCGGCTGCCGATGCGGCAACCGCTCCCCGTGCGTTCATCGGCGCAGGCCGAGCCTCTCGATGAGGCTGCGGTAGCGCGCGATCTCGGTCTTCTGAAGGTAGTTCAGAAGGCGTCGGCGCTGGCCGACCAGCAACAGCAGGCCGCGCCGGCTGTGATGGTCGTGCTTGTGCTCCTTGAGGTGCTCCGTCAGGTCGGAGATCCGACGGGTCAGGAGCGCCACCTGGACCTCGGGCGAGCCGGTGTCGCCCTCGTTGGTGGCGTACTCGGTCATGATCTGCTTCTTGGTCGCAGCGTCAAGCGACACGCGATCTCCTCTCGGGGGTCCGTTGCGCGGCGCGCCGGGGCCGGTTCACCCGGGCACAGTTCTTCCGCGGCCGTTACACGGCGTCGCCAAGGTTATCAGCGGTCGCCCGGTTCCTCCCAATCACGGGCCGATCACGGGGCCGATCACGGCTCACCAGACATGGCTGTGGGTCAGTTGCGGCCGGGGAGGGTGGGTCGGTGGCCGTCCAGGTCGAGCTAGGTGTTGAGCTAGGTAACGGACGTTGAGGGCCTGGTGCGGCGGAGTCTGACCTGCGACCCCTTCGTTCGAGTGGCGCGTTGCGTAGGGACAAACCGGACAACGGGCCTACGCAACGCGCCAGTCAACGAGGTGCGTGCCGGTTCCGTGCCCCAGCCGGCGGGGGCTTGTGAACCGGACTCGCCGACCGCAAGCCCACCCACACATCAGTCAGGAGAGCCCCAATCACGACCCGATCAGGGGGCGATCAGGGGGCGCGGCGCAGCGCCCGGTAGACCGCGAGCACGCCGAGGGCGCGCTCCAGCTCATGGGTCACGGAGGTGAAGAACTGCTTGCGGTAGCTGTCGTCGTTGACGGCGTACACGGTGAAGTAGAGCCCGGAGAAGGCGGCCAGGAACACCGAGACCTGGAACAGCTCGGTGCTGACCAGCGTCACGTCGCCGAGGTAGCTGGGCGGCCTGCCGATCCACGACTCGACCACCTCGGCGGTGATCGCGAGCCGTCCGAACACCGCGAAGAACGCGAACACGGCCAGCGACAGCAGCAGCACCTGGATCGCCTGGGCGATGACCAGCAGCAGCAACAGGTTGGCCCGGCGCAGTCCGCGGACCGGCTCGATCTCGAGCTCACCGCCGAGCCGGGCGGCGGCCTCGTGCAGCGGCGTGTCGGCGCAACAGTCGACCAGCCGGTCCCCCTCCAGCTCGTGCCCGACCCGATCGAGCTCCTCCGGCAGCCGGGCCAGCAGGAACACCACGGCCACCGCCGCGAACAGCAGCACCACCGTCCACAGCAACGGCCGGTCCATGCTCGACGCGACCTGCCACACCTCGGTGTTGATGAAGAAGAACGTGACGAAGAGCAGCAGCAGCGGCAACGCCCGGGTGACCAGCGGAAACAGCAGGCCGAGGCTCCCGAACGACCGGCGAACGGCCCAGCCGGCGATCGGCGCCAACCGCAGGGCCACTAGCGCGTAGAGGCCGGCGAGCGCACCGAGCGCGACCAGGCCGGTCAGGAAGCCCAGCGACGGGTCGTCGGTGGCGACGCCGACGAGCACCCCGGCCACCGCCGCAGCCAGCACCGACACCCCGGCTACCGCGACCAACCGGCGGGCGTGCAGCGCCTCGGACACGCCGCGGTGGTCCTCGGCCACGAAGTACGGCAGCCCGTTGTCCAGGAACCACCGCTCGGCCCGGGCCACGTCGTCCCTGCCGTTCATTGGGCCGGTCATTGGGCGGTCATTGGGCTGGCGACAGCAGCAGGGCGCGTGCCCGGTCGACGTCGTCGGCCATCCGTACGAGCAGGGCGTCGACCGTGTCGAACTTCTCCATGCCGCGCAGCCGGGCCGTGAACGACACCTCGACCTCGACGCCGTACAGCTCGAGGTCGTCGCGGTCGAGGACGTACGACTCGACCGCACGGACGACGCCGTCGAAGGTCGGGTTGGTGCCGACCGAGATGGCCGCAGGCAGGGCGGACGCCTCGGGCTCGTCGAGTCGGCGGAGCCAGCCGGCGTACACCCCGTCGGCGGGGGCGGCTGCCATCCCGGCCGTGGGCACGTTCGCAGTCGGGTAGCCGAGCTGATGTCCGCGCTTCTCGCCCTCGACCACGACACCGCGCACGGTGAACGAGCGGCCGAGCGCCTCCGCCGCGCCCTCCACGTCACCGGCCGCGAGGCAGGTCCGGACGTACGTCGAGGACCACACCTGCGGCCCGCCGTCGAGTGCGACGTCGACGACGGTGAACCCGCGGTCGCGGCCCAGCTCCACCAGCGTCCTGACGTCACCGGCCGCCTTGGCGCCGAAGCGGAAGTTGTCGCCGACGACGACCACCGACGCGTGCAGGGACCCGACCAGGATGTCGTCGACGAAACGCTGCGGCGACCAGCCGGCGGTCTCCCGGTCGAACGGTACGACCAGCACGTCGTCGACGCCGGCGTCGGCCAGCAGCCGCGCCCGGTCCTCAATGGTCGTGATGATGGTCGGCGCATGCTCTGGCCGAAGGACGGCGATCGGGTGCGGGTCGAACGTCACCGCGACCACTGGGAGGCCGCCGTCGCGCTGAGCACCCACACGTTGAGCACCCCCTCGCTGGGCCGCCGCGCGTGCCTCGGCGACCACATGGGCGTGGCCCAGGTGGACGCCGTCGAAGTTGCCGATGGTGACGACGGTCGGGCCCAGATCGGCCGGGACGTCTGCCAGAGAGCGCCAGATCCGCACGGTCAGCTGACTCCTTGTCGCAAGGCTCGCACGACCGCGATCCTCCCACGGACGGCGCCCGCGCCACACGCCGTGCCACCAGTGACCGTCAGGTCGAGTCGCGGACGACCAGGTCGGTGTCGAGCAGCACGTGGTCCTCCGGCGCCGCGCTGCCGTCGATCTGCGCCACCAGCAGCCGGGCCATGTCCCGACCCATCTGCTCGGCGGGCTGATGCACCGTGGTGAGCGGCGGGTCGGTGAGGCGGGCGAGCGGCGAGTCGTCGAAGCCGACGACGGCCACGTCACCGGGGACGGTCCGGTCCGACAGCCGGAGTACGCGCAGCGCACCGATCGCCATCAGGTCACTCGCGGCGAACACCCCGTCGATGTCCGGGCGTCGTTCGAGCAGCTCGGTGATGGCCCGCTCGCCACCGGTCTCGGTGAAGTCGCCGACCGCCACCAGCGAGGGTTCGGGCTCGATCCCGGCCGCCGTCAACGCGTCGACGTACCCCTCGTAGCGGCCCTGACCGGCGGTCATGTCCGGCGGCCCGGTGATGGTCGCGATCCGTCGACGACCGCGCTCCAGCAGGTGCTCGACCGCCACCGCCGCCCCTCCCCGGTTGTCGACGTCGACGAAGTGACCTCCGGTCCAACCGCTCGGTCTCCCGCCGAGCACCATCGGCACGCCACGTTCCTCGAGGTGCCGCGGAAGCGGGTCGTCTCCGTGCAGGGACAGCAGGAGAACGCCGTCCACGTGCTGCGTCGTGAGGTAGTGGTCGAACCGGCTGAGCTCCTCCGGCGACTGCGCCATCGCGAGCAGCAGCTGGCGCGACGACTCGCTGACCCCCGCACTGATCCCGCGCACGATGCTGGCGAAGAACGGCTGGCCGAAGATTCGCTCCTCGGACTCCGAGATGAGCAACGCCACGGTGTCGGTCCGTCTGGTGACCAAGGAACGCGCTGCCCGGTTGGGCACGTAGCCGAGCTCCTGAACGGCCTTGAGTACGGCGGCCCGGGTGGGCTCGGAGACGTGCGTCGAGCCGTTGACGACCCGCGACACCGTGCCGCGGCCGACGCCGGCGTGCGCCGCGACCTGCTCCAACGTCGGCTGGCCCTTGACCGGCCGCTGCGTGGATGGGTGCACGGTCACAGTATTCCGCCCCGGTGTCGCCTGATGAGGTCGGCGAACCACCTGCCGCTGGTCTTCACGATGCGCTCCTGGGTCGGGTAGTCGACGTACACCAGGCCGAACCGCTTGGAGTAGCCCTGGCCCCACTCGAAGTTGTCCAACAGCGACCACACGAAGTAGCCCTGCAGATTGACGCCGTCGCGGCGGGCCGCCGCACAGGCGGCGATGTGGTCGGCGATGTACTCCGTGCGCGTGACGTCGTGCACAGTGCCGTCCGGACCGACCCGGTCCTCGAAGGCAGCACCGTTCTCTGTGACGTACAACGGAATCTGTGTGTAGTCGCGTCCCACCCGGCCGAGCACCTCGGTCAGACCCGAGCCGTCCACCTCCCATCCCATCGACGTGCGCGGCAACCCGAGATCGCCGAACCCCACCGTCGCCGAGCCCGGGTATGCCGTCGCCGTCGTGACCAGTCGCGTGTAGTAGTTGACGCCGAGCAGGTCGATCGGAGTGGCGATGACGCCCGCGTCACCTGGTTGCTCGGCACTGAACAGGTCGCCGACGTCCATGCGTACGTCGTCGGGGTAGGAGCCACGGAACAGCGGGTCGAGGAACCAGCGGTTGTGCAGCCCGTCGACACGGCGCGCCGCCTCCCGGTCTCCGGGACGCTCCGACTCCGGCGTCACCGCATAGAGGTTGAGCGTCACGCCGATCCGCTCGGCGCCACGCGCACGCAGGGCCTGTGTCGCCAAGCCGTGCCCGAGCAGCAGATGGTGTGCCGCGTCGAGGGATGCCGCCGGGTCCTGGCGGCCGGGCGCGTGGCGGCCGTTTCCGTAACCCAGGAAGGCAGAACACCACGGCTCGTTGAGCGTCGTCCAGTCATCGACCCGGTCACCGAGCGTGTCCACGACCAGTCCCACATAGTCGGCGAACCGCTGCGCGGTCTCCCGCGCGGGCCATCCACCGGCGTCCTCCAGCTCCTGGGGAAGATCCCAGTGGTACAGCGTCAGCCAGGGGGTGATCCCGCGTTCGAGCATGCCGTCGACGAGCCGGCGGTAGAAGTCGAGCCCGCGTTGGTTGGCCGGCCCACGACCGGTCGGCTGCACCCGCGACCACGACAGCGAGAAGCGGTACGTCGGGAACCCGAGCTGCTGGACGAGGTCGAGATCCTCCTCCCACCGGTGGTAGTGGTCGGCGGCGATGTCGCCGGTGTCGCCGTCGCGAACGCGCCCTGGCAGGTGGCTGAACGTGTCCCAGATCGAGGGGGTCCGACCGTCCGCGGACACCGCCCCCTCGATCTGGTACGCCGCCGTCGATGCTCCCCACGCGAAGTCCGGAGGGAACGCAGCCAGGTCAATGGGCGCCAGGTCGTGTCCCGGGGTCGTACGCGTCTGCAGATCGGTCATGCCTTGATCCCCGCTTCCATGATTCCGCCGATGATCTGCCGGCCGAACACGACGAACACGACCGCCAGGGGCAGCGTGCCGACGAGGGTTCCGGCGATGACCAGGGCTTGGTCCGCGTAATAGCCGTTGGAGAGTCGCGACAGCGCGACCTGCACGGTCGGGTGTTCTGGGCTGAGCACGAGGTACGGCCACAGGAAGTCGTTCCATCGCTCCATGAACGTGAACAGGCCGAGGACGGCCGCAGCCGGCCGCAGGGCCGGGAGCACGACGCTCCAGAAGATGCGGATCGTTGAGGCGCCGTCGATCCGGGCGGCTTCGATCAGCTCGTCGGGTACGGCCTGGCCGGCGTACTGCCGCATCATGAAGACACCGAACCCGCTGACCACGAACGGCAGGATCACCGCCGGGAGCTGGCCGACCAGGTTGAGCTTGGTCATCAGCATGTAGAGCGGGATGAAGCCGAGCTGGACCGGGACCATCATGGTGGCGATCACGGTCAGCAGTAGTGCGTTGCGTCCGCGGAACCTCAGCTTGGCGAACGCGAACCCGGCGAGGCTCGAGCAGAGCACCACCGCGGCGCTGCAGACCCCCGCCACGATCAGCGTGTTGACCATCGCCTGCGAGAACAAGACATCCGGGTTCGCGAACACCCGCTGCACGTTGTCGACCAGCTTGTCGCCGGGCGACAGCGGCGGCGGCACCGTGGTGATCTGGTCGTTGGGCCGGGAGGCCATCACCAGCATGAAGTACAGCGGGAACGCCGAGACCGCCAGCGCGACGACCAAGATGCCGTAGGTCAGCGGTCCGGCGTCGCGCAACCGGACCCGCCGACGGGGCGTCTTGGCCGTCACGGTCTCGGGGACGACGAGCGCCGGCTCGGTGTCCGGGACAGCGATTGCTCGACTCATCTCAGTCCGCCGACTTGATGCGCCTCAGCAGCACCAGGTTGATCGCGGACACCACCGCGATGATGACGAAGAGCACCCACGCGACTGCCGCGGCGTAGCCGAACTCCTGGCCGGTGAAGGCCTGCTCGACGAGGTACATCGCGATCGTCTGGAACTGTCGCGTCGTGCCGCCGGCGATGGCGTTCGACCCCGAGTTGAACAGCAGCGGCTCGGTGAACAGCTGGATGCCGCCGATCGTGGCGACGATCGTGACGAAGATCAGCGTCGGACGCAGCATCGGCACCGTGATGCTCCAGAACTGCCGCCACGCCGACGCGCCGTCCATCGCCGCCGACTCGTACAGGCTGCGTGGCACGGACTGCAGCGCGGCAAGGAGAATCAGCGCGTTGTAGCCGGTCCACCGCCAGTCGACCATCACCGAGATCGCGACCCAGGACGCGAACCGGTTCTCCCGCCAGTCGATCGCGTCGATGCCGACCGTCGAGAGCAGCCAGTTCGCGAACCCGAAGTCACGCGCGAAGATCAGCCCGAAGATGATCCCCACGGCCGCGATGGACGTGATGTTGGGGATCAGCACGCCGACCCGGAACAGCATCCGCATGCGCAGTCGCCGGTTGAGCACCTGGGCGAGTGCCAGGGCCAGCAGCAGCTGCGGCACCGTCATCAGCACGAACATCCCGAGCGTGTTGAACAGGGCGTTCCAGAAGTACGAGTCGGTGAGAAGCTCGCGGTAGTTCGCGAGCCCCGCCCACTCGTTGGTGCCCACCAGCTGCCAGTCGTGCAGCGAGACCCAGAACGTGTAGACCAGCGGGAACGCGCCGAACACCGCGAACACCAGGAAGAACGGCGCCACGAAGGCGTACGGTGACGCCCTGGTGTCCAAGCGCGCTCGCGCTGATCTCCAGCTCATCGGGTCAGCCCGCGGCCTTCTCGGCTGCCTTGACGGCTTCCTGCCAGCCCTCGTCGGTTGACTTGCTGCCGGACTCGACACTGCGCAACGCGTTCTCGACGGAGTCGCGCACCGGCTGGTTCTTGGCTCCCAGGTAGACCGGCTCGAGACTCTCCGCTCCGGCGACGAACAACTCTCCGACCGGCGCGTCGTTGAAGTACTCGTTGGTGGCTGCGCCGAGCGCGTCCTCGCCGTACAAGGTCGGGTTGGACGGCAGGTTGCCCACGGCCTCGAACGCCGCGAGCTGCGAGTCGCCACTGGTCAGGAACTTCACCAGCTCAATGGCGATCTTCTGGTTCTCGCTGCTCGTGGGTACGGCGAGGAACGAGCCGCCCCAGTTGCCGCCGCCACCGGGCACCGTCGCGATGTCCCACTTGCCCTTGCCGGCGTCGCCCGCCTGGTCGGCGATGTAGCCGGTCATCCAGGCGGGGCAGGCCAGAGTCGCGAACGCCCCGCTCTTGAAGCCGGCGTTCCACTCGTTGGAGAACGCCTTCAACTTGGCGGAGAGGCCGGCGTCGACCATCTCGATCGAGGTGTCCCACGCCGACCGCACGGCGGGGTTCGACTCGATGACGAGGCTGTCGTCCCGGTCGAAGTACGTGAAATCGCCGGACTGCATCAGGATCGAGTTGTACGTGTTGGTCGCGGAGTCGACGAAGTGCGCCTTCTCGTCACCGATGCCGGCCGCGAACTTCTTGCCGGTCTCGATGTAGTCCTCCCACGTCGGCCACAGCGCACCGACCTCCTCGCGCTCGATGGGGAGACCAGCCTGCTCGAACAGGTCACGGCGGTAGCACATGGCCAGGCCCCCGACGTCGGTGCCGAGCCCGATCGTGTAGCTGCCGTCCGCGGTCGTGGCCTGGTCGTACTTCCAGCCGAGCCACTGGTCCTTGATGTCCTCGGAGCCGTGGTCTTGCAGGTTCACGAAGTTGTCGGGCTGCTGCAGGAAGTTGATCACCTGGCCCTCCTCGATGGCGACCACGTCTCCTGCCCCGCTGCCGGCGGCGATCCGCTGGGTGAGCTGGGTGTTGAACGCCCCCAGGTCACCCTCGGCGGTCTCGACGATCGTCACGCCGGGGTGGTCCTTCTCGAACTGCTTGTACAGCTCCGGGTAGCCGAACTTGCCGAACAGGTTGACCCGTAGGGTCACGTCCTTCTCGGCCCCCGCGCTGTCGTCCCCGCCGCAGGCCGCCATCAGCAGCCCGAGGGTCGCGGCCACGGCGGTGAGTGCCGTCGCCCGTCGTCTGGTGCCCATGTCTGGTGCCCCTCACTCGGTCCTGTGCGCCCCAGGTCCAGCCAGCCTGCTGGCTGTCATGGGAGCGCTCCCGGGCTCAGGGTGCTCCGCGCGGCGAGCAGCCGTCAATGGGCACATGGGAGCGTTCCCACGACCGTTACCCAACCGTGACCCCTCGTCGATGCTTAGCTCGGCGCGGACCGCATCAGCCGACCCGCCCCGTTGAGTGTGACGTTTCCGACGCGACACGCCGGCGTGTCTGTCGAAGACGTCACACTCGTCGTTTGGCTTGTCAGTTGCCGGCTACATCGGGTGATCGAGCTGCCGCAACGGCCGGATACTGGTACCGGGACAGTCATACCGACGAGGAGACGCCGCATGGTCGAACTCAAGTCACCGTCCGAGCTGCGGCGGATGCGCGAGCCGGGCGGGGTGGTCGGCACCGCCCTCGCCGCCGCGCGCAAGCACGCAGCCGTCGGGGTGTCGCTGCTCGAGCTGGACGCCGTTGCGCGTGACGTCCTGCGCGAGGCGGGTGCGACGTCGGCCTTCCTCGGCTACCAGCCCGGATTCGCAACGACGCCGTTCCCCGGTGTCATCTGCGCCTCGGTCAACGACGCAGCCCTGCACGGCATCCCCGACGGCTATCGGCTGCGCGACGGTGACCTGCTGAGCATCGACTTCGGGGCCACGCTGGCGGGGTGGGCCGCGGACGCGGCAATCAGCTTCGTGGTCGGCGAGGCCGCGCCTGAGGACGTCGCGCTGGTCGATGCCGTCGAGCGCGCCCTCGAGCAGGGCATCGCCGCCGCCCAGGTGGGTGGCCGGCTCGGCGACATCTCCGCCGCCATCGGCGCGGTGGCGCGGGCCGCCGGCCTCGGCCTGTCCACCGACTTCGGCGGGCATGGCGTCGGCCGGCAGATGCACGAGGACCCCGCCGTACCCAATGACGGACGGGCGGGTCGAGGGCTGCGACTGCGGCCCGGTCTGGTGCTGGCGATCGAGCCGTGGTTCATGGCCGGCGGCCAGGACGCCTTCCGGGTCGACGCCGACGGCTGGACGCTGCGCACCACGGACGGCAGCCGGGCGGCCCACGTCGAGCACACGGTCGCGATCACCGACGACGGCCCGCAGGTCCTCACCCTCCCGTGAGTGTGACGAGTTGGCGGCGACACGCCGGCGTGTCGCACCAACTCGTCACAC
>JBOHDE010000032.1:0-24131 GCA_050699035.1 Nocardioidaceae bacterium | reverse complement strand
CAATCTTCGACCCGGTTCCGCGGGTTCGAGGTGGAACTTTGCCCAATTGGGCAATCTTGCACGTCGGTGGAGCGGCGGGCGGGGCGTCGGGTCCAGCGGCCGGTGAAGACGGTGTCCTGGCGGCCGGGACCGGCTCGGTAGGGTGCCGCTCAGCACACCGCCCACCCCGCGCCGGCACCGGAGGTCGACTCGTGTTCAGCAAGGTGCTCGTCGCCAACCGGGGCGAGATCGCGATCCGGGCCTTCCGCGCCGCCTACGAGCTCGGCGCCAAGACGGTGGCCGTCTTCCCGCACGAGGACCGTGGCTCCGAGCACCGGCTGAAGGCCGACGAAGGGTACGAGATCGGCGAGCTCGGCCACCCCGTCCGCGCCTACCTCGACCCGGAGGGCATCGTCGCCACCGCGGTCAGCGCCGGCGCGGACGCGGTCTACCCCGGCTACGGCTTCCTGTCGGAGAACCCCGCCCTGGCCGAGGCGTGCGTCGCGGCCGGCATCACGTTCGTCGGGCCGTCGGCCGAGGTACTCACCCTGACCGGCAACAAGGCCACCGCGATCGAGGCGGCCCGCCGCGCCGGCGTACCCGTCCTCGACAGCGCGCCACCGTCTCGCGACGTCGACGAGATCGTGGCCGCGGCCGAGCGGATGCAGTTCCCGGTCTTCGTCAAGGCGGTCGCCGGCGGGGGTGGACGCGGCATGCGCAAGGTCGACGACCCCGCCGACCTGCGAGACGCCGCCGAGTCCGCGATGCGTGAGGCCGAAGGCGCGTTCGGCGACCCGACCGTCTTCCTCGAGCAGGCGGTCGTCGACCCGAGACACATCGAGGTTCAGATCCTGGCCGACGCCGGCGGCAACGTGATCCACCTCTACGAGCGCGACTGCTCGGTGCAGCGACGGCACCAGAAGGTGGTCGAGATCGCCCCGGCGCCCGACCTCGACCCCGACCTCCGAGTACGGATCTGCGCCGACGCGGTGCGGTTCGCCACCGAGATCGGCTACTGCAACGCCGGCACTGTGGAGTTCCTGGTCGACGGCCAGGGGCGGCACGTCTTCATCGAGATGAACCCCCGCATCCAGGTCGAGCACACCGTCACCGAGGAGGTGACCGACGTCGACCTGGTCCAGTCGCAGCTGCGGATCGCGGCCGGTGAGACGCTGGCCGACCTCGGGCTGAGCCAGGACGGCATCGCGGTGCGCGGCGCCGCCCTGCAGTGCCGGATCACCACCGAGGACCCGGCCAACGGGTTCCGCCCGGACACCGGCCGCATCACCACGTACCGCTCGCCCGGCGGGGCCGGTGTCCGACTCGACGGCGGCACGACCTACACCGGCGCCGAGATCAGCGCGCACTTCGACTCGATGCTGGCCAAGCTGACCTGCCGCGGCCGTGACTTCGGCGCGGCGGTGGACCGGGCCAAGCGGGCGATCGCCGAGTTCCGGATCCGGGGCGTCGCGACCAACATCCCGTTCCTGCAGGCCGTACTCGACGACCCGGACTTCCGGGCCGGTCGGCTCACCACCGCGTTCATCGAGCAGCACCCGCACCTGCTCACCGCCCGGTCGTCGGCCGACCGGGGCACCAAGCTGCTCACCTACCTGGCCGACGTCACGGTCAACCAGCCGCACGGCACGGCGCCGGCCAGCCTGTCGCCGGTGGACAAGCTGCCCGAGATCGACCTGGCCGCCGCACCGCCGGACGGCTCGCGCCAGCTGCTCGAGGCGCTCGGGCCCGAGGGTTTCGCGGCTCGGCTGCGTGAGCAGGGCCGGGTCGCGGTCACCGACACGACGTTCCGCGACGCCCACCAGTCGCTGCTGGCGACCCGGGTACGCACCCGCGACCTGGCCAACGTCGGGGGCCATGTCGCCCGGATGACGCCGCAGCTGTGGAGTGTCGAGGCGTGGGGCGGCGCGACGTACGACGTGGCGCTGCGCTTCCTCGCCGAGGACCCGTGGGAGCGGCTCGCCGCGCTCCGTGAGTCGATGCCCAACCTCTGTCTGCAGATGCTGCTGCGTGGCCGCAACACGGTGGGCTACACGCCGTACCCGACCGAGGTGACGGATGCCTTCGTCGAGGAGGCCGCGGCCACCGGCGTCGACGTGTTCCGGGTCTTCGACGCGCTGAACGACGTCGAGCAGATGCGGCCCGCGATCGAGGCGGTCCGCGAGACCGGCAGCGCGGTCGCCGAGGTCGCCCTCTGCTACACCGGCGACCTGAGCAGTCCCGGCGAGCGGCTCTACACGCTCGACTACTACCTCGCCCTGGCCGAGCGAATCGTCGACGCCGGCGCCCATGTGCTGTGCGTCAAGGACATGGCCGGGCTGCTGCGGGCGCCCGCGGCCCACACCCTGGTCACCGCGCTGCGCGAACGCTTCGACCTGCCCGTGCACCTGCACACCCACGACACCGCCGGCGGCCAGCTGGCAACCCTGCTGGCCGCGATCGACGCCGGGGTCGACGCCGTCGACGCGGCGAGCGCACCGCTGGCGGGCACGACCAGCCAGCCGCCGCTGTCCGCCCTGGTCGCCAGCACCGACCAGAGCGACCGCGCCACCGGCCTCGACCTGCACGCGGTGTGCGACCTCGAGCCGTACTGGGAAGCGGTCCGCCGGCTGTACGCGCCGTTCGAGTCCGGCATCCCGGGGCCGACCGGCCGGGTCTACACGCACGAGATCCCCGGCGGGCAGCTGTCCAACCTGCGGCAGCAGGCGATCGCGCTCGGGCTCGGCGAGAAGTTCGAGCAGATCGAGGACATGTACGCCGCCGCGAACGCCCTCCTCGGCAACGTCGTCAAGGTCACGCCGTCCAGCAAGGTGGTCGGCGACCTGGCCCTGCACCTGGTCGCGGTCGGCGCCGACCCTGCCGAGTTCGAGGCCGAGCCGTCGAAGTTCGACGTACCCGACTCGGTGATCGGGTTCCTCAGCGGCGAGATCGGTGACCCGCCGGGCGGGTGGCCCGAACCGTTCCGGACCAAGGCGTTGGCCGGCCGTACTCCGCCCAAACGCGACACCGACCTCACCGACGAGCAACGCCATGGGTTGGCCACGTCTCGACGCCAGACCCTGAACGAGCTGATGTTCCCGGGGCCGACCCGCGAGTTCCTCGAGTCGCGGGCGCGCTACAGCGACCTCTCGGTGCTGCCGACGCGCGACTTCCTGTACGGGCTGCGCGCCGGCGACGAGCACGAGGTCGACCTGGAGGAGGGCAAGCGGCTGATCCTCGGCCTGCAGGCGATCGGCGAGCCCGACGAGCGCGGCTTCCGTACGGTCATGTGCACGATCAACGGCCAGCTCCGGCCGATCGCGGTCAAGGACAACGCGGTCGCGGCCGAGGTCCCGACCCAGGAGAAGGCCGACCCGCAGCAGCCGGGCCAGGTGGCGGCACCGTTCGACGGCGTCGTCAGCCCGGTGGTCGCGGCCGGGGACCAGGTCGAGGCCGGCGGGACCGTGGCCACCATCGAGGCGATGAAGATGGAGGCGGCGATCACCACGCCGGTCGCGGGTACGGTGACGCGGGTCGCGCTCGACGGACCGCGTCAGGTCGAGGGCGGCGACCTGGTGGTCGTGCTGGAGCCGGCCCCGACCTGATGCTCTGACCGGCGTTGGACCGGGCTACGACACCGGTCCCGGGTTGAACCAGTCCGACCGCAGGCCGAGCACCGACCGCAGCCGGCTCCCGGTCACGCTGACGTTGCCCTCGGTGCCGTCGAGCACCGCGGTCCTCACCCGGCCGCCCCACTCGCCGTACCCGTTGCGCGAACGCACGTCGATCTCGACCAGCCGGCCGATCGACGGGTACGCGCGCTCCAGCGTCGACGCGTTCACGGTCGTGGACCAGCTGTGCATCGGGTTGCCGCTCCAGCCGTCCCACGGGTCCCTGCGTACGACCAGGTAGGACGCGCCGCCGTCCGCGCTGTAACCGCCGTTGGACGATGAGAACATGGTCAGGGCGTACGTGCTGCCGCTCCTCAGCACCCGGCCGCTCACGGCGCTGATGGCCGCGTCGGTGTTGGGATGCTCGGCGTCGACGCCGCCGTACACCTGGCAGGCCGTCGTGTCGCAGATGTGGTAGTACCGCGAGCTGTGCGCGGCCCGGGTGCGGACGGCGTAGGTGCGCGCGGCGACCGCCTGGGACTTCAGGGCCTCCCGCCGCCACGAGGCGGGCATCTCGTCGGCCACGACGCCGCGCAGGTACGACTCGAGCGGCAGCACGTTGACGGTGTCGCGGGAGCTCGACCCGCTCGACGGCCGGGCGGCGCGCAACGCCCCGCGGTACCGCCGGCCGACCTCGCCACTGCCACTCGGCACCCACAAGGTGATCGTGCCACTGGCGTAGAACTCGGGGGTGCCACGGAACACCCACCGGCCGCCGGGCCGGTAGCGGACCCAGCCGGTGCCGGTGCGGTAGTACTCGATCCGGTCCGAGACCAGACGCCACCGGGTGATGGTCGAGCTGACCGGGAGCCGCCAGTGCGCGCCGTCGCCCCAGTCACGCACCGACAGGCTGTACCGCGGGCTGACCTTGACGTCGGACGTCGTGTCCTTGGTGATCAGGACCTTGATCGACGAACCGGCCGTCCTGATCGACGTACCCGGGTAGTAGAAGCCGAGGATGTCGCGGTAGTTCTTGCCCGCCCGCGCCGCGCCCTCGGCGCCGTACTGCGACATGCCGATGCCGTGACCGAACCCGTGGCCGCGGATGGCGATGGTGCGTTCCTCGGCGGCGGCCGACGGTCCCGCCTCGGCCGAGGCGAGGCCCGAGCCGAGGAGCAGTGCGGCCAGCGTGGTGACGGCCAGCAGTCTTCGCGTGTTCATCGTCCTCATTCACTGTGGGTCGCGACGGGTCGTGACAAGTGACAGATGGTGCAGTTGGTTCCGCTGAGAGTATGCGCGTGTCGGGTTGCAGAACACCAGCCAAACGGACAAACTCCCCGGCCCGATTGGACCGACGTAGGCTGGTGTCCCATCCCGGGACGCCGTTGCGAGGACCGACCGTACCGCCGAAGGAGCCTGCTCATGGACCTGTTGTTCATCCTGCTGATCGGGGCGTGCGTGATCGGCTTCCTCGTCATGCGGCAGCGGCAGCGGCGTGCCGAGCTGGAGTCGGCCCGCGTGGCCGATCTCGCGGCGGTGAAGCGCACCGCGGACGAGGACGTCACGAAGTTCGGCGAGGAGCTCCAGCGGCTCGACTCCGACGTCGCCGGCCACGACCTCGGCGAGGCGGCGCACGACGACTACCAGCGCGCGCTCGACAGCTACGAGCAGTCCAAGGAGTCACTGGCCGCGGTGACCCAGCCCGACCAGATCACGCACGTCACCAAGGTGCTCGAGGACGGCCGCTACTCGGTGGCGTGCGTCAAGGCCCGGCTGGCCGGCGAGCCGGTGCCGCAGCGGCGGGCGCCGTGCTTCTTCAACCCGGCCCACGGCCCGTCCGCGACCGACGTGATGTGGGCCCCGGCCGGCGGGCGGGAGCGGGAGGTCCCGGTCTGTGCGGCCGACGCCGAGCGGGTCGCGGAGGGTGCCGAGCCCGACATCCGTACGGTGATGAACGGCCCGCAGCGGGTGCCGTACTGGCAGGGCGGGCCGGCGTATGCACCGTGGGCGCAGGGCTACTACGGCGGCTACGCGATGAACGGTCTGCTGCCCGGCCTGTTGATCGGCTCGATGATGTCCGGCGGCTGGGGCTTCGACGACGGTGGGTTCGGCGGCGGCGACGGTGGCGGCGACTTCGGCGGAGACATGGGCGGCGGCGACGGCGGCTCGTTCACCGACGGCCTCGGTGACTTCGGCGGCGACTTCGGCGGCTTCTAGCGCCTCTTCCTCGCGCCGAGGTTGCGCGTAGGTCACCGGTTGGGCTCAGTTTCGGGTCGCCGGAAGTGCGCAGGTGTCCTGGAATTCCACGCGGTCCGCTTGAACCGCAATCTCAGGACAGTTGCGCACCTCTTTTTCTGGTACGGGGGCGCCCCGTTCCAGACCTAATGGGACGGGGCGCCCCCGTTCCAATCCGGTTCTGGACCGGAGCCGCCCACCAGACATCGGCTGACCCTGCTCCGCCTACTCGCGCCGAGGTTGCACTTATGTCGGCGCCAGTAGGCGGTGAGCCGACATACGCGCAACCTCGGCGCGAAGAAAGTGGCTCAGTCGGGGGCGCGGTGCAGGCGGCGGGCCGCCTCGGCGATCGAGCCGGACATCGACGGGTAGACGGTGAACGCGTGCGCGACCTGGTCGACCGTGAGCCGTCCGGCCACCGCCAGCGCGATGGGGTGCACGAGCTCGCTAGCCCGCGGCGCCACCACGACGCCGCCGACCACGATGCCGGTCCCGGGCCGGCAGAACAGCTTCACGAACCCGTCGTGCACGCCCTGCATCTTGGCCCGCGCGTTGCCACTCAGCGGCAGCGTCACCGACCTCGCGTCCATCTCCCCCCCGTCGACGTCCTGCTGGGTGCAGCCGACGGTGGCGATCTCCGGCGACGTGAAGACGTTGGACGAGACCTGCCGCAGGTCGAGCGGCTGGACGGCATCGCCGAGCGCGTGCCACATCGCGATCCGGCCCTGCATCGCCGCGACGGATGCCAGCATGAGCACGCCGGTGCAGTCGCCGGCGGCGTAGACCCCGCGGCCGGTCGTCCGTGAGACCTTGTCGACCGTGATGAAGCCGCCGTCGTCGACCTCGACACCGGCGCTGTCGAGGCCCAGGTCGGACGTGTTCGCGACCGACCCGACGGCCAGCAGGCAGTGCGACCCGGTGACCTCCTGGCCGTCGGTCAGCCGCACCGTCACCACGTCGCCGTCGCGCGTCACCGATTCGGCGCGCGAGCGCGACAGCACCGTCATGCCGCGCCGCTTGAACACGTCCTCGAGCACCTCGGCCGCGTCGGCGTCCTCACCGGGCAGCACCCGGTCCCGCGACGACACCAGCACGACGTCGACGCCGAGCGCGTCGTACGCCGAGGCGAACTCCGCCCCGGTCACCCCGGACCCGACGACGATCAGCCGCTCCGGCGGGACGTCGAGCGTGTAGACCTGCTCCCAGGTCAGGATCCGCTCGCCGTCGGGCTGCGCCGTCGGGAGTACGCGTGGATGGGCGCCGGTCGCCAGCAGCACGGCGTTCGCCTCGACCCGCTGCCGGCCGCCGTCGGCCAGGTCGACCAGCACGGCGTCCGGCCCGTCCAGACGGCCGGTGCCACGCAGCACGGTGACGCCCTCGCGCTCGACCCGGCTCGCGATGTCGGCCGACTGCGCGGCCGCCAGTGCCAGCACCCGCTCGTTGACCTTGGCCAGGTCGACGCCGACGACACCCGCCGGGTCGAGGGCCGCCGCCGGACCGCCGAAGCGCACGCCCAGCTCGGCCGAGCCCTGCACCTCGGTCATCAAGTCGGCGGTCGCGATCAGGGTCTTGCTGGGCACGCAGTCGGTGAGGACCGTCGAACCGCCGAGGCCATCGCGTTCGACGATCGTGACCGCCGCCCCGAGCTGGGCGGCGACCAGCGCCGCCTCGTATCCGCCGGGGCCGCCACCGATGATCACCACGCGAGTCACGCGGCCATTGTCCACGACATTTCACCCATCACGGCCGCCGGACCGATAACCTGCCGACCGTGCCGTTGTACGCCGCGTACGGATCGAACCTCGACCCCCAGAGGATGGGTGCGCGCTGCCCACACTCCCCGCTGCGTGGCACCGGCTGGCTGGTGGGCTGGCGGCTCACCTTCGGCGGCGAGGACTACGGTTGGGACGGCGCCCTCGGCACGATCGTCGAGGACCCCCTGCACCAGGTCTTCGTCGCGCTGTACGACGTCACGCCACAGGACGAGAAGCTGCTCGACGAGGCCGAAGGCGGCAACCGCAGCCTCTACCGCAAGGTGCGGCTGCGCGTACACACGCTCGACGGCGAACGGGTCGCCTGGGCCTATGTGCTCGACGCGTACGAGGGTGGGCTGCCGTCGGCGAGCATGCTCGGCGTGCTGTCCGAGGCCGCCGCGGCCGCCGGCGCTCCCGATGACTACGTCGCCGACCTCCGCACCCGTCCGTGCCGCTCGGTGGGCTGACGGGCGCTATCGTCTCCGCGTGACTGACACTGACTACCGGTCGGCCGCCGACGCTGCCGCCGCCCGACTCGCCGAGCTCTCCGGTGTCGACCACCACGACGTCGCGCTGGTGCTGGGGTCCGGCTGGCGGTCCGCTGCCGAGGGTCTCGGCGAGACGGTCGCCGAGGTGTCGACCTCGGACGTGCCCGGCTTCACCGCGTCCGCCGTGGCGGGCCATGCCGGCACGATCCGGTCGGTGCGGGCCGGGGACAGGACGCTGCTGGTGTTCCTCGGCCGGACCCACTTCTACGAGGGTCATGGGGTACGTCAGGTGGTGCACGGGGTGCGGACCGCGGCCGCCGCCGGGTGTTCGACGGTCGTGCTCACCAACGGCTGCGGTGGGCTCCGCGAGACCTGGACGCCCGGCACGCCGGTGCTGATCAAGGACCACATCAACCTGACCGCCACGTCCCCGATCGAGGGCGCGAACTTCGTCGACCTGACCGACCTCTACAGCTCGCGACTTCGCCAACTGTGCCGCGAGGTCGACCCGAGCCTCGACGAGGGTGTGTACGTGCAGTTCCCCGGGCCGCACTACGAGACGCCGGCCGAGATCGGGATGGTCCGGGCGATCGGCGGCGACCTGGTGGGGATGTCGACGGTGCTGGAGGCGATCGCGGCACGCGAGGCCGGCCTCGAGGTGCTCGGCATCTCGCTGGTCACCAACCTCGCCGCCGGCATCAGCGGTGAGCCGCTGAACCACGAAGAGGTCCTCGAGGCCGGCCGGCAGGCTGCCACCCGGATGGGCGGCCTGCTCACCTCGATCCTGCCGAGCCTCTGATGCGGGTCGTCGTCACCGGCGCCGCCGGCTCGATCGGCACCGTCGTCACCGCCGGGCTCGCCGGCCTCGGCCACGACGTGGTCGCCCTCGACCGCGCCGACGTCGACGCTCCGCACGCGAGCCGCGTGGTCGTCGCCGACGTACTCGACGCCGCGGCGGTTCACGACGCGGTCGACGGCGCCGAGGCGGTCGTACACCTGGCCAGCATCCCGACCGAGGCCTCGCTGCCGGAGATCCTCGAGTCGCACGTGCACACCACCGCGGTGGTGCTCGACGCGATGGTCGACGCCGGAGCCCGGCGGCTGGTCTACGCGAGCAGCAACCATGCGGTGGGCCGCACGCCGCGGGGCACGCACGTCGGCGCCGACACCCCGCCACGTCCGGACACCTTCTACGGCGTCGGGAAGGTGGCCGCCGAGGCGCTGTGCCGCCTGTACGTCGACCGGCACGGGCTCGACATCGTCGCCTGCCGGATCGGCTCGTTCCGACAGCGTCCCGAGTCGCGGCGCAACCTGTCCACCTGGCTGAGCCACGGCGACGCCGTCCGGATGGTCAAGGCCGGGCTCACCACGCCGGCCCCCGGATTTGCCGTCCTGTATGGGATCTCGGCCAACACCCGGGCGTGGTGGGATCTCGCGCCCGGCCGGCGGCTAGGCTACCGACCTGTCGATGATGCGGAGCAGTACGCCGACCAGGTGCTCGCCGAGCCGGAGACCGACGCCGACCGGTTCGAGGCGTCGTACGTCGGTGGCCCGTTCGCCGGCGACGCGTACGCGCGCCCGGCGATGGACGACCCTCGCTGACCCTCAGACCCGGTGGACGGTCCCGCCCCTCTGGCCGGGCGGTCGCGCGCCAGCACCTGTGCGCGCGCCGGACAGGGCGGGTGCGCTTGCCGGCCCACGGTGCGTAGAACTTGCCCAACTGGGGCTCTCCTGCTGGATGTGTGGGTGGGTCTGCGGTCAGCGGTCCGGTTCAGACAGCCCCACGGGCGCGGTCTCGTCCGGTCCGGCCACGTGGTGACGGTCGTGTCCGCCGGCCACAACATCACCCTCCGAACCGACATTCTGAGCCCGGAATCGGGGCCGAAAGTGACGGTTCGAGGGGTGAAGTCACCCAGGCACGCCGAGATCGGCCCGGGTCGTCGTCTGCCGACATGGGTCCGCAGAGTGCAGGCAGGTCCGGCCACGTGGTGACGGTCGCAACCGACGAGATTGCTGTTGCCAGCCGCGGTTGACAGCAAACTCGTCGGTTACAGCGATGGAAGGCCTCGGACATCGTGCCGTGCGCCGGAGTACGGCCGGCACCCCACCTCTCGCTGACTGGCGCGTTGCGTAGGCCGGCGTCCGGTTTGTCCCTACCGAACGCGCCAGTCAACGGCGGCGGCGCCGACCCTCGACTACTCAGACCCGGCGGGCCACCGTCAGGCCGTCGCCGATCGGGACCATCGCCAGCTCGACCCGCGCGTCGGCGGCGGCGTGGTCGTTGAAGCGCTGGATCGCCTTCCCGGTGCGGTGGTCGGTGCCCGGCTCGAGCACCCGGCCGCCCGCGAACACGTTGTCGACGAGCACCACGCCCCCCGGACGCATCCGCCCGACGACCTCCTCCCAATAGTCGACGTAGCCGTCCTTGTCGGCGTCGAGGAAGGCCAGGTCGACCACCTGGTCGGCCGGGAGGCCGCGCAGCGTGTCGGCCGCCGGCGCGACCCGTAGCTCGATGCTGCCGAGCACCCCGGCCCGCTCCCAGTGCCGCTGCGCGATGTCCGCGTACTCCTCGCTCACGTCGCAGCACAGCAGCCGCCCACCCGCGGGCAGCCCACGGGCGATGCACAGTGCCGAGTAGCCGGTGAACGTGCCGACCTCGACCGCGAACCGCGGGGCGACGAGCTTGGTCAGCAAGGTCATCAACGCGCCTTGCTCCGGTGCGACCTGCATCTCGGCCAGGTCGCCCATCGCCGCCTCGGTCTCGGCCGCCAGCCCGAGCAGGACGTCGTCAGGCCCCGGCCGGTTGTGCGCGACGATATAGGCCTGCAGATCGGGGGTGATGGTCTCCGTCATCCGGCTCATGGGCTCAACCTAGCCGTCATCCACAGGTCGCATCGGGCAGCCCCGTCGGCCCTCCGGTTGGCGTAGCCTCGACCTATGGACCTCGTCGCGTACCTCGGCACGGTGACCGCGATTTGCGGGCTCGCCATCGGCGCGATGTACGTCATCGTCGGCCTGCTCGGCAAGCGCTTCGACGACGTCCAGCTCCGTTTCGACGACGTCAACAACCGCTTCGACGACATGCAGCACCGGATCGACGACCGGTTCAACGACGTCGACCGCAGGTTCGACGACATGCAGCACCGGATCGACGACCGGTTCAACGACGTCGACCGCAGGTTCGACGAGGTGGACCACAGGTTCGGCCGGCTCGAGACCCTGAACGACACGATCCTGGCCGCCGTCACGGATCTCGGGCAGCGCGTCACCGTGATCGAGCAGCACGACCGCTGACAACCGCTCAGCCGACGTCAACCTTGGGGCAGCCGGTAGCGGCCGGGCTCGTCGCCGAAGAACAGCCAGGTGCCCGCCAACGGCCGACTGCCCCGGCCCGGCGCCGTCCAGTCGCACACCCCGGTGGGGAAGATGGCCTGCAGCCGGTCCCGCTGGTCCGCGCTGAGCTCCGTGCCGTACTCGCCGGGGTCGACCGGACGCAGCGCGCACGCAGCGATGTTGCTCGCGACCGGCCCGCCGGCGACGATCCGCGGCGACGCGTGCGAGGGGTACAGCTCGTTGCACCGCCCCGGCCCGTCGTAGGTCTGCGGCTCGCTGATCTTCTCGCCTTCCGAAGTCCAGCAGGCATCGACCAGCTGCGCCGGCTTCGCGTCGACGACCGCGTCGTGGCGGTCGTCAGGCGCCGGGTCGGTCTGCTGCACCCGGAGGATCCACTCGTCCAGCTGGTCCATCGCCTCGACCACGACCGGGGCGCCGGAGTTGAACAACCCGTGCGCGTCGTCCTCCTGGAGCATCACCTGGTTGTCCGCGTCGCCGTTGGCACCCACCAGGCGCTCGCGTACGGCGAACGAGTGGTAGCGCATGTGGATGTCACCGCCGGGCGCCAGGTCGGTGTAGGCCCGGTAGTCGACGATCGGGATGTCGCCCAGGCCGCCGCCACCCGACAGCATCCGGCCGGTCGCGTAGGCCCGGTCGAGGGCGACCGGATCGGCCGACGACCGCGCGGCGGTGTGCTCGGCGTCGGCGTCGAGCCCGCCGACCCGCGCGTTGAGGTCGAGGAACTGGTCCACCGAGATCGCGCCGTCGCGGACCGCCTCGAGCCCGTACTGCACGCCGACGTTGTCGATCGGCTGCCGGGCGAACCCGGTGCGGCGGTCCTCGCCGTACGCGTTGACCGTGTGGTCCCAGATCGTGGCCCGGGCACCGTCGGGATTGGTGTCGGCGTCGTAGCGCGCGGCGGCGGGTACGGCGGAGTCGAACTCCGCGTCCGGGTCGAGCCGGTTGGCACCGTTGCTCATCGAGGCCAGCGCCGCCGGCACCGGGAAGCCGGTCACCGCGAGCTGCTGCTGCTCGGACAGGGCACCCGGCGCGGTCACCGTGAGGTAGTGGTGCAGGAGCCGTGAGTCGGCGAGCTTCTGGCTGGTGTCGAAGCCGACGTCGGCGAAGCTGCAGCCGACCAGGATCCCGTCGAGCAGGCCCGGGTAGTTGTCGGCGATCTGGTGCGACTGGTACGACCCGCCCGAGCAGCCCCATCCCATCGTGTAGATCGGCCGACCGTGCTCCTCGATGAAGTGCTCGCGCGTCATCGCGAACGTCTCGGCCGCGAGCAGGTCGTTGCAGTTCACGCCGAACACGTTCAGCGAGTTGGAGCCGACGGCGTACCCGCGCTCCAGCATCGACGGCACCAGCACCCCACCGGTGTTGCGACCCTGCACGTACCAGCCGGAGCGGCAGCCGCCGCCGAAGGTGTAGATGAGCTTGCCGTTCCAGGCCGCACCGGTGTCGTCGGCTCCGTAGAGGACGGCGGTCTCGTAGACCCCGCGGTTGATCGTGCCGGTCTCGACCTCCACCACGAACGGCACCCGTTCGCCGGACTGCGGGGTGGTCCAGGCGAGGTCGGCCGGCCGGTCCGCGGGGTCGGCCAGCGGCTTGAAGGAGCCGGCGGTCGTCCGGTAGACGTACTCGGTCCGGGTCTCGACCGAGCAGTTCTCGTCCAGCGGCGGGCCGAGCAGCGAGCCTCCCGCCGTCCTGAACTGGTGGGTCTGGCAGACGAACGGCTGCTCGTGGGGGCCGGCGAACACCGGCCCGGCCTGCGGATGGTTGACGATGTTCACGGCGCCCGCGGCGGCACCCGGAGCCGTCGCCCACAGCGTCGAGCGACCCTCCCGCAACCCGTCCACAACACCTTCCAGGCCGCCGTCGGCCGGCTCGAGGTCGCCGGTGAGGTCACGGCCGTCGACCCGCAGCCGTACGCTCGCCGGGTCGACCGCGGCCGGCACCTCGACCCGTACCCGCGCGTCCCCTCCGCTGACCGCGTCGGGCCGGCTGGACACCACCTCGACGACGAGCCGGTCGGCTGCGTCGGCGGAGACCGCCGGCAGGGTCATGGCGGCGGCGAACGCCAGCAGGGAGGTGGCGGCGGAGATCGCGGTGCGACGCATGGTCTGACTCCTCGCAACGGGGCGGTAGCGGGATGTAACCGGTCTCACCGTCGCACGTGCCGGCCCGTGCGGCAACCCTTGCCCGGCCCTTGCCCGGCCCTTGCCCGGCCCTCGACCGGCCCTCGACCGGCATGGCCCAGTCCGGCCCCGACACCGCTCGAGCGACCCCTACACTCACGGCCATGGCCGAATCCGACCTGCTCGCGTCCGCCCGTGCCTGGATCGCCGAGGACCCCGACCCCGACACCCGCGCCGAGCTGACCGCGCTGGTCTCGGCGGTGGAGGGCGGAGATGCGGCGGCGGCCGCGGAGCTCGCCGACCGGTTCGCGGGCCGGCTCGAGTTCGGCACCGCCGGGCTGCGGGGCGCGGTCGCCGCCGGTCCCAACCGGATGAACCGAGCCGTGGTGATCCGGACCGCCGCCGGCCTCGCGGCGTACGTCGAGGAGCACGGCGGCGGCTCGGTGGTGATCGGGTACGACGCACGCCACAAGTCCACCGACTTCGCCCGTGACACGGCGGCGGTGATGCGCGGCGCCGGGTTCGACGCGTACCTGCTGCCCCGGCCGCTGCCGACACCCGTGCTGGCGTTCGCGATCCGGCACCTGGGCTGCGCCGCCGGAGTCATGGTCACGGCGTCGCACAACCCGCCGCAGGACAACGGCTACAAGGTCTACCTCGGTGACGGCAGCCAGATCGTGCCGCCGGCGGACACCGAGATCTCGGCCCGGATCGACGCCGTCGGCGCGCTGGCCGACGTACCCCTTGGCGACGGCTGGACGACGCTCGACGAGTCCGTCGTCGACGCCTACGTCGCCGCCATCCTGGACCTGGTGCCGGCCGACAACCCGCGCGTCCTGCGGCTCGTCTACACGCCGCTGCACGGGGTCGGGAACGCAGTCGTGCAGCGGGTCCTGACCGGTGCCGGCTTCACCGACACGCACGCGGTGCCCCAGCAGGCCGAGCCCGACCCGGAGTTCTCGACCGTGGCCTTCCCCAACCCCGAGGAGCCGGGGGCGGTCGACCTGGCCGTGGCACTCGCCGAGCAGGTCGACGCCGACCTGGTGGTCGCCAACGACCCCGACGCGGACCGCTGCGCCGTCGCCGTACCCGGTCCGCAGGGGTGGCGGATGCTGCGCGGTGACGAGGTCGGCGCCCTGATCGGCGACGACCTGCTGCGCGCCGGTGCGGAGGGGGTGTACGCCGCGTCGATCGTGTCGTCGTCGCTGCTGGGGGTGATGGCGGCCAGGCACGGGGCGCCGTACGAGGACACGTTGACCGGGTTCAAGTGGATCGGCCGGCTGCCGGGGCTACGGTTCGGGTACGAGGAGGCGCTGGGCTACTGCGTCGCGCCGCACATCGCCCGGGACAAGGACGGCGTGTCCGCGCTG
Organism: Nocardioidaceae bacterium; assembly: GCA_050699035.1. Taxonomy (GTDB): domain Bacteria; phylum Actinomycetota; class Actinomycetes; order Propionibacteriales; family Nocardioidaceae; genus WHTB01. The sequence continues at coordinate 9,223 of JBOHDE010000032.1, read as the reverse complement.
CTGCTGGTGGCCGACCTGGCGGCGCGGCTGAGGGCCGAGGGCCGCACCCTGCAGGACCGGCTGGACGAGATCGCGACGGAGTACGGCCTCTACGCGACCGACCAGCTGTCAGTTCGGGTGTCCGACCTGTCGCTGATCGCCGCCGCGATGTCTCGGCTGCGGGCCACGCCGCCGACCGTGCTCGGTGGACTGGCGGTGCAGCAGGTCGAGGACCTGAACGAGGGCGCCGGCGGCCTGCCGCCCACCGACGGTCTGCGCTACCGGCTCGCCGACGGGGCACGCGTGGTCGTCCGCCCGTCCGGCACCGAGCCGAAGCTCAAGGCGTACCTGGAGGTGGTGGTCCCGGTGACCGACGGTGTCGACGCAGCCCGGATCTCCGCCGTCGGCCGGCTCGACGCCATCCGCGCCGACCTGTCCACAGCCGCCGCCCTCTGACCATTTCGTCACTCCCCCGTTTGGCACGGGGCCACCCCGTTCCAGACCTATTGGAACGGGGCGCCCCCGTACCAGAAAACATGTGGACCGATGCCGCCCAGTGGTGGGGGTTTGCGCGATTGTGTGGGGGTCTTCGGCGAGACCTACACTGACGGCGTGACCTCCGTCCTTCCCATGACGGCAGGTGTCGACGAAGCCACCCGGTCCGAGTCGTCGCTGCGCCGCTTCCTGCACGGGCTGCCCGGCGTCGACCAAGTCGGCGCCGAAGCGCGGGCCGCCTCCCTGGCCACCCGCTCGATCAAGACCACCGCCAAGTCATGGGCGATCGACTTGGCCATCTCGATGATCGACCTGACCACGTTGGAGGGTCAGGACACGCCGGGCAAGGTACGGGCGCTGTGTGCCAAGGCCAAGGCCCCCGACCCGGCCGACCCGACGTGTCCGCAGGTCGCCGCCATCTGCGTCTACCCCGACATGGTGTCGATCGCGAAGGAAGCCCTCGGCAGCAGCGGCATCCGTGTCGCCAGCGTCGCGACCGCCTTCCCGTCCGGCCGGGCCGCTCTCGACATCAAGATCGCGGACACCGAGGATGCCGTCGCGGCGGGCGCCGACGAGATCGACATGGTGATCGACCGCGGCGCGTTCCTCGCCGGCCGCTACCAGGCCGTGTTCGACGAGATCGTCGCGATCAAGGCGGCCACTGGCAGCGCGCATCTCAAGGTCATCCTGGAGACCGGCGAGCTGGTCACCTATGACAACGTGCGCCGGGCGTCCTGGCTGGCCATGCTCGCCGGCGCCGACTTCATCAAGACCAGCACCGGCAAGATCCAACCGGCCGCGACCCTGCCCGTCACGCTGGTCATGCTCGAGGCCGTACGCGACTTCCGCGACGCGACCGGCCGGCAGGTCGGCGTCAAGCCGGCCGGCGGCATCCGCACCAGCAAGGACGCGATCAAGAACCTCGTGCTGGTCAACGAGACGGCCGGCGACGACTGGCTCGACCCCGACTGGTTCCGGATCGGCGCCTCCAGCCTGCTCAACGACCTGCTGATGCAGCGCACCAAGATCAGCACCGGCCGCTACTCCGGCCCCGACTACTTCACCCTCGACTGAGGACTCTCATGGCATTCGAGTACGCCCCGGCGCCCGAGTCACGGTCCATCGTCGACCTCCAGTCGTCGTACGGCCTGTTCATCGACGGCGCCTTCGTCGACACGACCGACGGACGCAGCTTCAAGTCCGTCAGCCCCGCCACCGAAGAGGTGCTGGCCGAGATCACCGAGGCCGGGCCCGGTGACGTCGACCGCGCGGTCGAGGCCGCCCGCCGCGCGCACACCCGGGTGTGGGGCCCGATGCCGGGTGCCGAGCGGGCGAAGTACCTCTACCGGATCGCCCGCATCATCCAGGAGCGCTCCCGCGAGCTTGCCGTCCTCGAGAGCCTCGACAACGGCAAGCCGATCAAGGAGTCGCGCGATGTCGACGTACCCCTCGTCGCGGCCTACTTCTTCTACTACGCGGGATGGGCCGACAAGCTCGGGTACGCCGGGTTCGGACCCGACCCGAAGTCGCTCGGCGTCGCCGGCCAGGTGATCCCGTGGAACTTCCCGCTGCTCATGCTGGCGTGGAAGATCGCCCCGGCGCTGGCGTGCGGCAACACCGTCGTACTCAAGCCTGCGGAGACCACGTCGCTCACCGCGCTGGCGTTCGCCGAGATCTGCCAGCAGGCCGACCTGCCGCCCGGCGTGGTCAACATCGTCACCGGCGCGGGTGACACCGGCCGGGCCCTGGTCGAGCACGACGACGTCGACAAGGTCGCGTTCACCGGGTCGACCGAGGTCGGCAAGGCCATCGCCCGGGCCGTCGCGGGCACCGACAAGAAGGTCACCCTCGAGCTCGGCGGGAAGGCCGCCAACATCGTCTTCGACGACGCCCCGGTCGACCAGGCCATCGAGGGCATCGTCAACGGCATCTTCTTCAACCAGGGCCATGTCTGCTGTGCCGGCTCGCGGCTGCTGGTGCAGGAGAGCATCGCCGACGAGGTGCTCGACCGGCTCAAGCGCCGGATGGCCACCCTGCGCGTCGGGGACCCGCTGGACAAGAACACCGACGTCGGCGCGATCAACTCCGCCGAGCAGCTGGCCAAGATCCGCGCGCTGTCCGAGGTCGGCGAGGCCGAGGGCGCCGAGCGTTGGTCGCCGCCGTGCGAGCTGCCCGAGCGCGGCTTCTGGTTCCCGCCGACGATCTTCACCGGGGTCAGCCAGGCGCACCGGATCGCCCGTGAGGAGATCTTCGGCCCGGTGCTGTCGGTGCTGACGTTCCGTACCCCCGCCGAGGCGGTCGAGAAGGCGAACAACACGCCGTTCGGACTGTCGGCCGGGGTGTGGACCGACAAGGGCTCCCGCATCCTCTGGATGGCCAACCAGCTGCGCGCGGGCGTGGTCTGGGCCAACACGTTCAACCGGTTCGACCCGACCAGCCCGTTCGGCGGCTACAAGGAGTCGGGCTATGGCCGCGAGGGCGGTCGCCACGGTCTGGAGGCCTACCTCAATGCCTGACAGCTCCCGCATCGACGTCCGCAAGACCTACAAGCTCTTCATTGGTGGCGCGTTCCCCCGCAGCGAGAGCGGCCGCACCTACGTCGCGGAGGACGCCAAAGGCCGTTTCCTCGCCAACGCCGCACTCGCCTCCCGCAAGGACGCGCGCGACGCCGTCGGCGCGGCCCGCAAGGCGTTCGCCGGATGGTCGGCCCGTACGCCGTACAACCGCGGCCAGATCGTCTACCGGGTCGCCGAGATGCTCGAAGGCCGCCGGGCCCAGTTCGTCGACGAGGTCTCCCGGTCCGAGGGCGTCACCGCCCGCAAGGCCGACTCCCTGGTGGCGGCGAGCATCGACCGGCTCGTCTGGTACGCCGGCTGGGCCGACAAGGTCGCCCAGGTCGTCGGGTCCAGCAACCCGGTCGCCGGGCCGTACTTCGACTTCTCGTTGCCGGAGCCGACCGGCGTCGTCGCCGTCGTGGCGCCGCAGGACTCGTCGCTGCTCGGGCTGGTGAGTGTGGTCGCGCCGGCGATCGTCACCGGCAACACCGTCGTCGTACTCGCGGCGGAGGGTCGCCCGCTGCCCGCCGTCACGCTGACCGAGGTGCTCGCGACGTCCGACCTGCCGGGTGGCGTGGTCAACGTCTTGACCGGCCGGGTCGCCGAGGTCACCCCGTGGCTCGCGTCGCACATGGACGTCAACGCGATCGAGCTGGCCGGCGTCGACGACGCGGAGCTCGCCCGCGATCTCGAGGTGGCCGCGGCCGACAACCTGAAGCGCGTACTCCGGCCGCGGGCCGAGACCTGGACCCGTGTCCCGGACCTGTCGCGGATGCTGTGGGCGCTGGAGACGAAGACCGTCTGGCACCCGATCGGCGTCTGATCGCTGCGAGCTGTCGCGACACTGACAGAATGCTCCGGTGCGCGCCCGGGTGATCATCGTCGCCGGTCCCTCCGGGTCCGGCAAGACCCGGCTCGCCGAGCGCCTCGGACTGCCGGTACTCCGGCTGGACGACTTCTACCGGGACGGCGACGACCCCGCAGTGCCCCGCCGCAGCACCGGACTCGTCGACTGGGACGACCCACGCGCCTGGGACCGTGCCGCGGCGTGTACGGCGATCGCGACGCTCTGCCGCGACGGCCGGACGGACGTGCCGATCTACGACATCGCGGCCGACGGGCGGGTCGGCCAGCGCGAGCTGGACCTCGGCGGGTCGCCGTACTTCGTGGCCGAGGGCATCTTCGCACCGGAGGTCGTCGAGGAGTGCCGTACGCACGGACTGCTCGCTGACGCCATCTGCGTGCGGCACCACCGCGCGGTGACGTTCTGGCGGCGGCTGACCCGGGACCTCCGGGAGCACCGCAAGCCACCGATGGTGCTGCTGCGGCGCGGGCTGCGGCTGATGCGCGCCGAACCGGCGATCCTGCGGCGTGCCCTCGACACCGGCTGCGTACCCGCCACCCCGAAGCAGGCGGAGCGACGGGTACGCGCGCTGCTGGCTCGACCGCGGGGCTGATGGCGGGTCAGTGGCAGCCGTCGGGAGCCGCCGGGCACGAGCTGCCCAGCGCGAGGTCGGCCAGGGCGGCCCACCGGTCCGCGGCGACCTCCTTCGCGCCGACCAAGGTCACGGTCACGCCGTCGGCGGACACGACCACCAGGGCGTCCCCGGACCCTTCGTGCGTCGCGGCCAGCGCTGCCGACCCGATCCGCGGGTCACCGGCCGGCGCCCAGCCGCAACCGGCCAACCTGCGCTCGGCGGAGCGGACGGCACGGTCGGCCGCCTCCGCAGTGTCGTACGTGGACAGCGTCTCCACGAGCCGCTGGTCGGCGGAGGCGTACGACATGGTGCGGGTCGCCACGGCCCGCTCGTCGACGAGACAGGTGTCTGCCGCCGCCTCGACGACCCGCCAGCGCCCGCCGACGACCTCGCCGAGGGTGGCGACGTCGACCAGGGCGTCAGGCGGCACGACCCGCCTCGGCTCGCCGTGCTCGTGCTCCGCGGCCGGCGCCGCGGGGTCGGGCATCGACGGTGCCTCCGGGCCGGGGTCGCCCGCGGGAAGGGTCGGCGTCGGGGTGGCGTCGGCAACCTGCGCGCAGCCGGTGAGCAACATGCCGAGGGCCGCGAGGGCCGCTGCCCGGAGGCGGATGCTCATGCCACCGGCTCGATCGTCACCGTCAGGCTCCCGGAGTTGTCGCCGCGGTCGTTGTCGTGGACCCGCAGGCTGAGCGGCGCCGTACGCGAGACCTGCAGCAAGGTGCTGTAGCCGTGTTCGCGGTCGCAGCCGTTGTCGTCGTTCGGCCCGGCCAGCCAGGACGGCAGGTCGGCGTTGACCGCCAGGTCGCCGTACTCGAGACCGGCCCGATGCGCCAGCCAGCGCAGGTCACGCCTGGTCCACGTGCACTCGGCGTCCCCGCGCAGGTCTCGGCCGAGCGCGTACGTGCCGGAGACGCGGACACGCACCTTCGTCCCGTCGGGATACACGCGACCGCTCAGCATCTCGTCGGCACGCGCCGCCGCGACGGTCACGGTCTCGCGGCCAGAGATCGACGGCAGCGGCGTCACCCGTACCCGCAACGCACCACGGTTGTCCTGGTGACCGAGCGGGTCGTGCACCCGGACGTTCACCGGCTCGGTCCGGTCCGGCGTCAGCACGAACCGGTACGCGTGGTTCGTCGAGTCGCAGTTCTCCCGGTCCACCGACGTGCGGGCCGCGTCGCCGCGTACACCACCACGGTTGAGCAGCAGGTCGTACGCGTTGTGGTCCGCGCGCGCGACCCGGTCACGGCGCCAGGTCGGGTCGGCCGCCGCCGTCGAGCACTCGGCGTCCGCCCGTACCCCGCGACCGTCGGTCCACGTGCCCGTCACCGTCACGAGGTACGACGTCCCGGCCCGCAGTGAGCCCGGGCTCATTACGCCCGCGGCCGTGCGTGCCGGCACGCTCCAGCTCATCGCCTCACGGACACCGAGGTCGACGACCCGCACCCGCAACGATCCTGCGTTGTCCGCATAGGTGGTGGGATCCCATACCTGCAAGGGAACTCGGCCGCTGCGCGGCGCCTTGAAGACCGCCCGGTACGTACTGGACGCGACGCTGTCGCAGGTGCTCGGGAGAGTGCTGTCGGCGCGCGCGTCCAGGTCACGACCGTCGAGGTAGAGGTCGAGGTGGTCGGCCTTCGGGTCGGTGCTGCGCACGGAGCGCTGCCGCTTCCACCCACTCCACAGGTAGCGACTGCACTCGGCGTCGGCGAGGTCGGTCGACCGATGCGTGTGGCGCCACGTGCCCACCGCCTCGACCAGATAGCTGCGCCCGGCGACCAGGGCACCCCGGGTGAGACCGCCGGCCCGCTGCGACGCCGGCACGACGACCGTCTCGTCGGTGAGGGATCCGGTGCCCTTCAACAGCGCGCTCATCGGACGGGGCTCCGGGATCCCCGCCGGCACCGTCGGCTGCGGTTTCGGCTGAGGCTTCGGTTGGGGCGCGGGTGGGGCGCTGCCCGTGGAACCCGTCCAGAACGACGTCTCCTTGCGTGCCCCCGCCCAGGACAGCGAAAAGTGCACGTGGTCGGTGTGCGGGTTGGCGCCGGTGTACCTCCGCCAGCCGCTGGACGCCGCGTACGAGCCCCAGATCCGCTTGTTCCAGATGACGTACTGGATGCCGAGCCGTCGCGCCATCGCGTACTTGTGGCCGTACCTGTCGGTCGCCAGCAGCCAGGACATCAGCGAGTCGACCCTGGCCCGGTCGGCAGCGGACGACGCCCTGAGGCCGCCCCAGTCGAACGCCCGGCCCTCCTTGTGCTCCGACGTGCCCCCCACCTTGCAGGAGCGGACGATGCCGAGGCTCCGCGTCGTCGGGTAGGTGCGGAGCAACAGGTCGGCGAACGCCTGGGTGCCAGGTCGGGCCCACGGCGAGCACGTGGTCTGCGGCTGGAACGACGCCAGCGGCTCGATCGTCGAGCCGTAGGTGCGCGGCGCCTTCGGCGTCACCGCGGACGCCGCGACGGCGGTGGTGGTCAGGAGGACCGCGGCGAGGAGGGCAACGAGGGGGCGCAACAGTCGGGTTCGGTTCACGGGGGTCTCTCTTCAGCGCGGGCGGCGCCGGACGACTGGTGCGTCGCCCGGATCGGGTGCGATCGCGACTGGTGAACTGTTCGTCACCGAGCGGAACGCCCGCCGATCGTGCAACGCGACGCGCCGTCGGGTTCACGGTTTTCGGCCGGCCCGGCGAAGATCATCCGTTCGGCCGATGCGGAGCCAACCGACCGCGCAACCGGCGATGCCCATCCGACCGGTTGCGCCCGCTCCTTCGCGCCGAGGTTGCGCGTATGTCCGGGTTTCCTGAGAAGAAGTGAGCCTCTGTAGGGCCGAGCCGTTTAACGGTTGGGGAGGCGTGACAAATACGTCACGCTCTCCCTGCCGTTGTACGAGTTCGACCCTAAGGGCGAGCGCGTGCGCGAAATGGACGATCTCGGGGCTCTCGCAGCCGGATCGGGCCCGACTTCGTCTATCTGGAAAAGGGGGACGCTGTTGGGCTAATCGCACCAAGGGAAGGACGATGTCGCCGACCCGTACCTCAGCCATTTCCCCGGACACGGGCGTGTCGCCAGCCCCCGAATACTCGCGCCGAGGTTGCGCGTATATCGGACGCCTCGCGACATACGCGCAACCTCGGCGCGAAGATTTTGGGGACGGCGCGCGGTCAGCGGGTGCCGAGGGCGGCGTACCCAGGTTTGATCACCTGGTCGATGAGGGCCAGTCGCTCGTCGAACGGCAGGAACGCGCTCTTCATCGCGTTGATGGTGAACCACCGCAGGTCGGCCAGGCCGTACCCGAACGCATCGCACAGCAGCTGCATCTCGCGGCTCATCGACGTACCGCTCATCAGCCGGTTGTCGGTGTTGACCGTGACCCGGAACCGCAGTCGGGTCAGCGGGCCGATCGGGTGCTCGGCAATCGACGCCGCGGCCCCAGTCTGCACGTTGGACGACGGGCACAGCTCGAGCGGGATCCGCTTGTCTCGCACGTACGAAGCGAGGCGGCCGAGCGCCGGAGTGTCGCCGTGCAGGTCGATGTCGTCGATGATCCGGACGCCGTGGCCCAGCCGGTCGGCGCCGCACCACTGGATCGCCTGCCAGATCGACGGCAGGCCGAACCCCTCGCCGGCGTGGATGGTGAAGTGGAAGTTCTCCCGCTGCAGGTATTCGAACGCGTCGAGATGCCGGGTGGGTGGGTAGCCCGCCTCGGCGCCCGCGATGTCGAACCCGGCCACGCCCTGGTCGCGGTGGCGGACGCCCAGCTCGGCGATCTCCATGGATCGCGCCTGGTGCCGCATCGCGGTGACCAGCTGCCGGGCGACGATGGTCTTTCCGGCCTCGTCGGCGAGCTGCTCGCCCTCGCTGATGCCCTGGTGGACCGCGGCCACGACCTGGTCGAGGGTGAGCCCGTCGCGGAGGTGCTGCTCGGGGGCGTAGCGAATCTCGGCGTACACGACGCCATCGGCCGCGAGGTCCTGCACGCACTCACGGGCCACGCGGGTCAGCGCCGGTGCGCTCTGCATTACCGCGACGGTGTGGTCGAAGGTCTCCAGGTAGCGCTCCAGCGAGCCGGAGTCGGCGGACTCGACGAACCAGCGACCGAGCGCGTCCGCTCCGTCGGCGGGCAGCGTGTGCCCGCAGTCGGCAGCGAGCTCGACGATCGTCTCGGGACGCAGCCCGCCGTCAAGGTGGTCGTGCAGCAGCGCCTTCGGCGCGGCCACGTAGACGGAGTCGGTCATCGCTCCATCCTTGCACCCCCGATGGGTGTCGGCTGGCGGACGACCCGAGTACGTTCGACGGCGAGGAGGACGCAGATGACCTACCTGACGACACCGACCGCTTCGGCGGTCAGCGGCCCGGCCCGGGTCGCCGAGCCCGACGAGGGCATCTCTCTCGACGAGCTCCAGCTGGCCGCCCGCAACCACGGCCTGCCACTGGAGACGATGCACCACGACGTGACCCCACCGGGCCTGCACTACATACTCGTGCACTACGACATCCCGATGCTCGACGCCGCCGACTTCCGGCTCGAGGTCTCGGGCTGTGTGGACCGCCCCCTCGACCTCAGCCCGGACGACCTGCAGGACCTGCCGTCGCGCACCGTACGGGTGACGATGGAGTGCGCCGGCAACGGACGCGCCCGGTTGCAGCCCCGCCCGGTCAGCCAGCCGTGGCTCGTCGAGGCGGTCGGCACTGCTGACTGGACCGGCGTCCCCCTGCG
>JBOHDE010000031.1:0-24429 GCA_050699035.1 Nocardioidaceae bacterium | reverse complement strand
TCGACGCCTCGTTCCTCGGCTGGCAGGCCAACAACCTCGCTCTCGGCCTGACCATCGGTGGGGCGCTGCTGTTCATCGGGATGGGCCTCATCCACTGGTCCCGCACCCTGATGAACGACCACGACATCGCCGAGGACCGGCACCCGATCGCCTCGTCGCCGGCCGCCCGGGAGTCCTCGCTGGCCGCGCTCAGCGAGGGTGGGTCCGACTCCGGCATCGGCCGCCGCCCGATGATCCGCAACAGCCTGCTCGGCGCCCTCGGCGTACTCGGGCTGCCGGCCATCGTCGCCCTGCGCGACCTCGGCACGATGCCCGCCGGCCGGCCGTCACGGACGGTCTGGGAGAAGGGCATGCGGGTCGTCAACGACGTCACCGGGGCGCCGATCAAGGTCTCCGACATCGAGATCGGCCAGCTCATCAACGCCGAGCCCGACGTACTCGTCGAGAACGAGGAGGACGACCCGGACGGCGAGGAGAACCTCGAGGGGCACGACCTGCTGAACGCCAAGGGCAAGGCCGCCGTCATCGTCGTCCGGATCGACCCGGCGAAGATCAACGCGCGGAAGGCTCGACAGAACTGGGGCATCGACGGCGTTCTCTGCTACTCCAAGATCTGCACGCACGTCGGCTGCCCGATCAGCCTGTACGAGCAGACGACGCACCACCTGCTGTGTCCCTGCCACCAGAGCACGTTCGACCTCGCCAAGGACGGCGAGGTGATCTTCGGTCCGGCGGCGCGCTCACTCCCCCAGCTGCCGCTGGCCGTCGACGACGAGGGGTATCTGATCGCACAACGCGACTTCGAGGAGCCGGTCGGGCCGAGCTTCTGGGAGCGCGGCGGTGAGGAGGACCGGTCCGCATGAGCGAGCAGTCGAAGATCAACGCACCCAAGGCGGTCTCCGGACCTGTCGCCTGGCTCGACGACCGCACCGGCCTGGCCAACCTGGCGAACAAGAAGTTCCTGCGCAAGGTCTTCCCCGACCACTGGTCGTTCATGCTGGGTGAGATCGCCCTGTGGTCGTTCGTCATCTTGCTGCTCACCGGCGTGTTCCTGACGTTCTGGTTCAAGCCGAGCATGGCCGAGGTCGAGTACCACGGCTCGTACGAGCTGCTGCGTGGCCTGCACATGTCCGACGCGTATGCGTCCACGCTCGACATCTCGTTCGACATACGGGCCGGCCTGCTGATGCGTCAGGTGCACCACTGGGCCGCGATCCTGTTCATCGCCGCGATGATGGTGCACATGCTCCGGATCCTGTTCACCGGGGCGTTCCGCAAGCCACGCGAGATCAACTACGTCATCGGCGGCCTGCTGCTGATGCTCGGCATCCTCGAGGGGTTCGCCGGCTACTCGCTCCCCGACGACCTGCTGTCCGGCACCGGGCTGCGGATCGCGGAGGGCCTGATCCGGTCCGTGCCGGTCGTCGGCACGTACATCTCGTTCTTCGCCTTCGGCGGGGAGTTCCCGGGCGACGACATGATCCCGCGGCTCTACATGCTGCACATCCTGCTGATCCCGGGTCTGCTGATCGCGCTGGTCACCGCGCACCTGGTGCTGCTCTACTACCACAAGCACACGCAGTGGCCCGGCCCCGGCCGCACCAACCGCAACGTCGTCGGCGAGCCGTTCCTGCCGATCTACACCGCGAAGGCCGGCGGCTTCTTCTTCATCATCTTCGGCGTCACCTCCCTGATGGGGGCGCTGCTGCAGATCAACCCGGTGTGGAAGTACGGCCCGTACAACCCGTCCGAAGTAACGGCGGGGTCCCAACCCGACTGGTACATGGGCATCGCCGAGGGGCTCCTGCGCGTCATGCCAGGGTGGGAGACCGAAGTGTTCGGCTACACCCTCAGCTGGAACGTCCTGATACCCGGTGTCGTCGCGCCCGGGGTGCTGTTCACGATCGCGCTGCTCTATCCGTTCATCGAGCAGTGGATCACCGGGGACAAGCGCGAGCATCACCTGCTGCAGCGCCCGCGCAACGCGCCGAGCCGCACCGCGTTCATCGTGTCGCTGATGACGGTCTACGGTCTGCTCTGGTTCGCCGGCGGCAACGACATCATCGCGTTGAAGTTCGACCTCGACCTGAACTGGATCACCCGGTTCATGCGGGTGCTGATCTTCATCGGGCCGCCGATCGCGTTCATCATCACCAAGCGGATCTGCCTCGGACTGCAGCGGGCCGACCGCGAGCGCGCCCTGCACGGGTTCGAGACCGGCATCATCATGCGGGCGCCGTCCGGTGAGTACACCGAGCGGCATGCCCCGCTGTCGTCGACCGAGACCTGGAAGCTGGTCTCCCACGAGCAGTACGACCGGCCCGAGCTCGAGCCGGCGGTGGACGAGAACGGCGTCGCCAACCCGGCCAGCCGGCGCAGCCGCCTGCGCAGCAAGGTGTGGGCCTTCTGGTACGACGACGACGTCACGAACGTCACCCGGGAGGAGCTCGAAGAGGCGCACCGCCACGCCGATGGTCATCACCGGGCCGAAAGCACCGAGGTCGAGGCCGCCGACGAGCCGTCCGAGCTGGAGCCGAAGCACTGAGCCCGCGCCGGGCAAGGCACGGTCCCGTGCCTTGCCCGATCATCCCCACGTCTGCAGGGGTGGGGATGATCGGGAACGGCACGGTCCCGTGCCGTTCAAGGACAGCGGCGGGGGGCTCAGAGACCGTTGAGGTACTCCTCGACGTTGGTGTAACCGTCGCCGTCGCGGTCCTTGGCGCTGTCGTCCACCCCCGGGTCCAGCCCGCGCGCGGCCTCCCAGGCGTCCGGCATGCCGTCGTGGTCGCCGTCGGCCGGCGGGGTTCCGGAGCGCAGGTGAGGCCAGCCGCCGACCTCGGACTCGTGGTCGATGATCTGACCGCCCCCGTCGCGGACGTCCCGGACGACCCGATTGTCCACCGCGTCGCGGTCCCGGGATGCCCCCGCGCCGGCCAGCACCGCGTCGTACGCCTCCTCGGCCGTCGTCGTGGTCACCGCCGGCGCGTCGAACGCCGACCTGACCATCGCGTCGCGTGAGTCGGGTGCCACGAACTCGCGGCTCGACCTCACCTCGTCGCCGTCGTGCGAGCCGACGTTCGCTGCCACGTAGTAGCCGTGACCGTCGCCCGACCCGTCGTACTTCGCCAGCGGGTAGGCATCGTCGGACGAGTCGGGGCCGGGACGGTAGTAGTTGCCGACCACGTTGACCGACGGCTTGCCCTTGCTGTCGCTGACCACCATCGCGTGCTCGCCGTAGTTGTAGACGACGTTGTTGCGGAAGTCGAGGACTCCCGGGTTCGTGGGCTGTGGGTTCCGGTCCTCGTTGTGGGCCAGCAGGTTGTGGTGTGCGGTGATGTTCCCGCTGCCGTCGCCACTCAGGTGGAAGCCCTTGGAGTGCTCGCCCTGCGGGTGTTCGCTGTACGACAGGGACTCGCTGACGATGTTCCAGGAGAACGTGATGTCGCGGGCGTTGTGGTAGGTCGCGAGGTTCTCGTCCACCGCCCACGAGAACGAGCAATGGTCGACGACGACGTTGAACGCGCCCAGGTCCCGGTCCTCGTCGTTCCACACAGTCAGTGCGTCATGGCTGTCGGTCTTGGTGTTCGGCGTGCCGGGCCGCAGCCTGAGGTACCGCAGCACCACGTCGTGGGTGGTGATGTACATCGTGCCCTTGGGGTTGCTCGGCGCGGAGCGCAGCGTGATGCCCTCCCCCGGGGCGCTCTGACCGGCGATCGTGAGGAAGGGCTGGTCGACGGTGATCCGCGTCTGCAGCGTGATGGTGCCTGCGACCCGGAAGACGACGATGCGCGGGCCGGACGCCTCGACCGCCGCCCGGAACGACCCTGGGCCGGAGTCGTCGAGGTTGGTGACCTCGATGACCCGTCCCCCGCGCCCGCCGGCCGTGTCGGCGCCGAACCCCTCGGCGCCCGGGAACGCCTTCAGCTCGGACCCGCCGCCGATCAGCGTCGCCGCTGCCGCGGCCGCCGACAGACCAGCCGTCAGCGCCACCACGGCGCCGAGCCGCGCCCGCTGCCCGATCCGGCCCATCCCAGCCCCCGGCCCCCCCAGTCGTTGACCCAGCGTCGACCCAGTCGCCCCCGTGCGGCCGGTCAGGTACGGCTGACCGGACGAGGCTGCCTGCTCGAAGGCTCGCACCGGGTGGCACGGCACGTCGTCGTACCCGGGGACGACGAGACCTACGTCAATTGACCGAGGAGACGGTCAGGACAGCGCGCTGCCCTGCCGGTACTTCCAGAACGGCAGATCCCAGTCGGTCCAGCCATTGCCGTCCTCGAGGTGGCGCTTGCTGCCCTTCACCTCGACGACGTCGCCGCGGCGAGTCTGGCCGTACAGCCAGCGGGCGTCGGACACGCTCATGCCGACGCAGCCGTGGCTGACGTTGGCGTTGCCCTGGGCACCGGTCGACCACGGCGCGCCGTGCACGAACTCACCGGAGTAGGTGACCCGCAGGGCATACGGGACGTCCTCGATGTCGTAGTACTCGGGGTCGTCCTCGCTGACTCCGGTCGTCGCGGCGTCCATCCGCTTCTTCTCGAACTTCTCGATGATGACCTTGGTGCCGCTGCGGGTCTCGAAGCCCTTCTTGCCGGTCGTCACCGCGATAGTGCGGGCCAGCGAGCCGTTGACGTACACCTGCATGCGGTGCTTCTTGATGTCGATCTTGCTGATCACCGACTTGCCGACAGCGAAGCTCACCTCGCGGTCGAGCTGCCCGTACACACCATTGCCGGCGTCGACGCCGTTGATGTCGGCCTTGACCGTGACGGTCGCACCCGGCCGCCAGTAGGTCCTGGGCCGGAAGTGGACCTCGGTGTCGCTATACCAGCGCCACGCGCCGTCGACCGCCCCGGACGCCCGCACCGACAGGTGACGCTCGATCGACGCCTTGTCCTGCACCGGCACGTCGAACCCGATGATGATCGGCATGCCCACGCCCACCGTCTCGTCCTGCAACGGCGAGATGTTGGGGTAGGTCTGCTGGTCCAGGGTCAGCGGTGCGGTCTCGAAGGTGCGCCGCTTCTTGACCTCGTCGCCGTCACTGTTGGTCGTGACCATGTTGACGGCGTACGTCGACCCGGGCTCGAGCCGCTCGGTGGCCCGCCACGACGACCCGTCGGTGGCGAGCGTGCCGGGCAGCCGCACCTCCTCCTCGCCTCGGCCGACCACCGAGACCTTCTCCAGCGTGCCCGAGTCGGCGGTCAGCTTCAGGACGGTGTCGACGGAAACGTCGGTTTGGCCGGAGGCGATGTTGGAGTTGATCCGGACCGGCTCCGCCTTCGGCGGTTTCGACGTGGCCGCGGGAGACCCGACCGAGGACGACTTGGCCGCCGGGGAGGCGTCGGACCGGTCGGCCCCCTGAGCTCCCGAGCAGGCTGCCGTGCCCAGGCTGAGCGCGACCAACGACGCGGTGACGAGCACCGGTCGGCGCAGGTCAGCGCTCAGTGGCCCCCGTACGGACATGATTCTCCCCGAATGAGCAGCAGCGAGTGCGGATAAGGGTAACAAGCGAACACGCGTCCGGTGAAAATCCGCCCCGGCCGGCTCAGTGCGCGTGTTCACCCCGGTAGTACTCCATGATGAAGCCGGTCAGGGTGACGGCCCCGAACCCGACACCGATGATGAACAGCCACCAGCCGAACACCACGCCGAGCACGCACACCGCCAGCGCGAGACCGCAGAACAGCGGCCACCAGGAGTACGGCGGGAAGAACCCGAGCTCGCCGGCGCCGTCGGCGATCTCCGCCTCGGGTCGGTCCTCCGGACGAGGCTCCATCCGGCGCGCGCTGAAGCCGAGGTAGAACGTGACCAGCGCCGCGAGGGCCGTGGTCATGACCAGCGCGCTGGTGCCGGTCGGGTCCTCCGAGAACAGCCAGTAGATCGGCGTGACCAGGCCGAAAAAGGCGGCGTTGATGCCGAAGATCCAGGCTTCGACCTTCACGGGCGGTCCTCCCCCTCGTCGATCTGGTCACGCAGATGCGCACCGCGTCCCCGTACCTCTGGTCCGTCGGCGTAGGACTCGTCGCCCGTCGCGCCATGAGTTGCCATCTCCAGCACGCCGATCTCCGGGTGGTGCAGGTCGAAGGCCGGGCTCTCGGAGCGGATGCGGGGCAGGGTGGTGAAGTTGTGCCGCGGCGGCGGACTGGAGGTGGCCCACTCCAGCGAGCGGCCCCACCCCCACGGGTCGTCGACCTCGACCAGCGGGCTGTGCCGGGACTTCCAGACGTTCAAGGCGAACGGGATGATCGAGGCGCCGAGCAGGAACGCACCGATCGACGACACCTGGTTCAGGAAGGTGAAACCGTCGGAGGCGAGGTAGTCGGCGTAGCGACGCGGCATCCCCTCCACCCCCAGCCAGTGCTGCACCAGGAACGTCATGTGGAAGCCGATGAACAGCAGCCAGAAGTGCACCTTGCCGAGGGCCTCGTCGAGCATCCGGCCGGTGAGCTTCGGCCACCAGAAGTAGAACCCGGCGAACATCGCGAACACCACGGTGCCGAACACCACGTAGTGGAAGTGCGCCACCACGAAGTACGAGTCGGACAGCTGGAAGTCCAGCGGCGGCGACGCCAGGATCACCCCGGTCAGCCCACCGAACAGGAACGTGGTGAGGAACCCGATCGACCACAGCATCGGCGTGTCGAACGACAGCGACCCACCCCACAGCGTGCCGACCCAGTTGAAGAACTTCACCCCGGTCGGGACCGCGATCAGGAAGGTCATGAACGAGAAGAACGGCAGGTTGACCGCACCGGTGACGAACATGTGGTGCGCCCACACCGCGATCGACAGCGCCGCGATCGCCATCGTCGCACCGACCAGCCCGATGTAGCCGAAGATCGGCTTGCGGCTGAAGACCGGCAAGATCTCGGTCACGATGCCGAAGAACGGCAACGCGATGATGTAGACCTCCGGGTGGCCGAAGAACCAGAACAGGTGCTGCCACAAGATCGCGCCGCCGTTGGCCGCGTCGAAGATGTGGGCGCCGAGCATTCGGTCCGCACCGAGCGCGAGCAACGCCCCGGCCAGGATCGGGAACGCGATCAGCACCATCAACGACGTGATCAGGATGTTCCAGGTGAAGATCGGCATCCGGAACATCGTCATCCCCGGCGCCCGCATGCAGATGATCGTGGTGATGAAGTTGACACCACCGAGGATGGTGCCCAGGCCGGCCATCCACAGCCCCATGATCCACAGGTCGCCGCCCACACCCGGCGATCGGACCTCGTTCGACAGCGGCGTGTAGGCGAACCAGCCGAAGTCGGCCGCACCCAACGGCGTCAAGAACCCCGCCATCACGATCAACCCGCCGAACAGGAACAACCAGTAGCTGAACATGTTCAACCGCGGGAACGCCACATCCGGCGCACCGATCTGCAACGGCATCACGGCATTCGCGAACCCGACGAACAACGGCGTCGCGAACAGCAGCAGCATGATCGTGCCGTGCATCGTGAACATCTGGTTGTAGACCTCGTCCTCCACCAGCTGGGTGCCGGGGTAGGCGAGCTCAGCCCGCATCACCATCGCCATCAACCCGGCCGCCAGGAAGAAGCCGAACGACGTCACCAGGTAGAGGTTGCCGATCAGCTTGTGGTCGGTGGTCGACAGGTACTTCGCGATCGTCCGGCCGAGCGTCCGCCGCGGCTGCACGTCGGAGGTGATCTGCCGGGACGCGCCGATCGCAGTCACTGGCTGCCCCCTTCCTCGTCCGTGGGCTCGGTGCCCACGATGATGTCGGTCTCCGAGGAACCGTCGGCGACTCCGGTGTTGCCCTCGTCGGCGAGCTCGTCGAGGTAGTCCTCGTACTCCGCCTCGCTCACCACCTTGACCTCGAACAACATCCGCGAGTGCGAGACGCCGCACAGCTCGGCGCAGCGCCCGGCGAACGTGCCGGTCTTGGTCGGCGTCGTGATCCAGGTGTTGTCGCGTCCGGGGACGACGTCCATCTTGAAGTAGTACGCCGGGATCCAGAACGAGTGGATGACGTCGGGCGAGCGGAACAGGAACTTGACCGGCTTGTCGACCGGCAGCACCAGGGTGGGCGGGTCGGCCGTGGTGCCGACGTCGAAGACGTCGTTGCCGGTGGCGCCGTCGTCGTCGCGGCCGTCGTCACCGAGGTAGTTGAACGTCCACGACCACTGCTGGCCGACGACGAGGATCTCGTGGTCGAAGCTCTCGTTCTCCGCGAGGACCCGGTCCTGGGCGACGACCGTGTGGTAGAAGAACACGAACACGACGACGAACGGGGCAAGGGTGTACAGCGCCTCCATCGGCAGGTTGTAGCGCACCTGCACCGGCACCTCGTCGTCACTGCGTCGGCGGTACCGGATCATCGCCCAGATGATCAGGCCCCAGACCAGGACGCCCACCGCGCCGGCCGCGATCCAGGCACCGATCCACAGTTCCTCCATGTGCGGGGCGGAGGAGCTCGCGCCCTCGGGCAGCCCGAGCCGCTTGAGCTCCCCGACCTCTGCTTCGGAGCATCCGGTGACCGTCAACAGGATGAGTACGCCGACCACGGCGGCGGCTGACCGGCGCAGACCATTGGTGCGCGCGGTGCGCTCGGTGAGATCCAGACCCACGGGGCGCCTTTCTCGTTCGGGGCTCGGTGCGCGACTGGGTCTGCTGGACAGCACAGTCAGCAGTGCCCGCGACGCTCGGGTGGCCGTTCGATCTCACACTAACGCAGCCGACCGGTCGTGAGACGTGCAGGTCGGTCGCTACGGTCGGGGTGTGGCGAACCCTGTCTACCTCGACGCCGCATCGGCGGAGCCGCTGCATCCGAAGGCCCGCGAGTCCTTGCTCGCGGCGCTCGATCAAGGCTGGGCCGATCCGGCCTCCCTGCACACGTCCGGACGCCGTGCCCGGCTGCTGTTGGACAATGCCCGCGAGGTGGTGGCCGAGGTCCTCGGCTGCCGTCCGGACGAGGTGTCCTTCTCGGCCGGAGGACCGGCCGCGGTGCACTCCGGAGTGCTCGGCACGGCGGCGGCCCGGTCGCGGGTCGGCGGCACGGTCGTGCACTCCGCGGTCGAGCACTCGGCCGTCCTGCATGCCGCGTCCTGGCTCGCCGACCGCGGGGGTACGTCGGTCAGCGTCGGCGTGGACCTGACCGGACGGGTCGACCTCCCCGCGTTCGCCGACGCCGTGTCCGCTGGCGGGGTGGCCTTGGCCTGCCTGCAGGCCGCCAACCACGAGGTCGCCACCGTGCAGCCGGTCGACGAGGTGGCCGAGGTGTGCCGGTCGCACGACGTCCCGCTGCTGATGGACGCGTCGGCGGCGGCCGGCCGCGTCGACCTGCCGCGGGCGTGGTCGGTGCTGGCCGCGGGCGCCCGGGCGTGGGGCGGACCGGCCGGGGTCGGGGTGCTGGTCGTGCGGAAGGGGGTGCGCTGGCGGGACCCGATGCCGAGCGACGAGCGCGGCTTCGCCGACGTACCCGGGGCTCTTGCCGCGGCCGCCGCGCTGCAGGCGGTGGACGCCGAGCGGGCGGAGCTGGCGCCGCGACAGCACGCCCTCGTCGCGCGCATCCGGGACCGGGTGGCCGCCACCGTGCCGGACGTCGAGGTCGTCGGGGACGCGGAGCACCGGCTCCCCCACCTGGTGACGTTCTCCTGCCTGTACGTCGCCGGCGAGGCGCTGGTCACCGAGCTGGACCGGCAGGGGTTCGCGGTCGCCAGCGGGTCGGCCTGCACGGCGAGCACGCTGGAGCCGAGCCACGTGCTGGCCGCGATGGGCGTCACGACGCACGGCAACGTCCGGGTGTCACTGACCCGGGACACCAGCCCCGACGACATCGACCGTTTCCTGGCCGTGCTGCCGGGAATCGTGGCCGACCTCCGTGCGAAGGTGGGGGCATGAACGCCGACCTCGTCATCGACTGCATCGGCGTGCGCTGCCCGACGCCGGTGATCCGGCTGGCGAAGCGGCTCGGCGAGGTGGAGGTGGGTCAGACGCTGGCCGTGGTCGCCGACGACCCGGCGGCTGCCGTCGACATCCCGGCCTGGTGCCGGCTGCGGGAGCAGGAGTACGTCGGGGTGAGCGACACCGACGCGACCCCGACGTACCTCGTCCGGCGCTTGTCCTAGGGTGCGTCTCCTTACTCCCGACCGTCGCGAGCGGCGCTCGGTGGGATGCATCGCAAGGCGGAGGAGGAGGCGCGATGCGCAGCATCGTGCGACGACGACAACGCCGCGAGGCGCCCTCCGAGGGTCGCGCAGCAGGTCAGCGGAGTAAGGAGAGGCGCCCTAGCCCTATTGGTCAGGGGCGCGGGCAGACCACGAACTTGGCGACCTCCTCGGCGGCCTCCTCGCCGTACGCCAGCGTCATCCGGTCCAGGAACGCCTGCCGGGACAGCTCGTACTCCTGCGTGCCGACGGTCTCCACCACGAAGGCGGCGATCGCGCAGCCGACCTGGGCGGCGCGCTCGATGCTGAGCCCCCAGGTCAGCGCGCCCACGAAGCCGCTGCGGAACGCGTCGCCGACGCCGGTCGGCTCGACCGCGCGCACACCCGGGATGGCCGCGACCTCGATCGGGTCCTCGCCCCTGCGGCGGATCTCGACGCCGTGCTCGCCGCGGGTGATCACCCGGGTGCCGACCCGTGACAGCACCTCGTCGGCGGTCCAGCCGGTCTTCTGCTCGGTCAGCGCGGCCTCGTAGTCGTTGCTGAGCAGGTAGGTCGCGCCGTCGACGAGCTGGCGGATCATCGGGCCGTCGCCGAAGTGCAGCTGTTGGGACGGGTCGGCCACGAAGGAGTAGCCGCGCGCGCGGCACTCCTCGGTGTGGCGGAGCATCGCCTCCGGGTCGTTCGGGCTGATGATCACCAGGTCGAAACCACCGATCCGGCGGGCGATCGGGGCGAGCTCGATCTGTCGCGCCTCCGACATGGCGCCGGCGTAGAACGACGCGATCTGCGCCATCGCGGAGTCGTTCGTGCAGATGAACCGCGCCGTGTGCTTGGTGTCGCTCACGTGGACCGAGTCGCAGTCGACGCCGTGCCGCTCGAGCCAGGAGCGATAGTCGACGAAGTCCTCCCCCACCGCTCCGACCAGGGTCGGGCGCACGCCGAGACAGGCCATCCCGAAGGCGATGTTGGCGGCGCACCCGCCCCGGCGTACCTCCAGGTCCTCGACCAGGAACGACAGGGTCAGCCGGTCAAGCTGGTCGCCCACCAGGGAGTCGGCGAACTTGCCCAGGAACGACATCAGGTGGTCAGTCGCGATCGAACCGGTGACGGCGATGGTCAAGACGAGCTCCCTCAGAGACAGACGACGAGCGCGCTCACACTACCCTCCAGAAGTACTGGTGACAGATTGGGTGGAACCGCGCTCGGCGGCCGTGCGTCGAAACGGTGTCCGACCAAGGTGAGGTGAGGAGACCGATGACCCGGTCGAAGTCGTGGCTGATCGTGGCGGGAGCCGTGCTCGCGGTGCTGCTGTTCGCGAGCGGGGTGTATGTCCTCGCGTCGGACAGGGGTGAGCCGACGGCGTCACCTGGTGCCGGCGCGTCCGACGGGGCCGGTCAGTCGCCCTCGCCGGGTGATGACATGTCGATCCCGGAGACCGACCTGCCGTCGCCGACGGACACGCCGAGCGGCGCCCCAACAGACCCACCGTCGAGCCCGGCCCAGAGCACCGAGGTCGCGGTCGAGAGCTACCAGCCCGACGGGCCGACGAGTGTCGTCCTGCACTACTACATCGGCGTCCCGGAGTGTTACGGCAAGGTCGAGACCGTCGAGGTGGGCGAGACCGCGAAGGAGGTCAAGGTGCGGCTGCTGCGTACGCCGCCCGAGGACAGCGGCTCGAAGGTCTGCATCGACATCGCGAACGCCAAGCAGACCACCATCGAGCTCGAGCAGCCGCTCGGCGCCCGCGCCGTGGTCGACGTCAGCACTGGGCGCACGCTCAAGGTCGGCAGCCTGGCCCCGACCGACGCGCCGACCGGACCCCAGTAGCCGGTCCGACCCGGGCTTCCCGGACGGCACGGTCCCGTGCCGTTCCCGACCATCCCCACGTCTGCAGGAGTGGGGATGGTTGGGTACGCGTGGGGGTGAGTCGCCGCCGTCGGACGCCAAGGTGTATTCCGGGAACCGTGTCCGTCGGCAGCCGTCGGCAGCCGGCATGGACGTCGAACTTTGCCCAATTGGGCAAAGTTCCACCTCACTTCGCCGGTTCGAGGTGGAATTTTGCCCAATTGGGCAATCTTCTACGCGCCGGATGGCTTTGGTCCGGCCAAGCCGCCCCGCCGAACACGCGCAAAGGACCGGTGACGGCTGCTGCCGTCGCCGGTCCCTTGTGTGTCAGATCAGTGGAACGAGTCGCCGCAGGCGCAAGACCCGGTCGCCGTGGGGTTGTCGATCGTGAACCCCTGCTTCTCGATCGTGTCGACGAAGTCGATGCTCGCGCCGTGGAGGTACGGCGTGCTCATCCGGTCGACCACCACGGACACGCCGCCGAAGTCGGTCACGGTGTCGCCGTCAAGACTGCGCTCGTCGAAGAACAGCTGGTAGCGCAGACCCGAGCAACCGCCGGGCTGCACCGCGATACGCAGGGCCAGGTCGTCACGGCCCTCCTGGTCGAGCAGGCTCTTGACCTTGCTGGCGGCGTTGTCCGTCAGCAGCACACCGGTCTTGGTCTGGGCGTCGCCCTGCACCGTCATCGCATATCTCCCGTAAGGCTCGTTGTGCGTCGACTCACTGCGTCACCCATGCAACGCCGCGGCGAGCCGAGGACATTCCCATGGTCGCACATCAGCCCAACAAACACCCCCACCACCGCCCCTTCCCGGTGAGTGTGACGTTTTCGACAGACACGCCGGCGTGTCGCGTCGGAAACGTCCCACTCAGCGGGGGAGCCGCTCAGTGGGACCAGGTGCGCGCGACCCGGCGGGCCAGCCGGGCAAGGCTCTCGTACGGGTCATCCCGCGCCGCCTCCGCGCCGACCAGCTCGCTGACCGAGTACGCCGACTCGACCCCCATCGCCCGCATCTCGCGCGAGCCGACCAGCACCTCACCGGCCAGCGCGATGCACGGCCGGACCGCCCGGCCGGCCGCCTCGGCGACGCCGTAGGTCACCGACCCGGAGCGGGACGAGAAGTCGAAGGCGCCCTCCCCCGTCACGACCAGGTCAGACCAGCCCGCCGCCCCGGCCAGGTCGACGATCTCGGCGACCAGCTGCACCCCGGGCCGACACGAACCGCCGAGCAGCATCAGCCCGAAGCCGAGCCCACCGCCAGCACCGGCACCCTTCTGGTTCGCCAGTGCCCGGTCGGTCGCCCGGGCGAAACCCTCCAGCCAGCCGTCGACTGTCTGCCGGCGGTCCGCACCGATGCCCCGTTGCGCGCCGTGCACGTTCGTCGTGCCGATCAGCCCGAGCAACGGGTTGTCGACGTCGCCGGCGATGACCACGTCGACACCGTCGAGCCGCTCCCGCACCGGCCGCAGGTCGACGGAGCTGACGCCGGCCAGCCCGGCCGCCCCCCGGTCGAACGCGACGTCGCCGGTCATGCCGAGGGCGGCCAGCATCCCGGCCCCGGCGTCGCTGATGCCCGATCCGCCGAGCCCGACGACGACCGTACGCGCGCCCTCCGCCACCGCCGTCGCGACCAGCAGCCCGACGCCGTACGAGCTGGCGGACTCGGGATCGCCCGCCTCGTACCGCTCGGCGAGGTGCTGACCGCAGGCCTGCGAGCTCTCGACGTACGCGGTGCCGTCGACCAGCACGATGCCGGCCGGCGTCGGCCCCCCGTACGGGTCCTGCGTCTGCACACTGAGCAGGTCGCCGCCGAGGGCATGGTGCAGGACGTCGAGGAAGCCCGGGCCGCCATCGCCCATCGGCACCGTGCGGACCTCATCGCCGGGCGCGTGCCGTCGCCAGCCCTCGGCGATCGCGGCGGCGGCGTGCACGGCCGTCAACGGGCCCGAGAACATGTCGGGCGCGACCAGGATCCGCATCCGGTCATCCTTCCAGCCGTAGCCCGGACGACATTCGCCCGGATGGCCCGAATGCCGTAGCGGCTACGCACCGATCTCGGCCAAACGCACGATCATCCGGAGCGGACGAAGCCGTACAAAGGTCGTGGGGGTACCACCAGGGTCCGCCCGGCTCGCGAGAGACAGCGCCTACCCAGTGCGAGGGGTATCAGGCGCCCGGGCGGACCCTCCTCTCGGTGTCACCCCGGGGAGGGCGAGATGGTGCGACGGCTCGGGCGCACAGTGCACGGCCACGCGAAGCTGGTGGCCGTCGCCGTCCTCACCGCGGCCCTCGCCATCGGCGTCCCGGCGGTCGCCTCGAGCCTCACCGCCCGCGGACCCGAGACCGCCCCGACCGTCACAGCCGACCTGACCCAGACACCGGTCCAGGGTGCCGACGAGTTCGTCAAGGCCGACGCGCTGGTCACCGGCGCCGTGTCCTGCGCCGCGACGACCTGGATCCCGTACGACTCCCACACCCGGCTCAAGGGCACCGGCTCGCTGCGCTGGACGACCAACGGCGGACTGCTCCGCTGCAACGTGGCGCTCCCCGACGACGCCGTCATCACGACGTTCCGCGTCACCGCCCGCGACACCAGCCCGGCCGACCTGTCGTGCTCGCTGTGGCGCACCGCGCTGGCCGGCACGGTCGGCGAGGAGACCAACCTGGCCAGTGCCACCAGCTCCGGCACGCCGGGCACCACGACGTTCTTCGACCACTCGATCAGCTCGGCGGTCGTCGACAATGACGCGTACGGCTACTTCGCCCAGTGCTTCATGGGCAAGGGCGACGCGCTCGGCCTCTTCGGTGCCTCGATCGGGTACGAGATCACGGCCGGCAGCGGGTCACCGCTGACCGTGCTGAACAACCCCGAGGGCGACCGAGGCCTCAGCAGCAAGCGGTGACCCCGACGGCGGCGCCGGTAGGTTGGCGTGCATGCTCGTTCGTCCGATGCGGCCCGACGACCTCGGCGCCGTCGAGGCGATCACCGACGAGGCGTTCCACGACCTGGCGGTCCGCACCACGGTCGCCGACTGGCCGCCGCCCCGCCGGCGCAGCCCGGAGAAGTCAGCCGCCTGGCGTCGCCGCGCTGCGCACCTGGTCAAGCACGACCCCGGCGGGTGCTGGGTCGCGGAGGACGACTCGGGGTTGCTCGGCATCTCGCTGTCCTCGCGCCGCGACGGACTGTGGGCGCTGTCGTCGTACGCCGTCACCCTGCGCGCACAGGGGAAGGGCGTGGGTACGGCGGTGCTCGACGCAGCACTCGCGCACAGCCAGGGCTGTCTCCGCGGCATGATCGCGTCGTCACCCGACCCGCGAGCGGCCCGCCGCTACCGGCTGGCCGGCTTCACGCTGCACCCGACGATGACGTTCTCCGGCCGGGTCGACCGGGCCACGCTCCCGGTCGTCGAGCGGGTACGCGACGGGTCGGCGACCGACTTCGACCTGTGCGACTCCGTCGACCGCCAGATGCGCGGGTCGGCGCACGGCGTCGACCACCCGATGATCGCCGCCGAGTGCCGGCTCGTGGTCACCGACCACACGACCGGGCGCGGCTACTGCTACGTCCAGCCCGGTGGCGGGCCGTTCCTGCTGGCGGCGACAAACCGGCGCACCGCCCAGCGGCTGCTCTGGGAGTCGCTGGCGGCGGCCGGTGAGGACTCGATGGACTTCGACTTCGTGACCGCGGCCCAGGAGTGGGCGGTCGACGTCGCCCTGACCGCACGGCTGTCCGTGTACAACCTCAAGTACCTCGCCCTGCGCAACATGAAGCCACCGATGCCGTACCTGCCCTCGGGCTTCTTCCTCTGACCGACGTACGATGACACCACCGGCAACCCCGTTGGCGGCCGCTTAGCGACTCTGTCGGGAGACGACGTGACCACGACCGATCTGCCCCTGCTGGTGCTCGGCACGGGGGCCGACCCCGACAGCGAACGCGGCGTCGAGTGCCCCGGTGGACTGCCGGCGTCGTCCGACCCCGACCTGGTCGAGCGCGCGCGCAAGGCCAAGGCGGCGCTGGGCGACCGGTTGTTCGTGCTGGGTCACCACTACCAGCGCAACGAGGTGATCGCGTTCGCCGACGTCACCGGAGACTCGTTCAAGCTGGCCAAGGAGGCGGCCGCGCGTCCCGAGGCGCCGTACATCGTGTTCTGCGGTGTGCACTTCATGGCCGAGTCGGCCGACATCTTGACCGGCGACGACCAGCAGGTGATCCTGCCCGACCTCGCCGCCGGCTGCTCGATGGCCGACATGGCCCGGCTGCAGCAGGTCGAGGACGCCTGGGACGTGCTGACCGACGCCGGCGTGGCCGACGTCACCGTACCCGTCACCTACATGAACTCCAGCGCGGACATCAAGGCCTTCTGCGGGCGCAACGGCGGGGCCGTGTGTACGTCCTCCAACGCCGAGCGGGCGCTCACCTGGGCCTACGAGCAGGGGACGAAGGTGCTCTTCCTGCCCGACCAGCACCTCGGTCGCAACACCGCGGTCCTGGAGCTGGGCCTCAGCCTCGACGACTGCGTCGTGTTCGACCCGCACCGGCCGGGCGGCGGGCTGACCGCCGAACAGCTCGCCGACGCGAAGATGATCCTGTGGCGGGGGCACTGCTCCGTGCACGGCCGCTTCGCCGCCGAGTCCGTCGACGACATCCGGGCGCGCGTCCCCGGCGTCCAGGTGCTCGTGCATCCGGAGTGCAAGCACGAGGTGGTGACCAAGGCCGACCTGGTCGGCTCGACCGAGTTCATCATCCAGACCGTCGAGGCGGCGCCGGCCGGGTCGGCGTGGGCCATCGGCACCGAGCTCAACCTCGTCCAACGGCTGGCTCAGGACCACCCCGACAAGTCCATCTCGTTCCTCGACAAGACGGTGTGCTTCTGCTCGACGATGAACCGCATCGACCTGCCGCACTTCGTGTGGGCGTTGGAGAACCTGGTCGACGGCAACGTCGTCAACCGCATCCAGGTCGACCCCGAGACCGAGCGGTGGGCCAAGGTCGCGCTGCAGCGGATGCTCGACCTGCCCGGCGAGTCACACCAGGACTAGCGTGAGCACGGTCGCGGCGGCGGCAAGATCACTCACCGCCTACGACCACTGAACCCTGGACCCATCCATCTAGTCAGAGCAAGGTCAGCGTGAGCACGGTCGCTGCGGCGAAGCAGGCAACCGAGCGGATGTGGTTCCACGTCGTCCACGTGGCGAGGTAGCGCGCCCAGAGCTGCGCACCTTCCGCGCTGTCCGGGTCGACCTTGTCGAGGGCGTTGTTCATCGGCACGTTCACCACGCTCGTCACCCCGACCATGCCGACGGCGTACAGCAGCCCGCCGACCAGCAGCCAGGGCTCGCCCGTGATGACGGCGCCGACGGCGAGCACCACGCTCGCGACCAGGGTCCCGAGGAGCAGCAGCAGGAACACCGGGTTGACGATGACGACGTTGATCGCCTGCATCGTCGCGATCCCCTGCGGGGCGGGCTGTCGGCCGAGCGCCGTCATCACGCTGACGGAGAACGCGAACATCATCCCGCCGACGATGCCGGAGCCGATCGCGGTCACGACGGTGGCGATGAGGGTGAGCTGGTCCATCGGTGTCCTCCCGTTGCGTTGTCTGCCCTGATCATGACAACGGGACGACGGCGGTCAGCGCCGACTCACCGGCTGCGGCCGTCTCTCTCCAGTCAATGCAAGCTGCTCGCCCTGCGAGAGGTCACAGGCCGGGCGCTCCCCAGATCGCCAGCCAGCGCGTCAGGTCGGACTCGATCGTGAGGTCGCCGTCGAGCACGCCGCGGGCCTGCAGCTCGAGGGCGTTGTCGCGCTGCTGCTGGCCGGTGGGCGCGAACGGGTAAAAGCTGCCGCGCTTGTACAGGTAGACGAGCCCGAGACTGCGGCCGCCGGCGTCGGTGAAGCCCACCAACGAGCAGAGCAGCTGCGGGCCGAAACCGGAGTCCTCGAGAGCCCGGTTGACCGCGTGCAGCTCGGTCACCAGCGCGGAGATGTCGTCGGGCTCCTGGCGGCAGACCAGCCAGGTGAAGCCGAAGTCGTCGGTGTGCCGCTCCACCGCCGGGCCGCCGTCGGCGTCGAGCAGCTGCTGGACGTCGGACTGGGTGGTCGTGAAGGCGGCGCCCTCGGTCGCGCGGTAGCAGACGGAGCCGACCCCGGTCGGGGTGAAGCCGGCCGCCGACTGCAAGGTCAAGGCAGCGGTGGGTACGGCGAACAGCGCGTCGAGGTTGGGCATGACCGGGCTGCGGCGCCCGAACAGCGCGTCCATGAACCCCATCGGCTACATCGGGCGGCCGAGCTCGGCCGAGATCTTGGCCAGCTGCTCGATCCGCTTCTCCAGCGGGGGGTGGGTGGCCAGCAGGCTGTTGATGCTGGCGCCCTTGAGGGCCGGGGCGAAGAAGAACGCGTTCATCGGCTCGGCCGAGCGCAGGTCGCGGGTCGGGATCCGGGACATGTCACCGGAGATCTTGGTCAGCGCGGACGCGAGCGCCGACGGCTTGCCGGTCAGGTAGGCACCGGAGCGGTCGGCACAGAGCTCGCGGTAGCGCGACAGCATCCGGGTGAGGACGAAGCTGATCGCGGTGACCAGCATGCTGACCAGCCAGATGACGAGGAACGGGATCTGGTTGTTGTTGCGGTTGCCGCCGCCGAAGTAGAGACCCCAGCGGGTGATCAGCCCAGCCACCACGCCGAGGAACGACGCGATGGTCATCACCGCGACGTCGCGGTGCGCCACGTGGGACAGCTCGTGCGCCAGCACGCCCTCGAGCTCCTCGGCGTCGATCCGCCGCAGGATGCCGGTGGTCACGCAGACTGCCGAGTGCTTCGGTGAGCGCCCGGTCGCGAACGCGTTGGGCATTTCCATGTCGGCGATGTAGACCCGCGGCTTGGGCATGTCGGCCATCGCGACCAGCCGGTCGATCATGCCGTGCAGCTCCGGCGCCTGCTCTGGGGTGACCTGGCGGGCCCGCATCGAGGCGAGCGCGATCTTGTCGGAGGCGTACCACTGGACGATCGCGAAGCCTGCGGCGATCACGATGACGACGATCGAGGAGACGCCGCGGCTGATCAGCAGCGCCATGAAGCCGAGGTAGAGGACGGCCAGCAGGGCCATCACTGAGGTCATGCGCGCGGTCAGGCCGCGGTCCTTGATGAAGCGGTTCGCCACCTGGCTCGTCGTCTCCTTCTCCGGGGTGCCGGTTGTGTTCCTAACGACGCGCGGGCGGCCCGGATCGTTCCCGGCGTACCCCCCACTCAGGAACTCTCAGCCGGGGATGAGGCCGTCGTCGCTGAGCAGCGCGCGTACGTCGTCGATGGTCGCGTCGGACGGCGGCAGGATCAGGTCGGAGTCGACCAGGGTGTCGACCGGGACCTCGGTGCCCTGGGCGCGTACTGAGGCGAGCAGGTCGTCCAGCGCCGTACGGAACACTGCCTCGTCGCCGCCCTCGATCGCCTTCTCGACGGCGCTGTCGAGGGCGTTGAGGTCGTCGACCTGGTCGTCGGCGAGCTCCCACTGGCCCTCGGCCATGATCCGGATGATCATGCCTGCTCCCCCTGCTGCTTTGTCTGCGGCTCGGCCTGGGCGGTCTGGCCGTCACCTTCGATCTGCTTCGGCGCCTCACTGCCGCCGAGCTCGGCCTTCATGGCGGCCAGCTCGGACTCGACCGAGGTGTCGGCGGACATCCGCTCCAGCTCGATCGCGATGTCGTCTTGTCGGCCGCCGATGCTGGAGTGGTCGTCGAGCGCGCCCGAGGCGATCAGCTCGTCGATGGCTCCGGCCCGCGCCTGCATCTGCGCTGTCTTGTCCTCGGCCCGCTCGACCGCGAGACCGACGTCGCTCATCTCCTCGGAGATCCCGGAGAACGCCTCACCGATCTTGGTCTGCGCCTCGGCCGCGGTGTAGGTCGCCTTCAGCGACTCCTTGCGGGTGCGGAACGACTCGACCTTTGCCTGCAGGCGCTGCGAGGCAAGGGTCAGCTTCTCCTCCTCGCCCTGCAAGCCGGCGTGCTGCTGCTGCAGCGAGTCGACCTGCTGTTGCAGCGCCGCGCGCCGAGACAGCGCCTCCCGGGCCAGGTCCTCGCGGCCGGCACCGAGTGCCTTCTGCGCCTGGTCGTGCAGCTTGGTCTGCTGCTGGGTGAGCTGGTTGGTCTGCAACTCGAGGCGCTTGCGGCTGGTGGCGACGTCGGCCACGCCTCGGCGTACCTTCTGCAGCAGCTCGAGCTGCTTCTGGTAGCTGTAGTCGAGCGTCTCTCGTGGGTCCTCCGCCTTGTCCAGCGCCTTGGTCGCCTTGGCGCGGAAGATCAGGCCCATGCGCTTCATGATGCTCATAGCAGGACGGACGCCCCCTTGTCAGCGTTGCGGGTCCGCGGCTCGCGGGTCAGATCAACCTTACGTCGAGTCACGGGGCCAGACGAGGGGGGTCGGCCGCCGGACGGGCACCGTAGGACGAGTACCCTGACCACCTCCCCATTCCAGCGCTCAGCAGTGAGGCTCAGCCCCGTGTTCGGACGTCGTACGGCGAAGAAGTCACCCGAGTCCTCGGACGAGACCGTCGTCAAGCCCGACGGCAAGGGCCGGCCGACGCCCTCGCGCAAGGAGGCCGAGGCCGCCCGCAAGAAGCGGGTCACCCCGCCCCGCGACCGGCGCGAGGCCGCTCGGCTGCAGCGGCAGCGCGCGAAGGCCGACCGGGTCAAGATGAAGGCCGCGCTCGACGGCAAGGGCGACGACCGCCACCTGCCGGCCCGCGACCGGGGACCGGTGCGCCGGTTCTGCCGAGACTTCGTCGACGCGCGGCGCAACGTCGCAGAGTTCCTGCTGCCGGCGCTTGTGGTGATCCTGGTCCTGCCGGCGCTCAGCTTCATCCCCACCGCGCTCAACGCGAGCGTGACGTTGACGCTGTGGATCCTGGTCATCGTGCTGACCGTGATGGACACGTTCTTCGTGTCGTGGCGGATCAGGAAGGAGCTGGCGATCCGGTTCCCCGACACGAACACGAAGGGTGCGCGGCTGTACTCCGTGATGCGCAGCTCGCAGATGCGCTGGTTGCGGCTGCCGAAGCCCCGGCTGAAGCCCGGCTCGGCGCTGCCCAGCGACTACCGCTGACCACACGCCGACATACGCGCAACCTCGACGCGAGATGGGCGGCTCCCGAACCGCCCTGGGAAGTCAGCCCCGGCGATCGGTCCTTTCTCCGGCACGGATGGTGCGGAGTGCACTCCAGTCGCCGGTTCGGCGGTGCGTAGAACATTGCCCAATTGGGCAAAGTTCGACCTCGAACCCGCGTGAACCGGGTCGAAAATTGCCCAATTGGGCAAAATTCCACCTCGGTCACGGCTGCCGACCAACAGTCCGCCACGCGGCGCAAGCCCCCACATACTCGCGCCGAGGTTGCAGTTATGCGCGGACATACGCGCAACCTCGGCGCGAAGGCGGCCGCCTTGGCGGGCCTGGCTAAGTTCGCCGCATGGAGTTTCGGAATCTCGGTTCGAGCGGTCTCAAGGTCTCGGAGATCGCCTACGGCAACTGGCTGACCCACGGCTCGCAGGTCGAGGAGGAGCAGGCACTGGCCTGTGTCCAGCAGGCCCTCGACGCGGGCATCACGACGTTCGACACCGCCGACGTCTACGCGAACACCAAGGCTGAGTCAGTCCTCGGCCGGGCGCTCAACGGCGTCCGGCGGGAGTCGATCGAGATCTTCACGAAGGTGTTCTGGCCGACCGGCCCCGGCGGGCCCAACGACTCCGGCCTGTCGCGCAAGCACATCCACGAGTCGATCAACGGGTCGCTGTCGCGGCTCGGCACCGACTACGTCGACCTCTACCAGGCGCACCGGTTCGACTACGGCACGCCGCTCGAGGAGACGATGGAGGCCTTCGCCGACGTCGTACGCCAGGGCAAGGCGCTCTACATCGGGGTCTCGGAATGGCGGGCCGACGAGATCCGCGAGGGGCACCGGCTTGCTCGCGAGCTCCACATCCCGTTCGTGTCGAACCAGCCGCAGTACAACATGCTGTGGCGGGTCATCGAGAGCGAGGTCGTGCCGGCCAGCGAGGAGCTCGGGGTCGGGCAGATCGTGTGGTCGCCGATCGCGCAGGGCGTGCTGACCGGCAAGTACCAGCCGGGTGAGCCACCTCCGGCCGGCTCGCGGGCGACCGACCAGAAGGGCGGGGCCGACACGGTCGCGCGGTTCCTGACCGCCGACGTTCTCACCCGGGTGCAGGAGCTGGCGCCGCTGGCCGACCAGGCCGGGCTGTCGCTGGCCCAGCTCGCGGTCGCCTGGGTGCTGCAGAACACCAACGTCTCCGCGGCGATCATCGGCGCCTCACGACCCGAGCAGGTGACCGAGAACGCCAAGGCGTCAGGGGTACGGCTCGAGCCCGACCTGCTCAAGTCGATCGACGAGATCCTCGACCCGGTCGTCGAGCGGGACCCCGCCAAGACGAAGTCGCCCCGCTGACCTCAGGGGTTGTGCAGGCTCATCGGGCCGTAGACCTCGCGGTCGTCCTCGAGCAGTGCGACGCCGTCGACACCGGCGTCGAGCAGGTCGCGCCAGACCTCACCGAGCCAGCTCTCGGCGTCGCCTTGGGCATGGAAGTCCTGGCCGTCGAGCTCCGGCACGCTGACCGGCTGCCGGTCGGCGTCCTCGAACCGCCACGTCCACGTCATCTGTTGTCCCCGTCTCCTCGGAATGTGGCGAGCCTAACGGCCAGCCACCTTTGACGCGGTACGCGTCGCCGTGGGACTGTCTCAGCAACGACAACCATGACGGGGAAAGCCGGTCCGAATCCGGCGCTGACCCGCAACCGTAGGCCGTGCTCGAGCACCACGCACGGCGAGCCGGAACACCTGCCGTGGTTGCGGCTCCACTCAACCGTCGAGGTCTGCGGATTGGAGCCGGTCGCGATCCGCGCAGCGGTGGTGCCGCGTCGGTGAGCGGTCCGGTTGCGACGCGGGCCGCGCCCACAGCGAAGGACCACCGATGTCCCTGCTCCGCAGGATCGCCGCCCTCACCGCCGGCATCGCGTTCACCCTCATCACCCTCGCGTCGCCGGCCCACGCCGCCGACGGCTTCACCTACTGGGGCTACTACCACCTCGCCGACGGCGCGTGGGTGCCCGCCGACACCGGCCCGGACGGCTTTACCCCCGAGGACGGGTCGGTCGAGGGCTGGCACTTCGCGACCACTGCCGAGGCGCCGTCGCGTCCGCCGCGCACCGACGCGACGTTCGACGAGGTCTGCAAGGGCACCGACGCCGCCGACGGCGAGAAGCGGGTGGCCGTGCTGGTCGACTTCGGCATCGCCGAGGAGGCACCGGACGGGGACACGCCACCCGACCCGGAGGCGTACTGCGCGGTCGCGCCCGCCGACGCCAACGGCCAGCAGGTGCTGGAGTCGGTGGCCGAGGTCCGGGTCGACGACGGCCTGACCTGCGGCATCGACGGCTACCCCACGACCGCGTGCTCGGTCACCGTCGCCGACGCCACCGTGCCGGAGACCGAGGAGCCGGTCGAGTTCGCGCTGCCGGCGGCTGCCACCGAGGAGGCCGCCACCAAGGAAGCCGCCAGCGAGTCCGACGAGGACAGCGGAGCGCCCTGGGCGCTGATCGGGGTGGGTGCCCTGCTGGTGGTGATGATCGCCGGCGGCGTGGTGGTCGCCAAGCGCCGCGCCTGACCACGATGCGCCACGTCCACCGCCTCACGTACTCCCGGAACCTGCATCCGGGAGCCTGGTGGCTGTGGGCGCTCGGCCTCGCCGCGGCGGCCAGCCGTACCCGCAACCCGGTCGTGCTGGGGCTGATCATCGCGGTGACCGGGCTCGTGGTCGCCGCCCGGCGCAGCGACGCGCCGTGGGCCAAGGCGTACAACGCGTTCCTCAAGCTGGCGCTGCTGGTGATCGTGATCCGGATCGTGCTGCAGGCCGTGCTCTCGGAGTCGTCGCAGGGCGTCACCGTGCTGTTCACGCTGCCCGAGGTCCCGCTGCCCAACTGGCTCGCCGGGATCAAGCTCGGCGGCGATGTCACGGCCGAGGCGGTCATGCGCGCGTTCTACGACGGCCTCCAGCTGGCCACGATCCTGTGCTGCGTCGGCGCCGCCAACTCGCTGGCCAGCGCGCGCCGGCTGCTGCGGTGCGTGCCGGGCGCGCTGTACGAGGTCGGCGTGGCGGCCGTGGTCGCGCTGACGTTCGCCCCGCAGCTGGTGACCGACGCCGCGCGGGTACGGGCGGCACACCGGCTGCGCGGCCAGTCGACCCGAGGGTGGCGGATGCTGAGCCGTACCGCCATCCCCGTACTCGAAGGAGCGCTCGAGCAGTCGGTCGAGCTGGCTGCGGCGATGGACTCCCGCGGGTACGGGCGTACGACCGACGCGTCTCGGGTCTCGCGCCGGCTCACCTCGGTGCTGACCCTCGGCGGGATCCTCGGCGTCTGCGTCGGCATCTACGGGCTGCTGGACGGCAGCGCCTC
>JBOHDE010000030.1:19323-24475 GCA_050699035.1 Nocardioidaceae bacterium | reverse complement strand
GGCCCGATCGCGACCGCGCTGCTGATCGCGGGAGCAGGTGGCTCGGCCATCTGTGCCGACCTCGGCGCCCGCAAGATCCGCGAAGAGCTCGACGCGATGATGGTGCTCGGCATCGACCCGATCCAGCGCCTCGTCGTACCGCGGGTGCTCGCCTGCATGATGATCGCCGTCTTCCTGAACGGCCTGGTCAGCGTGGTCGGCGTGATCGGCGGCTATGTCTTCAACGTCGTGCTTCAGGACGGCACGCCCGGCTCCTACCTCGCGTCGTTCACCGCGCTCGCCCAGCTGCCCGACCTGTGGCAGGGGATGGTGAAGGCCCTGATCTTCGGGCTGATCGCGGCGATCGTCGCCTCCTACAAGGGGATGAACGCCAAGGGCGGGCCGAAGGGTGTGGGCGACGCGGTCAACGAGTCGGTCGTCATCACGTTCATGCTGCTGTTCGTCGTCAACTTCGTGTTGAGCGCGATCTACTTCCAGCTCGTGCCGGCGAAGGGGGCCTGAGCATGGCCGACCTGCGCGCCACCTACCGCAAGCCGCTGGCCTCGCTGGACAGCCTCGGCTCGGAGCTGAGCTTCTACGTGCGCGCGATCGCCTGGACGCCGCGCACCATCCGGCGCTACAAGAAGGAGATCCTGCGGCTGCTGTCCGAGGTCACCCTCGGGTCGGGCGCGCTGGCGGTCATCGGCGGCACCGTCGGCGTCATCACCGCGATGGCCTTCTTCACCGGCACCGAGGTCGGGCTGCAGGGCTACGCCGCGCTCAACCAGATCGGCACCGCGGCATTCTCGGGGTTCGTCTCGGCGTACTTCAACACCCGGGAGATCTCGCCTCTGGTCGCCGGGATCGCGCTGGCCGCGACGGTGGGCTGTGGCTTCACCGCCCAGCTTGGCGCGATGCGGATCAGCGAGGAGGTCGACGCACTCGAGGTGATGGCGATCCCGTCCCTGCCCTACCTCGTCACGACCCGCATCATCGCCGGCATGATCGCGATCGTCCCGCTGTACGTCGTCGGCCTGCTCGCGTCGTACTTCGCCACTCGCCTCACGGTGACCACGTTCTTCGGGCAGAGCGCAGGCACGTACGACCATTACTTCTCGCTGTTCTTACCGCCCGGGGACGTGCTGTGGTCGTTCGGCAAAGTGCTGATCTTCGCGGCCGTCGTGATCTTGATCCACTGCTACCACGGCTACCACGCCTCCGGCGGCCCGGCCGGCGTCGGCGTCGCCGTCGGCCGGGCGGTGCGTACGTCCATCGTCGCCATCAACGTCGTCGACCTGCTGCTGTCGATGGCGATCTGGGGCACCACCACGACCGTGAGATTGGCGGGGTAGGCGATGGCAACCCCAGCTCTGTCGACCTCCCTCGGCCGCCGCGTACTCGGCTGCGCGTTTCTGGCGCTGCTGGTGCTGGCCGTCTACCTCACCTACGCCGTCTTCTCCAAGAAGTTCGTCGACGTCGCCTGGGTCCAGCTCGAGACGTCCAAGATCGGGCTGCAGATGGAGTCCAACGCGGACGTGAAGATCCGCGGTGTGCGGGTCGGGGAGGTGCGCGAGTTCGAGTCGAAGGGCGACGGCGCGGTCGTGACGATGGCGATCGAGCCCGACCAGCTCGACACGATCCCGGCCAATGTGACCGGCCTGATCTTGCCGAAGACGTTGTTCGGCGAGAAGTACATCTCGCTCGAGGTGCCCGACCAGCCGTCCAACGAGTCGTTGCGGACCGGCGACACCATCGAGCGCACCGAGAACTCCATCGAGGTCGAGGAGGTCTTGTCCGACCTCTACCCGCTGCTGCGCACCGTCGAGCCGGCCAAGCTCTCGTCGACCCTCAACGCGATGTCGACCGCCCTGGAGGGCCGCGGTGACGATCTCGGCGACGGCCTCACCCGTCTCGACGCCTACCTCAAGGAAGTGAACCCGCTGATTCCGCAGGCGGTCGAGGACCTTGAGCTTCTCACCACGGTCTCCGACGACTACGCCGAGGTCATGCCCGATCTCGGCCGACTGCTCGAGAACAGCCTGCAGACCGGCGAGACGCTGCGGGTGAAGGAGCGAGCGCTGAAGGACTTCTTCACCGACGTGACCGGTCTGTCGTCCACGACGCGTGACTTCCTCGAGCAGAACGGCGACAACATCATCCGGCTCGGCGAGGTCTCGTCCCCGACGCTGGACTTGCTGGCCGAGTACTCGCCGGAGTACCCCTGCCTGCTGGGCGGGCTCGCGGACTATGCGCCGCGCGGGGCCGAGACGTTCCGCGGCTACACGCTGCACGTCAACCTGGAGACGGTCCCGCGGCAGCCCACCGGCTACACGCCGGAGGACGACCCCAAGTACAACGCGAAGTACGGCCCGTACTGCGGCACGCTCCCCGACTCGCCGTACAACCAGCAGAAGATCGCGCCGATGCCGCCGTTCGCCACGGACGTGGAGAACGACGACGGTGTCGCCGACACGCATAACAAGTACCGCCAGGCGCCGATCTTCGACCTGACCAGTGGCTACGCCGGAACCGAGGCCGAGCAGCGGGTCGTGGACGCCCTCGCCGCGCCGGTGCTGGGGGTCCCCACCGACGAGGTGCCCGACATCGCCACCTTCCTGCTCGGCCCGATCGCGCGTGGCGGGGAGGTGAGCCTGCGATGAAGCTGTTCGACAAGGAGACGACCTCGGCGTCGGTCAAGCTGGTGATCTTCATCGTGGTCACCGTGCTCGCCACCGGCATGCTGGTCGTGACCATCGGCAACCTCACGTTCGGTGAGAAACGCGACTACCAGGCCGTCTTCAGCGACGTGACCGGCCTCAACAACGGTGACGACATCCGGATCGCCGGAGTGCGGGTCGGCACGGTCGAGGGCATCGAGATCCGCGGCAGCCGGCAGGCCCTGGTGGCGTTCTCGGTCGACGCCGACCAACAGCTGGACCGCTCGATCACGGCCACGATCCGCTACCGCAACCTGGTCGGTCAGCGCTACATCTCGCTGGCGCCCGGGTCGGGACCCAGCGGCGTGCTCAAGGAGGACAGCACCATCCCGCTCGACCAGACCAAGCCCGCCCTCGACCTGACCGTGCTGTTCAACGGCTTCAAGCCGCTGTTCGCCGCGCTCTCTCCGGACGACGTCAACAAGCTGTCGTTCGAGATCATCCAGGTCTTCCAGGGCGAGGGCGGCACGGTCGAGAGCCTCCTCGCGCACACGGCCAGCGTCACCAACACACTGGCCGACCGCGACCAGGTCGTCGGCGAGCTGATCACCAACCTCAACGACGTGCTCGACAGCCTCGGCAAGCGTGACGACCAGCTGACCTCGCTGATCATCGAGCTGCAGCAGTTCGTCACCGGGTTGTCCGACGACCGTGAGGCGATCCTCGGCTCCCTCGACTCGGTCAGCGCGCTCGCCGACGAGACCGCCGGCCTGGCCTCCGACGTCCGGCCGGCCCTGGTCGAGGACATCAAGCAGCTCAAACGGGTCGCGGGCAACCTCGACAAGGGGAAGAAGCAGATCGATGACTCGCTGCAGATCCTGCCGATCAAGCTGGAGAAGATCGGCCGCACCGCGACCTACGGCTCGTTCTTCAACTTCTACCTGTGCAACTTCCACGGCGGCGTCATCCTCCCGTCGCTGACCGAGGGCGGCAAACCGACGCGGGTCCCGGTCGACTACAGCACCAACTCCGCGAGGTGTTCGCTGTGAGCCTCCCGTTCCGCGAGCGAAACCCGGTCACGATCGGCGCCGTCGGCATCGCCGTGATCGCGATGCTGGTGCTCGCCGCCTTCCGGGCCGAGGACCTGCCGCTGATCGGTGGCGGCGACACGTACTACGCGAACTTCCGTGAGGCCGGCGGGCTGAAGGTCAACGACGAGGTCCGGGTGGCCGGCGTACGCGTCGGCAAGGTCCAGGCGATCACCCTCGACGGCAACCAGGTGAAGGTGGAGTTCCTGGTCGACCGTGGCACCGAGATGGGCCGGGACACGGGGTCGTCGATCCGGGTCAAGACCCTGCTCGGTGCGATGTTCCTGTCGGTCGAGCCGGCCGGCACCGGCACGCTCGAGCCGGACGCCGAGATCCCAGTCGAGCGGACGACGGCCCCGTACGACGTGGTCGAGGCGTTCAGCGGTCTCGCATCCCGGACAAACCGGATCGACATCGACCAGCTGAGCACCTCGCTCGACACGATGGCCACCCTGCTCGACGACACCCCCGAGGAGATGCAGTCCTCGTTGCGTGGACTCTCCCGGCTCTCGCGAGACGTCGCCAAGCGTGACCAGCAGATCAACACCCTGCTGCAGAACGCCGAGCAGGTGACCAAGGTGCTCGCCGACCGCGACGACGAACTGAAGAAGCTGTTCGAGGACGGTGACCTGCTGATCCGCGCGATCTACGAGCGCCGGGAGGCCGTGCACCAGCTGCTGGTCTCGACCAAACAGCTGTCACAGGAGCTCTCCGCACTGATCGACCAGAGCCGGGCCGACCTCAAGCCGGCACTGGAGAACCTCGACCGGGTCGTCGACGTCCTGGTCAAGAACCAGGAGAACCTCGACGAGAGCCTGCGGCGGATGGGGCCGTTCTACCGGGTCTTCGCCAACACGCTCGGCAACGGACCCTGGTTCGACGTGTTCGTCCAGAACCTGGTCGTGCCCGCCCCGGAAGTGGGAGGTGGCCTGTGATGGCGACGCGTGGAGACTTGATCGACCGGATCAGCGCGGTCCCGAAGATGGTCGCGATGGTGCTGGTGGTGGCGCTGCTGATCGCCCTGGTCGTGGTGTTCTTCCCGGGCAGCGACAAGCAGTTCGTCACGGCGTACTTCCCGCGCACGGTGTCCTTGTACGAGGGCTCCGACGTCAAGGTTCTCGGGGTACCGGTCGGCAAGGTGGACACCGTCGACCCGCTCGGCACCAAGGTGCGGGTCAAGATGTGGCTCGACCCCGAGACCAAGGTGCCGGCCGACGCCAAAGCCGTGATCGTCTCGCCGTCGGTGGTCGGCGACCGCTTCGTCCAGCTCACCCCGGCCTGGACCAGTGGGCCGACCATGAAGGACGGCGCGGTGATCGACCTCAAGCGCACCGCGACGCCGCTGGAGCTGGACGAGATCTACCAGAGCGTGGACGACCTGAGCGTGGGCCTCGGCCCGAAGGGCGCGAACAAGGAGGGTGCGCTCAC
>JBOHDE010000030.1:0-19223 GCA_050699035.1 Nocardioidaceae bacterium | reverse complement strand
GATGAACAGCCGTGGTCTCCTGCGCGGTGCCGTGCTCGCGGTCACGTCGTCGCTGGCGCTGACGGCCTGCGAGTTCAACGTCTACGACCTCCCCTTACCGGGCGGCGCCGACGTCGGCGAGGACTCCTACGCCGTCACCGTCTACTTCCAGGACGTGCTCGACCTGGTCCCGCAGTCTTCGGTCAAGGTCGACGACGTCACCGTCGGCAAGGTCGAGTCGATCGCGCTCGAGGGCTACACCGCCGAGGTCGTCGTCCGGCTGAAGGACAGCGTCAAGCTGCCCGACAACGCGACGGCTGCGATCCGGCAGACCAGCCTGCTCGGTGAGAAGTTCGTCTCGTTGGCCCCGCCCGTGGCCGGGACCCCCGCCCGCGGCTCGCTGGGCGACGGCGAGGTCATCCCGCTGGAGCGGTCAGGTCGCAACACGGAGATCGAGGAGGTCCTCGGCGCGCTGTCCCTGCTGCTCAACGGCGGCGGGGTCGCCCAGCTGAAGACCATCTCCCGGGAGATGAGCACCGCCCTCGACGGCAACGAGCACGCGGTGAAGAGCGTGCTCACCCAGCTCGACACATTCATGGGCCAGCTCGACACCCACAAGCAGGAGATCGTCGAGGCGATCGAGGCGCTGAACCGGCTCGCCAAGTCGGTGAAGAAGCAGCAGGGCACGATCGAGCGGACACTCGACGAGATGCCCGCCGCGCTCGACTCCATCGACGGCCAGCGCGACGACCTGGTCAAGATGCTCGAGGAGCTGAGCCGGCTGAGCACCGTGGGTACGAAGGTCATCCGCGAGTCCAAGGCGGACACCGTGAGCAGCCTGAAGTCGCTGGCACCGATCATGACCGAGCTGGCCGACGCGGGCGAGAAGCTCCCCCAGTCGTTCGAGGTGCTGCTGACGTACCCGTTCGTCGATGCCACGGTCGGCACGACGCCGGCCGAGGCGCGCAACGTGCACATGGGTGACTATGTCAACCTCGACGTCCGCCTCGAAGTGGACCTCACCGAGCCGTTGGTGGTGCCGGGTCTCCCGGAGCTGCCCGACCTAGGCAACCTGCTCGGCACCGACGTCCCCTCCGTGCCGAGCGCGCCCGGCGCGTCCGGTGGCGGCCGGTCCGGTGGCGGTGGTGCCGCCGAGCCCGATGGCGGTCCGGCGCCGAGCGCTCCGCCCTCCGCGGAGTCCGGCTGCAAGCTCCTCGTGTTGTGTCGCACGGCGCCGAGCTACAGCAGTGAGGAGTCGGTCAGGTCGCGGGCCGCCGCGCAGGGCTATGACGCCGACATCGCCGCGATGCTGCTGCAAGGGGTGGCCCGATGATCTCCCGGACCACCAAGCTCCAGCTGATGGTGTTCGTGCTGATCACGCTGATCGGCGTGTCGTACGTCGGCGCGAAGTACGCCCGTCTCGACCGCCTGATCCTGGACACCGACTACACCGTCAGCGCCAACTTCGCCGAGTCGGCCGGCATCTTCGACGGCGCAGAGGTCACGTACCGGGGCGTCGGTGTCGGTCGGGTCGACCAGCTGCGGCTGTCCGAGGACGGCGTCTTCGTCGACCTTGCGATCGAGAACGACAGCGACCCGATCCCGTCCGACGTCGTCGCTGTCGTGGCGAACAAGTCCGCGCTCGGTGAGCAGTACGTCGACCTGCAGCCGAAGCGCGACGGCGCTGGGCCGTACCTCGAGGACGGCGCCGACATCAAGCGGGCCGACACGCGCACTCCGATCTCCACGCCCCAGATGCTGGTCGACATCGACCGGCTGGTCGACTCCGTCGACAAGCAGGACCTGCGGACCGTCATCGACGAGCTCGGCCTGGCCTTCGACGGCACAGGTGACGACCTCGGCCGGATCATCGACACCTCGAACTCGTTCATCGACACCGCCGACGACAACATCGACCTCACCAGGCGGCTGCTCGCCGACGGTGAGGGGGTCCTGCAGACCCAGGTCGACTCCGCCGAGCACATCCGTACCTTCGCCAAGAACCTGCGGCTGTTCACCGACACCCTGGTCGACAGCGACGCCACCGTGCGCTCGGTGATCGACGACGGTGCCGTGGCCGCCCGTGACCTGCGCGGCTTCATCGCCGAGAACGCCGACACACTCTCGGTGCTGATCAGCAACCTCGTCACGACCGGTGAGATCACCGTGGCCCGGCTCGACGGCCTGGAGCAGGTATTGGTGCTCTACCCGTACGTCGTCGAGGGGTCGTTCAGCGTCGCGGCCAAGGACAAGGTCACCGGACTGCACGATGCGCACTTCGGCCTCATCCTCACCGCGGACCCGCACATTTGTGAGGGCGGCTACGAGACGACCGAGGAGCGCGAGCCCCAGGACCTGTCCGAGGTCCCGTTGAACACCGCGGCGCACTGCGCCGAGCCCCAGTCACAGTCCAACCCCCGTGGCGCCCAGCATGCGCCCCCGGCGAAGAACCGCGTGCCCGTCGTGGCACAGTACGACCTGTCCACCAAGACCGTGTCGCCAGCGACCGGTGACGTCGAGGACGTCGTCACCTCCGCCGACGCGGCGAAGATCGCCGGAGAGGACTCATGGAAGTGGCTGCTGCTCGCACCGCTCGCCGACCGCTCCTGACCGAGCGCGCCCTCGCAGTGGTGGTGGCAGCACTCGCGCTTCTCGTCGTCGCGGGTGGCGTGGTCCTGGCCGTCGGCCGCGACGACGGCGGCACGTCGGCGTCATCCGACCCGGCGCTGCGCAACGAGGTCAAGCGGGTCGCGTCGTCGTTCGCGGCCAACGTCAACACCTACTCCGCCGACGACGTCGACGGCTACCGCAAGAACGTCGAGCCGCTGCTCACTCCGACCTTCAACAAGAGCTTCAGCAAGTCCATCGACGACATCGTGTCGCAGATGAAGCAGGCCAAGGTCACCTCGAAGGGCGAGGTGAAGTCCGCGGGCGTGTCGTCGCTCGACGCCGACTCCGCGGTCGTCCTCGTGGTCTGCGACGCCGACGTCACCTCGTCGTACGGCGAGCGGGCGCGGCACTTCCGATGGCGGGTCGACCTGGTCCGCGACGACGCCGGCAGTGACTGGCTGGTCGACGAGTTCAAGCCGGTCTGAGAGCTGACGCCATGCCTACGACGTACAAGAACGAGCCACACTCGGCCAAGCCGCCGCCCCGCCGCCGGATCGCCGGAGAGCGCTCGCGTCCGTCCACAGCGGAAGCGACTGCACCGACCACGAAGCGTGACCAGCGGGCCAAGCCGGCGCCGACGCCCCGGCCGTCCGCCGGCCAGGGTGACGCGACCCTCACCGCGGCCGGCAGCGGGCCGAGGTGGTGGCTGTGGGTCGTGGCCGCGCTGTTGCTCGTCGCGCTCCTCGTCGAGGCGACGCTGCTGGTCCGCGCCCGGCTCGACGCCAACGCGCGAGACGACCGGGCCCAGGCGCTGCAAAGCGCGCTGAGGTCGGCTCCGGCGAGCGCCGAGAAGGCCGCGGTCGCCCTCCTCAGCTACGACCACGCCAAGATCGACGACAACATCGCGGCGACCACCCCGCTGCTCACCAAGAAGTACGCCGCCGACTACACCAAGACGATGGAGTCCGTGGTCGCGCCGCCGGCCAAGGAGACGAAGGCCGTCGTCACCGCCGAGGTGCTGAGCTCGGGAGTCGTCGACGTAGGTGCGGAGCGGACCGACGTCTTGGTGTTCGTCAACCAGACCACCGAGTCGGCCGGTAGCAAGGAGCCGGTGACCGCACTCAACCGGGCCGTGCTGACGATGGTGAAGCAGGACGGTGCCTGGGTTGTGAGCGACCTCAAGGGGCTGTGATCCGGCTCCCGACGGTGTCCGATTAGCGGTCGAAAATAGGGCGGAACGGCTGAAACGCGGCCGAGAATCCTTGACTCCGTCCGGCCGACGGGTCATGCTCTCGGGCAGTCCCACCGTTGGCGAGGGTCCTGACGTCAGCCACGTCATGTGACCGAGGTCGCGGGGACGGCTCGACAGCAGTCGGCCTATCGGCTAAACTGCTTCTTTGCGCTGCCATCTGTTCGCCTCCAACCCCGTAGGGGTCGACATTGGCATGCGCTGGGATGAGTTCGCGAGCCCTCGGAAGGACCCCTCTTGGCCGCCGGTCGCAACGCCACGGACAGCACCACCACCAGCACGAACAACCAGCGTGTTTCATTCGCCAAGATCAAAGAGCCCCTCGAGGTTCCTGATCTTCTGGCCCTCCAGGTCGACAGCTTTGACTGGCTGAGCGGGAGCGAGGCGTGGAAGTCCCGCGTCTCGGCCCAGCAGGAAGCCGGTCGTACCGACGTCTCGACGAAGTCGGGCCTCGAGGAGATCTTCGAGGAGATCTCCCCGATCGAAGACTTCTCCGGCACGATGTCGCTCTCGTTCCGCGACCATCGGTTCGAGCCGGCGAAGAACACCGTCGAGGAGTGCAAGGAGCGCGACGTCACGTACGCCGCGCCGCTCTTCGTCACCGCCGAGTTCATGAACAACGAGACCGGCGAGATCAAGAGCCAGACCGTGTTCATGGGGGACTTCCCCCTGATGACCAACAAGGGCACGTTCGTCATCAACGGCACCGAGCGTGTCGTCGTCTCGCAGCTCGTCCGCTCGCCGGGCGTCTACTTCGAGCGCTCGATCGACAAGACCAGCGACAAGGACGTCTTCACCGCGAAGATCATCCCGTCGCGCGGCGCATGGCTCGAGTTCGAGGTGGACAAGCGCGACACGGTCGGCGTACGTCTCGACCGCAAGCGCAAGCAGAACGTCACGGTGCTGCTGAAGGCCCTCGGCTGGACCGACGCCCAGATCCTCGAGGAGTTCGGCGACTACGAGTCGATGCGGCTCACCCTGGAGAAGGACCACACGTCCGGCCAGGACGACGCGCTGCTCGACATCTACCGCAAGCTGCGTCCGGGTGAGCCGCCGACCCGCGAGGCCGCGCAGACGCTGCTCGAGAACTACTACTTCAACCCCAAGCGCTACGACCTCGCCAAGGTCGGCCGCTACAAGATCAACAAGAAGCTCGGCTCCGAGCAGGCGTTCGACCAGCAGACACTGACGGTCGACGACATCATCGCGACGATCCGGTTCCTGGTGGCCCTGCACGACGGCCGCGCGACCCTCGACAGTCCGCGTGGTGAGCTGGTCGTCGAGGCCGACGACATCGACCACTTCGGCAACCGCCGGCTGCGGACGGTCGGCGAGCTGATCCAGAACCAGCTCCGCACCGGCCTGGCCCGGATGGAGCGGGTGGTCCGCGAGCGGATGACGACGCAGGATGTCGAGGCGATCACGCCACAGACCCTGATCAACATCCGCCCGGTCGTGGCGGCGCTGAAGGAGTTCTTCGGCACCTCCCAGCTGAGCCAGTTCATGGACCAGACCAACCCGATCGCCGGCCTGACCCACAAGCGCCGGCTCTCGGCGCTCGGCCCGGGCGGGCTGTCGCGTGAGCGGGCCGGCTTCGAGGTGCGCGACGTCCACACGTCCCACTACGGCCGGATGTGCCCGATCGAGACGCCGGAAGGTCCCAACATCGGCCTGATCGGGTCGCTGTCCACCTATGGCCGGGTCAACGCGTTCGGCTTCGTCGAGACGCCCTACCGCAAGGTCGTCAGGGGCAAGGTGACCGACCAGGTCGACTACCTCACCGCTGACGAGGAGGACCGCTTCGTCATCG
Organism: Nocardioidaceae bacterium; assembly: GCA_050699035.1. GTDB lineage: Bacteria > Actinomycetota > Actinomycetes > Propionibacteriales > Nocardioidaceae > WHTB01. The sequence goes on along the minus strand of JBOHDE010000030.1, from coordinate 13,575 downwards.
CGCAGGCCAACGCTCCGCTGACCGACAAGGGCCGGTTCGCCGAGGACCGGGTGCTGGTCCGCCAGCGTCACGGCGAGGTCGAGAACCTGCCGGCCGACGAGGTCGACTACATGGACGTCTCGCCGCGCCAGATGGTGTCGGTCGCCACCGCCATGATCCCGTTCCTCGAGCACGACGACGCCAACCGCGCGCTGATGGGCTCCAACATGCAGCGCCAGGCAGTCCCGCTGGTGCGCAGCCAGGCTCCGCTGGTCGGCACCGGCATGGAGTTCCGGGCCGCGGTCGACGCGGGTGACGTCGTGGTCGCCGAGCAGGCGGGTGTCGTCGGGGAGGTGTCGGCCGACCTGGTCGAGACCAGCAACGACGACGGCACGAGCACGACGTACCGGCTGGCCAAGTTCCGCCGCTCCAACCAGGGCACGAGCATCAACCAGCGCCCGCTGGTGGTCGAAGGTCAGCGCGTCGAGGTCGGCACGCCGGTCGCCGACGGCCCGGCCACCGACCAGGGCGAGATGGCGCTCGGCACCAACCTGCTGGTCGCCTTCATGCCGTGGCACGGCCACAACTACGAGGACGCGATCATCCTCTCCCAGCGGCTGGTGCAGGAAGACGTCCTCACCTCGATCCACATCGAGGAGCACGAGGTCGACGCCCGTGACACCAAGCTGGGTCCGGAGGAGATCACCCGCGACATCCCGAACGTCAGCGAGGAGATGCTCGCCGACCTCGACGAGCGCGGCATCATCCGGATCGGCGCCGAAGTCGGCACCGGTGACATCCTCGTCGGCAAGGTCACGCCCAAGGGCGAGACCGAGCTGACCCCCGAGGAGCGGCTGCTGCGCGCGATCTTCGGCGAGAAGGCGCGCGAGGTGCGTGACACGTCGCTGAAGGTCCCCCACGGCGAGAGCGGCACCGTCATCGGCGTCCGTGTGTTCGACCGTGAGGAGGGTGACGAGCTGCCCCCGGGCGTGAACCAGCTGGTCCGTGTGTACGTCGCCCAGAAGCGCAAGATCTCCGACGGCGACAAGCTCGCCGGACGTCACGGCAACAAGGGCGTCATCTCGAAGATCCTGCCGGTCGAGGACATGCCGTTCATGGCGGACGGCACCCCAGTCGACGTGATCTTGAACCCGCTCGGCGTGCCCGGCCGGATGAACGTCGGCCAGGTCCTTGAGACCCACCTCGGCTGGGTGGCGAAGTCTGGCTGGGCGGTCGACGGCGAGAAGGAAGACTGGCAGAAGCGCCTGAAGGGGATCGGTGCCCACGAGGCACCGGCCGACACATTGGTGGCAACCCCGGTCTTCGACGGTGCTCGTGAAGACGAGATCCAGGGGCTGCTCGCGTCGGCCCGCCCGAACCGTGACGGTGACCGGATGGTCGCCGGCGACGGTAAGGCCGAGCTGTTCGACGGCCGCTCCGGGGAGCCGTTCCCGGACCCGGTGTCGGTGGGCTACATGTACATCCTGAAGCTCACGCACATGGTCGACGACAAGCTGCACGCCCGCTCGACCGGTCCGTACTCCATGATCACCCAGCAGCCGCTCGGCGGTAAGGCCCAGTTCGGTGGCCAGCGCTTCGGTGAGATGGAGGTCTGGGCCCTCGAGGCCTACGGCGCCGCGTACGCGCTGCAGGAGCTGCTGACCATCAAGTCCGACGACATCCTTGGCCGGGTCAAGGTCTACGAGGCGATCGTCAAGGGCGAGAACATCCCCGAGCCGGGCATCCCGGAGTCGTTCAAGGTTCTCGTCAAGGAAATGCAGTCGCTGTGCCTGAACGTCGAGGTGCTGAGCAGCGACGGTACCGCCGTGGAGATGCGGGAGACAGACGAGGACGTCTTCCGTGCCGCAGAAGAGCTGGGGATCGACCTCTCACGCCGCCCGAACGAGGGTGCGATGAGCGTCGATGAGGTCTGAGCAGACCGTCCCACGCCCTCAGACCCACACTCTTCCTAGCAGAAAGAAGTAACTGTGCTCGACGTGAACTACTTCGACGAGCTTCGCATCGGCCTGGCCACGGCCGATGACATCCGGCAGTGGTCGCACGGTGAGGTGAAGAAGCCGGAGACCATCAACTACCGCACCCTCAAGCCCGAGCGTGACGGCCTCTTCTGCGAGAAGATCTTCGGCCCCACGCGCGACTGGGAGTGCTACTGCGGCAAGTACAAGCGCGTCCGCTTCAAGGGCATCATCTGTGAGCGCTGCGGCGTCGAGGTGACCCGCTCGAAGGTCCGCCGTGAGCGGATGGGCCACATCGAGCTGGCCGCGCCGGTCACCCATATCTGGTACTTCAAGGGTGTCCCGAGCCGGCTCGGCTACCTGCTCGACCTGGCCCCGAAGGACCTCGAGAAGGTCATCTACTTCGCGGCGTACATGATCACGCACGTCGACGAGGACGCGCGGCACCGCGACCTGCCCTCGCTCGAAGGCAAGATCGACGTCGAGCGCAAGTCGCTCGAGCAGCGTCGTGACAGCGACATCGAGGCCCGCGCCAAGAAGCTCGAGGAGGACCTCGCCGAGCTCGAGGCCGAGGGCGCGAAGGCCGACGTCCGGCGCAAGGTCAAGGAAGGCGCCGAGCGGGAGATGAAGCAGCTCCGCGACCGGGCCCAGCGTGAGCTGGACCGGCTCGAGGAGGTCTGGACGCGGTTCCGCAACCTCAAGGTCCAAGACCTCGAGGGAGACGAGATCCTCTACCGGGACATGAAGTTCCGGTTCGGCAAGTACTTCGACGGCTTCATGGGCGCAGCGGCGATCCAGCGGCGGCTCGAGGACTTCGACCTGCAGGCCGAGTCCGAGTCGCTTCGGGAGACCATCCGTACCGGCAAGGGCCAGCGCAAGACCCGTGCCCTCAAGCGGCTCAAGGTCGTGTCGGCGTTCCTCACCACCACCAACAGCCCCAAGGGCATGGTGCTCGACTGCGTGCCGGTCATCCCGCCGGACCTGCGGCCGATGGTGCAGCTCGACGGTGGCCGCTTCGCGACCTCCGACCTGAACGACCTGTACCGCCGGGTGATCAACCGCAACAACCGGCTCAAGCGGCTGCTCGACCTCGGCGCACCCGAGATCATCGTCAACAACGAGAAGCGGATGCTGCAGGAGGCCGTCGACTCGCTGTTCGACAACGGCCGTCGCGGCCGCCCGGTCACCGGGCCGGGCAACCGGCCGCTCAAGTCGCTGTCTGACATGCTCAAGGGCAAGCAGGGCCGGTTCCGGCAGAACCTGCTCGGCAAGCGCGTCGACTACTCCGGCCGTTCGGTCATCGTCGTCGGCCCCCAGCTCAAGCTGCACCAGTGCGGCCTGCCCAAGCAGATGGCGCTCGAGCTGTTCAAGCCGTTCGTGATGAAGCGGCTGGTCGATCTCAACCATGCCCAGAACATCAAGAGCGCCAAGCGCATGGTCGAGCGGGCTCGCCCGGTCGTGTGGGACGTCCTCGAAGAGGTCATCACCGAGCACCCGGTGCTGCTCAACCGCGCGCCGACGCTGCACCGGCTCGGCATCCAGGCGTTCGAGCCGCAGCTGATCGAGGGCAAGGCCATCCAGATCCACCCGTTGGTCTGCACGGCCTTCAACGCCGACTTCGACGGTGACCAGATGGCGGTGCACCTGCCGCTGTCGGCCGAGGCGCAGGCCGAGGCACGGATCCTGATGCTGTCGACCAACAACATCCTGAAGCCGTCGGACGGCCGGCCGGTCACCATGCCGACGCAGGACATGATCATCGGCATCTACTTCCTCACCATGTCCGGCGAGGGCGGCAAGGGAGAGGGCCGGGCGTTCGCGTCGGTCGCCGAGGCGATCATGGCGCTCGACCGTGGCGAGCTCGACGTGCAGGCGAAGATCAAGGTGCGTTTCGACACCGTCGTACCCCCGCTCGGTGCGGAGGTCCCGGAGGGCTGGGAGCCCGGTCAGTCGCTGACCATGGAGACGACCCTGGGTCGCGCTCTGTTCAACGAGGCGCTGCCGGCCGACTACGCGTTCGTCGACTACGAGGTGGGCAAGAAGCAGCTCGGTCAGATCGTCAACGACCTCGCCGAGCGCTATCCCAAGGTCGACGTCGCGAACGCTCTCGACGCCCTCAAGGACACCGGCTTCCAGTGGGCCACCCGGTCGGGCGTGACGATCTCGATGGCCGACGTGGTGAGCCCACCTGGCAAGGCCGCGATCTTGGAGAGCTACGAGGGCCAAGCCGCGAAGGTGCAGCAGCAGTACTCCCGCGGCTTGATCACCGACGACGAGCGTCGTCAGGAGCTCATCGAGATCTGGACCCAGGCCACGCACGAGGTCGCCCGCGAGATGGAGGGCAGCTTCGAGAAGACGAACCCGATCTTCATGATGGTGCACTCCGGTGCCCGCGGAAACATGACCCAGGTGCGTCAGATCGCCGGTATGCGCGGTCTGGTGGCCAACCCCAAGGGCGACATCATCCCGCGGCCGATCAAGTCGAACTATCGCGAGGGTCTGTCGGTGGTCGAGTACTTCATCGCCACCCACGGTGCCCGCAAGGGGCTCGCCGACACCGCGCTGCGTACCGCCGACTCGGGTTACCTGACCCGTCGTCTGGTGGACGTCAGCCAGGACGTCATCATCCGTGAGGACGACTGCGGCACCGAGCGCGGTCTGATGAAGCGGATCGGCGTCAAGGGCGAGGACGGCACGGTCCGCAAGGCCGAGAACGTCGAGACCGCGGCGTACGCCCGGGCCGCCGCCACCGACATCACCCACCCCGAGACCGGCGAGGTGCTGGTCAAGGCGGGCGACGACATGGGCGACGTCCGGATCGACGAGCTCGTGGTCGCCGGCGTCGAGTCGGTCCGGGTGCGTTCCGTACTCACCTGCGAGGCGAAGACCGGAGCCTGCGCCAAGTGCTACGGCCGCTCGCTGGCCACCGGCCTGCTGGTCGACATCGGCGAGGCCGTCGGGATCATCGCGGCGCAGTCGATCGGTGAGCCGGGCACGCAGCTGACGATGCGCACCTTCCACACCGGTGGTGTGGCGTCGGCCGACGACATCACACAGGGTCTCCCGCGTGTGGTCGAGCTGTTCGAGGCCCGCCAGCCCAAGGGCAAGTCGCCGATCTCGGAGGCTGCCGGACGGGTGCAGATCGAGGAGACCGACAAGACCCGCAAGATCACCGTGGTCCCGCACGACGGCTCCGAGGAGGAGTCGTTCCCGGTCTCCAAGCGGTCCCGCCTGCTGGTCGCCGACGGCGACGAGGTCGAGGTGGGTCAGCAGCTGACCGCCGGCACGCCCGACCCGCAGGACGTGCTTCGAGTCCTCGGGGTCCGCAAGGCCCAGGAGCACCTCGTCGACGAGGTGCAGGAGGTCTACCGAGTCCAGGGCGTCGCGATCCACGACAAGCACATCGAGATCATCATCCGGCAGATGCTGCGTCGCGTGACGGTGATCGAGTCGGGCGACTCCCGGCTGCTGCCGGGCGAGCTCGCCGAGCGGGTCCGCTTCGAGGACGAGAACCGCCGGGTCGTCGCCGAGGGCGGCACCCCGGCCTCGGGTCGTCCGGTGCTGATGGGCATCACCAAGGCGTCGCTGGCCACCGAGTCGTGGCTGTCGGCGGCATCGTTCCAGGAGACCACCCGCGTGCTCACGGAGGCCGCCATCCACGGCAAGTCCGACGCGCTGATGGGTCTGAAGGAGAACGTCATCATCGGCAAGCTCATCCCCGCCGGCACCGGCCTGGAGCGTTACCGCAACATCCGGGTGGAGCCGACCGAGGAGGCTCGGGCCGCGGCCTACTCCATCGGTGGGTACGAGTCCTACGACTACGACTTCGGCTCGGGTACCGGCCAGTCGGTGTCACTGGACGACTTCGACTTCGGTTCCTACCAGAACTGACGTCGAGCCCCGCCACAGTCACGGCGAAGGGGCGGGTGACCGGGAGACCGGTCGCCCGCCCCTTTGCTGTCCCCACCGCCCGACTACTCGCACCGAGGTTGCGCCTTTGTCGTCCTGGTGGGCGGCTCTGGTCCAAACCCCTATTGGTACGGGGGCGCCCCGTTCCAATAGGTCTGGAACGGGGCGCCCCCGTACCAGAAAAACCACGGTCAGGTGCGGTGCGAGGGGTGATGGTGGTGCGGGTGCCAGAGCCGGCTCAGATCCGGCTCGACGAACGGTCCGAACACGAAGCGGACGGGCTTGGACATCAGCAGGGCGGTGAGGAGGAGGGCGACGAGCGCGGTCACGACGCCGCCCTGCCAGGAGACCAGGCCGTCGATGTCGGGGACGTCGAACCAGGTCGCTGCCAAGATCACGAACCCGTGCAGCAGGTAGGCGTACATCGTGGCGCTGCCGAGCCGGCTGAACGGCAGCGCCCGCCTGGGCGTCAGGGCGAGGAACGCCGTGATCAGCGTCAGCGCCACGACCATCAGCCCGAGCCGGATCAGGGCGCCCTCCACGAAGCCGACCCCGAGCTCGGAGTAGCTCGACCGCCAGTAGATCCACTCGACCGTGACATGGGGTACGACCAGCCAGCAGATCACGGTCGCGGTGAGGAACGCCGCCACCGAAGCCGCCTGGATCGGTCGCGTGTGCAACCGGTCGAAGTGCTCGCGCCGCAGCTTGATGCCCAGCACGAAGAACGGCAGGAATCCCATCACCCGCGACAGGGCGAACTCGTCGGCCGTACTCAGGCCCCCGACCAGCGAGATGGCGACCGCGACGGCCAGCGCACCCTTCATGCCCTGCCAGACCGGAGCGGTCAGCCGCCAGATCAGCAACGCCGCGAGGAACCACATCAGCCACGGCGGGTCGACCAGGTCGGGCGCCCGGAACGGTTCACCGTCGACGAAGTCCATCGCCCACCGGTACAGCGTGCCGAACAGCACGTACGGCACACCGACCGAGACCGCAAGCCGTTGCACCCGGTGCGGGGTGAGATGGTCCGGCCGGGTCACATAGCCGGTCATCACCACGAACACCGGCATGTGGAACAAGAACAGCAAAAGGTATCCGGCCTCGACCGCCTGGTTCGACCGCAGCTCCGTCCAGGCGTGGCCGACCACCACCAGCACGATGGCGAGCAGCTTGGCGTTGTCCAGGAACGGGTCGCGGCTTGGCGCCGCGGTCTTGTGCGACCCGGATTCCCTCCGGCGGGTCTCTACCGTCAACCTGACGCCCAATCTGCTCGGTACGGGACGAGCCCGCGACAACAGCCCCCGCACGTATCCCCTACCCGGACCCGGTGCCGGATATGCCCGCTAGAGTCCCGCCGTGACTACCGCCACCACCTACCTGCGCCGGCTCGTCCTCAGCGTCGAGCCGGTGGAGCCGGACCGGCTCCCGGGCCTCGACCTCTACCTGCCGTCGGGTCAGGGGCCCTGGCCGTTGGCGGTGCTGGTCCACGGTGGACCCATGCCGGCCGACGTCGAGCCGGCCACCGAGTGGCCGCAGTACGAAGGGTACGGCGCTGCGCTGGCCGCCCGCGGAGTCGCGGCTGCCGTGGTCGGGCACCCGTACCACAGCCTCGAGGCGCTGCCCGAGTGCGCACAGGTCGTGCGCCGCGGTATCGCGGCCGCCCGGGCCGACCGCCGGATCGATGCCGACCGGGTGGTGCTGTGGTTCTTCTCGGGCGCGGGACTGCTGATGGGGGAGTGGCTCGACGACCGGCCGCGGTGGTTGCGCGGGGTCGCCGCGACCTATCCCCGGCTGCGCGCTCCGCTGGACGGCATCGCCGCACCGCCCGCCGCTGTCGACGCGTTGCCCGGCGCCGCTGACCTGCCGCTGTTGGTCACCCGGGTGGGTCGGGAGCGCGACGAGCTCGCGGGCGCCGTCGAGGAGTTCGTGGCGGTGGCGGTGGCGGCCGACAGCAGTCTGCGCATCATCGACGTACCCGAGGGCCAGCACGCCTTCGACCTGCTCGACGACACCGACCGATCTCGGGAGGCGATCGAGGAGGCGTTGACCTGGGTGTCCGGCCGGCTGCTCGACGAGCGCGTCGTCCAGCGGCAGCGGTTGGCGGCGTACGCGCTGGTGCGACGCGCTGACGAGGTGCTGCTCACCCGGTTGGCGGGCCACACGCCCTTCCCGGGCCAGTGGACGCTGCCGGGTGGTGGCGTCGACCATGGCGAGCACGTCCAGGACGGGCTGGCGCGGGAGCTGCACGAGGAGACCGGGCTCGACATCCGGATCGGCGCACTCCGCGACGTCCACACGCTGCACCACACCGCGCGAGCGCCGAGCGGGACGCTCGAGGACTTCCACGGTGTGCACCTGATCTTCGACGGCGAGCCGGTGTCAGCGGATCAGCAGCCTCGGGTGGTCGAGGTCGATGGGAGCACCGATGCGGTCGCGTGGGTTGCCGTGGCGGACGTCGAGTCCGGCCGCATCCAGGTCCTCGACATGGTCGGGCACGCGCTCGCCTGAGGCCACGGCAGGTTCTGGGCGCCACAACCAGTCGAGGGTCGGCTCGACCACGGGCTGCCACGCCCGCCGTACCGGCCCGCTCATCAGCAGACACGCGAAGCCGGCGGCAGCCACCGTCAAGACGACGAGCCCGGGCAGTGTCGTCAGCACCGGGCGGTCGAACAGACCGAAGGTGGTGGCCGTGAGCACGGTGAACCCATGCAGCAGGTACGCGTACATGGTGCGCTCGCCGAGCCGAGTGAACCAGTACCGGCGGCGCGGCACCAAGATCAGGAACGCGGCCGAGAGCACCAGCGCCACGACCAGCAGCCCGGCGCGGGCGACTGCACCCTCGGTGAGACCGACGCCGAGCTGGTCATAGCTGGAGCGCCAGTAGATCCACTCCATGTCGACCCTCGGGACCAGGGTCCAGCAGGCCACGGCCGCCGCCCCGAACACGACTGTGGCGGGCACCCGCAGGACCGGTCGGGCCAGCCGGTGCAGGTGCACCCGGTCCAGCTTCAGGCCGAGTACGAAGAAGGGCAGCAGACCCAGCACCTGGGCCAGGGCGAGGTCCGCGGCCGACGTGAGACCGCCGACCAGGCTGATGGCGACGGCGATGCCGACGCCGCCGCGGAGGCGCCCCCAGATCGGCGCCGTGAGCCGCCAGACGAACAAGGCGGCCAGGAACCACATCAGCCACGGCGGCGCGAGCAGGTCGAGCTCACGCTCGCCGACCAGCCAGCTGCCGGCCACCTCGTACGCGGTCTGGAACAACAGGTACGGCACGGCGATGCCGGTCACCAGGCCGCGCAGCCGGCGCTCGGAGATGGTTCCCGTCGATGCGGTCAGGCCGGCGAGGAACACGAAGACCGGCATATGGAACAGGTAGAGCAACAGGTAGGCCGACGCCACCAGGTGCTCACCGCGCAGTGCGGTCCAGAAGTGGCCGACTACGACGAGCACCATGGCGAGGAACTTGACGTTGTCGAGGTACGGGTCTCGCGCCGACACGACAGGCACGGGGCCGGTCACCTCCAGAATTCGGGTCCAAACGGGCAACCGTAGTGGGCTACCCCGGGCGGATGCGAGCCACGGGCGTGCGTGTCGGGTCACACCGGCAGAATCGGTGACACGTCGCTGTTTTGACCCCTGCAGGGCACTCCGGTAATCTTCATCAGCGTGCCTGGTCTGTCCAGGCCATCACGTGTGCAGTCAGCACGTAGGCACGTGGACTCCCACTCCAGCCGCCGATTCGTTTGGCGACATGAGCGGGGATCGGGCGACACGCCCGACCGCGGGGGTCGCCCGAGTCGTAGCCCTGAGAAGGGCTCGAGCAAGGCGCCCACGCACAACCCAGCCGTACCCGGACAGAAAAGAGAACGACGCGGTGCCCACCATCCAGCAGCTGGTCCGCAAGGGCCGCAAGGACAAGGTGTCGAAGAACAAGACGCCCGCCCTCAAGGGTTCGCCCCAGCGGCGCGGCGTGTGCACGCGCGTCTACACGACGACCCCGAAGAAGCCGAACTCTGCCCTGCGCAAGGTCGCCCGTGTGCGGCTCACCAGCGGCATCGAGGTCACGGCCTACATCCCGGGCGTCGGCCACAACCTCCAGGAGCACTCGATCGTGCTCGTGCGTGGAGGTCGGGTGAAGGACCTGCCGGGTGTCCGGTACAAGATCATCCGCGGCTCCCTCGACACCCAGGGTGTCAAGAACCGCAAGCAGGCTCGCAGCCGTTACGGCGCGAAGAAGGAGAAGAGCTGATGCCGCGCAAGGGCCCCGCTCCCAAGCGGCCGGTCGACAACGACCCGGTCTACGGCAGCGTCATCGTCACCCAGCTGATCAACAAGGTCCTGGTCGACGGCAAGAAGCAGGTCGCCGAGCGCATCGTCTACAGCGCGCTCGAGGGCTGCCGCGAGAAGACCGGCACCGACCCGGTCGTCACGCTCAAGCGCGCGCTCGACAACGTCCGGCCGACGCTCGAGGTCCGCAGCCGCCGAGTCGGTGGCGCGACCTACCAGGTGCCGGTGGAGGTTCGCGGCCCCCGCCAGACCACGCTGGCCCTGCGCTGGCTGGTCTCGTACTCGAAGGCGCGCCGCGAGAAGACCATGTCCGATCGCCTGATGAACGAGCTGCTCGACGCGTCCAACGGCCTCGGCGCCGCGGTGAAGCGTCGCGAGGACGTACACAAGATGGCCGAGGCCAACAAGGCGTTCGCGCACTACCGCTGGTGACGTCGTACGCCGGCAGCAGGCAGGCGCGTGCCGGCCGGTGTACCACCCAGCACGGCACCACCCACACACGACTTCAAGGGAATGGCCCAAGTGGCAGTCGACATCACGACCGACCTGAGCAAGGTCCGCAACATCGGGATCATGGCCCACATCGACGCGGGCAAGACCACGACGACCGAGCGGATCCTGTTCTACACCGGCATCACGTACAAGATCGGTGAGGTCCACGAGGGCGCGGCCACGATGGACTGGATGGAGCAGGAGCAGGAGCGTGGCATCACGATCACGTCCGCTGCGACGACCTGCTCGTGGAAGAACCACACCATCAACATCATCGACACCCCCGGCCACGTCGACTTCACCGTCGAGGTCGAGCGTTCGCTGCGCGTCCTCGACGGCGCCGTCGCCGTGTTCGACGGGGTTGCCGGTGTGGAGCCGCAGTCCGAGACGGTCTGGCGTCAGGCCGACCGCTACCACGTGCCCCGGATGTGCTTCGTCAACAAGCTCGACCGGACCGGCGCGGAGTTCCACCGCTGCGTCGAGATGATCGAGAACCGGCTGGGCGCCACCCCGCTGGTGCTGCAGATCCCGATCGGCACCGAGTCCGACTTCATCGGCGTCGTCGACCTGGTCGGCATGCGTGGGCTCACCTGGCGCGGCGAAACCGCCAAGGGCGAGGACTACGAGGTCGAGGACATCCCGGCGACGCACACCGAGGCTGCCCGCGAGTGGCGCGACCGTCTGCTGGAGACCATCGCCGAGGCCGACGACGAGATGATGGAGCTGTACCTCGAGGGCCAGGAGCCCTCGAACGAGCAGCTGCAGGCCGCGATCCGTCGCGCCACCATCGCCGCGAAGCTGACCCCGGTCCTGTGCGGCACCGCGTTCAAGAACAAGGGCGTGCAGCCGTTGCTCGACGCGGTCCTCGCCTACCTGCCGTCGCCGGTCGACGTCCCGGCGATCGACGGCCACTCGGTCAAGGACGAGAAAGAGACGGTGCTGCGCAAGCCCAACGAGAACGAGCCGTTCTCCGCGCTCGCGTTCAAGATCATGGCCGACCCGCACCTCGGCAAGTTGACCTACCTGCGGGTCTACTCCGGCCGCCTCGAGGCGGGCACGTCGGTGCTCAACCCGACGAAGGGCAAGCGGGAGCGGATCGGCAAGATCTACCGGATGCACGCCAACAAGCGTGAGGAGATCGCCAGCATCGGCGCCGGCCACATCGTGGCCGTGATGGGGCTGAAGGACACCACGACCGGCGAGACGCTGTGCGACAACAACGACCCGGTGGTCCTCGAGTCGATGACGTTCCCGGCGCCGGTGATCCACATCGCCATCGAGCCCAGGTCGAAGGGCGACCAGGAGAAGCTGGGGACCGCGATCCAGCGGCTCTCCGAGGAGGACCCCACCTTCACGGTCCGCACCGACGAGGAGACCGGCCAGACCATCATCGCCGGGATGGGCGAGCTGCACCTCGAGGTGCTGGTCGACCGGATGAAGCGTGAGTTCCGGGTCGAGGCCAACGTCGGCAAGCCGCAGGTGGCCTATCGCGAGACGATCCGCAAGTCGCTGCAGAAGGTCAGCTACACCCACAAGAAGCAGACCGGTGGCTCGGGCCAGTTCGCGAAGGTCGTCATCGACATCGAGCCGACGGGCGGCAACGGCGACGGCGGGTACGAGTTCGTCAACGCCGTCACCGGTGGCCGCATCCCGCGTGAGTACATCCCGCCGGTCGACGAGGGGATCCAGGAGGCGATGGAGTTCGGCGTGCTCGCCGGCTACCCGATGGTCGACCTGAAGGTGACCCTGCAAGACGGCGGGTACCACGAGGTCGACTCCTCCGAGATGGCCTTCAAGATGGCCGGCCGGATGGTGTTCAAGGAGGCGGCCCGGCACGCCGACCCGGTGCTGCTCGAGCCGATGTTCGCGGTCGAGGTGACGACGCCCGAGGACTACATGGGCGACGTGATCGGCGACCTCAACTCCCGTCGTGGCCACATCCAGGCGATGGACGAGGGTCCGGGTGGGTCCCGCGTCATCCAGGCGCTGGTGCCGCTGTCGGAGATGTTCGGGTACGTCGGCGACCTGCGGTCCAAGACCCAGGGCCGGGCGTCGTACTCCATGCAGTTTGACTCGTACGCCGAGGTACCCAAGGCTGTGGCGGAAGAGATCATCAAGAAGGTCCGCGGCGAGTAATCGTCTCGACAACCAGAACGATAGACACAGAAGTCTAGGAGGAAGTCCAAGTGGCGAAGGCCAAGTTCGAGCGGACAAAGCCGCACGTAAACATCGGCACCATCGGCCACATCGACCACGGGAAGACCACTCTTACCGCGGCGATCACCAAGGTGCTGCACGACAAGTACCCCGACCTGAACCCCTTCATGCCGTTCGACCAGATCGACAAGGCACCGGAGGAGCGGCAGCGCGGTATCACGATCTCGATCGCGCACGTCGAGTACCAGACCGAGGCGCGCCACTACGCGCACGTCGACTGCCCGGGCCACGCCGACTACGTGAAGAACATGATCACGGGTGCGGCCCAGATGGACGGCGCGATCCTGGTGGTCGCCGCCACCGACGGCCCGATGCCGCAGACGCGTGAGCACGTGCTGCTCGCCCGCCAGGTCGGCGTGCCGGCCATGGTCGTCGCGCTCAACAAGTGCGACATGGTCGACGACGACGAGATCCTCGAGCTGGTCGAGCTCGAGGTCCGTGAGCTGCTCAGCGACCAGGAGTTCGACGGCGACAACGCGCCAGTCGTCCGCGTGGCCGCGCACCCGGCTCTGAACGGCGACGAGAAGTGGTCCGAGTCGATCATCGAGCTGATGAACGCCGTGGACTCCTACATCCCGCAGCCCGACCGCGAGACCGACAAGCCGTTCCTGATGCCGGTCGAGGATGTCTTCACGATCACCGGTCGCGGCACGGTCATCACGGGCCGGATCGAGCGCGGCATCGTGAAGATCAACGAAGAGGTCGAGATCGT
>JBOHDE010000029.1:0-24502 GCA_050699035.1 Nocardioidaceae bacterium | reverse complement strand
GGGTGGAGCTGAGGGGACTCGAACCCCTGACCCCCTCGTTGCGAACGAGGTGCGCTACCAGCTGCGCCACAGCCCCGGATGTCACAGTACGGACCGTGAACCGAGGAAGAAGGTTAGCACGCAGCGGAGGCCCTTCCCGCCATCGGCCAGAGGTCAGGAACCGACCGCGCGGCGGGGCTCGTCGGCCGTCTCGGTGCGCTCGGACTGCTCGGCGTCGGCCTGCTCCGCGAGCGCCGCGGCCTCCTCGGTGTGACCCGACGTCCAGGTGCCAGGTTGGTCGAGATCGATGGTGCGGATGGTACGGGAGGCACGCGGTTTCGAGACGTACGTCGGCAGGGTCACCGGGACCGGGTCCCACAGCAGACCGCCGTCGCTGGTCTCCACTGGGACCGCGATCTGGGCGAGGTCACGACGGTCGATCTCCACGGTCGGCTCGTCGCTGATGCTGTCCCGGGCAGTCGCCCGGGCGGACGACTGTGCCGACGACTGGGCCGACGACTGGGCCGACGACTGGGCCGACGACTGGGTCGCTGCCGCCGGCACCGGCTTGGCGGCCGGCTTGACCTTCGGCCGAACGTTGGCCGAGGGCGCCGAGACGTACGCCGCCTCGACCCGTGCCGCGGGACGGGTGACCGTCACCGCGACCAGCTGGGCGTTGGCCTCCTCGTCGGCGGCGTTCGCCCAGTAGCCCTCGCTCTCGCGCCGTACCTGCCGGCTGCACGCGAACAGGAACGCCAGCACCAGCGCGGCCGGGGCGCTGAAGGACCACCACGGGATGACGCCGACGCCGGCGACTGCGGCCGTCACCAGCGTGCTCAGCAGCAGCACCTTCAGCACCTGGCGGCGACGCCGTGCCGCGGCCCGGGCCGCCACCAGCTGCACCCGCCGCTGCGCCCGCTTCTCCTGGTCGGACAGCACCGGCCTGGCCTCGCCGGATGGCTTCACGCTGGCGACGGTGTCCGAGGTCGGCTTGGCGCCGAGGACCCGCATCGCCGAGGAGAATCGGTCGATGGACCGGGAGCGGGTGGCCTGGTCGTAGCGCCGCAGGGCATGCGGGATGAGGTACGCCGCCCAGCCCAGGACGATCGCTGCGAAGAGTACTCCCGACCAACCCACGGTACGACCGTAGGACCGATTCGCCGCACTGTTACGCAGCCGGGTCGGTGTGTCGCGAGAGAACTTGTGTGACAGGAGTGAACTACTGTCCCGCGTGCTCGGCGGTCTCGCGCCACCGGGTCAGCAGGCCCAGCGGGACTTCCTCGACGGTCACGGCGAACAGCACATGGTCACGCCAGTCACCGCTGATGTGCAGGTAGCGCGGCGCGATGCCGATCCGTCGCAGGCCGAGCTTCTCGACGACCCGGATCGACGCGACGTTCTCCGGCCGGATCGCCACCTCGACGCGGTGCAAGCCCAGCGTGAAGAAGCAGTGGTCGATGGCCAGCGCGACGGCGGTCGGCATGATGCCGCGCCCGGCGTACCCCCGGTCGATCCAGTAGCCGACCTGGGCCCACCGGGCCGATCCCCAGACGATGTTGCTGACCGTCAGCTGCCCGACCATCCGGCCGTCGAAGGTGACGACGAACGGCAGCCCCCGCCCCTGCCGGGCCAGCCGGTGCAGCTCGCGCACCATGCTGCCGAAACCCCGCCCGTGCGTCGGGCCGCCGGGCGGTAGGGTCGCGTCCCACTGCACCAGCCAGTCGCGGTTGACGGCGCGCAGGTGCTGCCAGTCGGCCCGGTCGCGGCGGCGGATCGGCCGCAGACCGATGGGTCCGGCAGCGAGCGTGGCCGGCCAGCCGTTCAGTGGTCACCACCGTTGATCTGGTCGACGGCATGCAGCAACACCGGCTCGAGTACGGCGAGGCCGTCCCGCACCCCACCGGTCGATCCGGGCAGGTTGACGATCAGCGTCTTGCCGGCCAGTCCGGCCACCCCACGAGACAGCGAGGCCGTAGGTACGCCACCGGCGAGCCCGTATGCTCGGATCGCCTCCGACAGCCCGGGCACTTCGCGTTCGACTACCCGGCGCGTCATCTCAGGGGTGAGGTCGAGCGGCGTCAGCCCCGTGCCACCGGTCGTGAGCACCAGGTCGAACCGGTCGCCGATCGCGCGCTGCAACGCCTGCGCCACCGGCTCACCGTCGGCCACGACCACCGGGTCGTCGACCTCACAGCCGAGGTCGCGGAGCGCCTTGACGATCATCGGACCGCCGAGATCCTCATAGACGCCCGCGGACGCCCGGTTCGAGACGGTGACCACTCGGGCCCTGATCGTCGTACCCATCACTCACGCTCCCAGTCGCCGCGCCGGCCGCCGGACTTGCTCTCGACCCGCACGTCGGTGATGACGGCGGCCCGGTCCACGGCCTTGACCATGTCGACCACGGTCAGAGCGGCAACACATACCGCGGTCAGCGCCTCCATCTCAACCCCGGTGCGGTCGGCCGTGCGTACTTCGGCCGCAATCAGCACAGCATCGTCGGCGACCTCGAGGTCGATCGACACACCGCTGATCGCGATCGGATGGCACAGCGGCACCAGGTCAGGTGTGCGCTTGGCAGCCATGATGCCCGCTACCCGCGCCACGCCCAAAGCGTCGCCCTTCGGGACACCCTCGCCGCGGAGCAGGGCGACCACCTCGGCCGAGACCAGCACCCGCCCGGACGCCCGGGCCGTACGCGCCGTCGTCTCCTTGCCGGAGACGTCGACCATCCGCGCGGCACCGGTCTCGTCCACGTGGGTCAGCCGGTCCGCCATGGCTCAGAACTCCCGATCGAGTACGAGTACGTCGACGGTGCTGCCGGCCTCGACGCGGGTCGTGCCTTCGGGCACCACGATCAGGGCGTTGGACTGGGCCAGCTCACCGATCAGATGGGAGCCATGCCCGCCGACGGCCCGCGCATGCGCTCCGTCGGCCTCGACCGTGAAGTAGGCACGCACCAGCTGGCGCCGGCCGGCCGGCGAGTCCACCGGGTCGGCGAGGACCGCACGCACCAGCGGACGCTTGTACGGCAGCCGCCCCATCATCCGCCGGATCGCCGGCACCACGAACACCTCGAACGACACGTACGCCGAGACGGCGTTGCCGGGCAGCGTGAAGACTGGTGTGTTGTCGTCGCCGACAGTGCCGAACCCCTGCGGCCGGCCAGGCTGCATGCCGACCTCGGCGAACGTCACCGTGCCCAGCTTGCTGAGCACCTCCTTGACGACGTCGTAGTCGCCCTTGCTCACCCCGCCGCTGGTGACCACCAGGTCGGCCCGGACCAGCTGGTCCGACAACGTGTCGGAGAACCGCTCGGGGTCGTCGGGCACGATGCCGACGCGGTACGCGATGGCGCCGGCCTGCCGCGCCGAGGCCGCCAGCGCAAAGCTGTTGGCGTCGTAGATCGAGTCGGAGCCGAGGCCGGTGCCGGGCTCGCGCAGCTCGCTGCCGGTCGAGATGACGACGACCCGCGGCCGCGGTCTCGCCAGCACCTGGGAGCGGCCGATCGCCGCCAGCAGGCCGGTCTCGCGCGGACCGATCAGCCGGCCCTCCTCCAGCAGCAGCGTGCCGGTCTCCACGTCCTCACCGGCCCGCCGGATGTGCTGGCCGGGCGTGGGTGACTGCGTGATCGACACCCGGGCAACGCCGCCGTCGGTCCACTCGATGGGTACGACAGCGTCGGCCCCGGAGGGCACAGGGGCACCGGTCATGATCTTGATCGCCGAGCCGGGCGACAGCGCGTACGCCTTGGTCTGCCCGGCCGCCGACTCGCCCACGACCGGCAGGCCGACCGGGTTGTCCTCGCTGGCCGCGGCGACGTCGTCTCGGCGTACGGCGTAGCCGTCCATCGCGGAGTTGTCGAAGCTCGGCAGGTCGATCGGCGACGTGATGTCTTCGCACAGCGGCAGGCCCAGCGCCTCGAGCAGCGGTTGGTCGTACGGTTGCAGCGGCATGACCGTATCGAGGATCTGGCGCAGGTGCTCGTCGACCGTGCGCTGTGCTGATGCCATGAGGCTCACCCTAACGACCGGGCTGGTCAGGGCTCCCGAGCACCGCGTGATCCGGGATGGTCCCCTGCCCGGCGCCCGCAGGCGGCCCGACCACCGCCGCGCCGACGACCCGTACCCCGGCGCCGAAGACCCAGTCGCCCCGCACCTGCAGGCTGGCGGCCTCGACCAGGGACGGCGCGCCGGCCGGGAACCGCACGTCGAAGTCGCCGACCAGCTTGTACGGCGGGTCGAGGTCCACGTACGGCGCGTCGTCTCGCTCGTCGACCAGGCGTACCCCCGCGTCATCGCCCACCTCGTACACGTCGGAGCGCATCACCAGCAGGTCGTTGGTGCTCTTGACCGGGAGGAAGCGGGACTTGTCGACCTCGATCGCGGCGGCGCCCTCGAACACCTCGATGGCGGCGCCCATCGCGGTCTCGATCTGGATCACCTCGGGTGACGACGGATCGCTCGGGTCGACCGTCTTGACGTTGCGGATCATTGGCAGCCCGAGCACGCCGCCGGTGGCCTCGAGCGTCTCGGACAACGCGCGCAGGTCGAGCCACAGGTTGTTGCTGTTGAAGAACCGGTGCCGCTCGATGTCGGCGAACGCGGCCTCGTCCTCGGGTCGGGTCTGTGCCGACTCGCGGAGCACCAGCCGGCCGTCGGACCGGCGTACGGCGAGGTGACCGCCCTTGCGGTCCGACGGTGTGCGCCGACACGACTCCGACGCGAACGGCGCCGCGAGGCCGGCGAACCACGCCGCGAGCCGGGGGTCGGGTCGGGCACCGAGGTTGTCGGCGTTGGAGACGAACGCATAGCGGTAGCCGGCGTCGAGCAGCCGCTGCAGCAGCCCGGAGGCGTCGAGTGCGGTGTACAGGTCACCGTGGCCCGGCGGGCACCACTCGAGCGCCGGGTCGGCCGGCCAGACGACTGGGGTGAGGTCGTCGCTGCGCAGCTTGGGCTCGCGGTTCTGGACGAAGTCGAGCGGGAGCCCGTCGACCGGCAGATCGGGGTACGCCGACAGGGCGGCCAGGGTGTCGGCGCGGGTGCGGAAGCTGTTCATGAAGAGCAGCGGCAGCGGTACGTCGTACTCCTTGCGCAGCGCCAGGATCTGGCCGGCGATCAGGTCGAGGAACGTGCGGCCCGGCCGCACCTCGAGCAGCGACTTGGCGCGGTCCATGCCCATCGAGGTGCCGAGCCCGCCGTTGAGCTTGATCACCACCGTCTGCGCGAGCGCCTCGCGGGCCGACGGCGGATCGGGGTCGAGGTCGGCGAGCCGCGGCAGCGCGCTGATGGGCTCGAGGTCGTCCTCGTCGAGCATGCCGGTCTCGCCGGACTCGAGGACGGAGTAGTAGTGCGAGAAGACGTCGATCGCCCGCTGCGGGAGACCGTCCTCGGCCATCGCGAGCTGCGCCTGCCGTAAACCTTCGACGCTCATGCCTGGGATGGTAGGCGACTATGACGGTAACCAAGGCGGACTTGCGGACGAGACTGCTGGCCGAACGACGGGCCCGGCCCGACGCTGAGCGGGTGGCGGCCGGCGAGCGCATCACCGAGTGGCTGCTCGCCGCGCCCGAGCTGGCGGCTGCGCGCGTCGTCACGGCGTACGTCGGTGTCGGTGAGGAGCCGCCGACGCTCCCGTTGGTGGAGGCGCTGGTGGGCCGCGGTCTGCGGGTGCTGCTGCCCATCGTCCTCGGCAAACGGGAGCTCGACTGGGTGGAGTACACCGGGCCGGACAGCCTCGCGCCCGCGGGTTTCGGGCTGCTCGAGCCGAGCGGTCGCCGGCTCGGGCCGGTGGCGCTGGCGCAGGTCGACGTGGCGCTCTGCCCGGGGCTCGCGGTCGGTCGCGACGGCTCGCGGCTGGGGCGGGGCGGCGGCTACTACGACCGGGTGCTCGAGCGGCTGGACGGGCGCGCGTGGGCGTGCGCGCTGCTGTTCGCCGGCGAGCTGCTCGACAGCGTGCCGGCGACGTCACGGGACCAGCCGGTCAACGCCGTCGTGACCCCGGACGGCATCACCCGCCTCTGACGCAGCGCTGGGCTCCTGAACGGCACGGGCCCGTGCCGTTCCCGACCTTCCCCATTCCTGCAGGCGTGGGGGTGGTCGGGTACGGGTGGGGGTGAGCCGCCACCGGTCCGACATACGTGCAACCTCGGCGCGAAGGGGGCGCCTACTCGGGGCGGGGGACGAGGGTCAGCGTCTCGTCGGCGGCCTTGTCGACGGCGTCCTTGCTGAACGGCCAGGGCGTCGTCTCGCCCTCCGCCCACAACGGCAGCTGGTCGGCGTAGTGCGAGCTGAACGCGTGGCCCGACGCTCCCGACAGGTTGACCCAGCGGGAGTCGTCGAGGTCGTCAAGTGACACGACCATCCGCATCGACGGCACCCAGTCCACGTCGTACCCCTCGGTCGGCGTCCACCCGGTCGCGTTGACCACCGAGTCACCGCCGCCGACCCCGACCGGGCCGCGGTTGAACAGCCAGCGCACCGGCGCCGGTGCATCCGTACCCAGCGACGAGTGCACGAGGTCGAGCTTGTGCAGCCCGTCCCAGTGCCACAGCTTCGGGTCGCGGGCCTGCCGGCGGGTGATCTCGAAGCGTGCGTCGGTGAGCGCCGCGACCAGGATGTCGTCACGGGTCTCGGTCACGTCCTCGGTGCGCTTGTCGTCCCACCACGCGCTGTCCGGCCGCTCCAGCAGCCGGCTCACGACCTCGAACCAACGGTCGCCGCCGTCCGGCCACACGTCCTCGGGCAGATCGTCGTGGAAGGCACGGGCGAGCAGGTTTTTCCATACCACATTGAAGAACGCAGCCCCAGCACTCTCCGGCCCCTGCTGCAGGTCCCAACCTCGCAGCACCCGCTGGCCTTCCTGGACGTACCGGCGGTCGAGGTTGACGTCGAGCAGGTACGGCACGAGCCGCTCGGCGTTGCCGTTGCGGGAGTCGAGCTGGATCTTCGCCATGTCGTCGACCGTCAGCGAGCGGTCCTTGGCGAGCAGGTCGGCGATCCGTTGGCTGCGATGCCCGTACGACCAGGAGCTGCCCAGGTAGTACGGGTAACCGGACCCGACCACGGCCTGGTTGGCCGTCGCGATGAACCCTTCCTCGGGATCGAGTACGTGCGGCAGCGCGTCGAACGGGACGTACTCCTCGGCCCACTCGTACGCCGGGTCCCAGCCCGGGACCGGCCAGTCGCCGTTGCCCGTACGCCGGATCGGGATCTCCCCCGGAGCCTGGTAGCCGATGTGACCCTCCACGTCGGCGTAGACCAGGTTCTGCGACGGCACCAGGAACTGCTGTGCCGCGGACCGGAATTCCTCCCAGGACCGCGCCGTGTTGAGGTCGAAGATCGCGTTGGCCGTGCCACCCGGGTCGAGCGCCGTCCAGCGGAGCGCGACGGCGTTGCCACCCGCCACCCGGCCACCGCGGTCCCCCACCTCGGACAGCTCCTCGTCGGCGTCGGAGATCAGCGGGCCGTGCCGCGTGCTCCGCACCTCGATCGTCACGTCCTCGCCGTCACGTACCTCGATCGTCTCCTCACGCGTCACCAGCTCCTCGGCGCCGTTGCCGTACCGGTAGGTGCCCGCCTCGTCGTCGACGTCCTCGATGTAGAGGTCGACGACGTCGGGTCCGAGGTTCGTCATCCCCCACGCGACGCTGTCGTTGTGACCGATCACGACCCCGGGCACACCGGAGAACGTGAACCCGGACACGTCGAACGGGCAGGACTCCGTGACGGTGCGGCAGTGCAGCCCCATCTGGTACCAGATGCCGGGCATCGTGGGGCTGAGGTGCGGGTCGTTGACGAGCATCGGCGCGCCGGTGTTGGTGCGCTGCGACGACACGACCCAGGAGTTCGACCCGATGCCGTGCCCGGTGCCCAGCAGGGTCGGCAGGTCGGCCGCGGCCCGGTCGACACCGCGCAGCGCCGCGACCACCTGGTCCGACAGGGCGGCGCGCCGCGGGCGGCGGCTCGTGTTGGCCGTGGCGTCCTGCTCGAACACCCCGTCGACGACCGCGCCCTTGGCCACGATCGGCCGGTGCCGCTTGTACGGATAGCCCGGGTAGAGCTCGGCGATCTGGTCGGTGCTCAGGACCTCGGTGGCGAGCACCCGGTCGATCTCGTCCTGCATGTTGCCCCGCAGGTCCCACGCCATGGCCTTCATCCAGGCCAGGGAGTCGGCCGGTGACCACGGCTCGGGCGCGTAGTCGAGACCGTCGAGCGCCAGGACTGCATACTCCAGCGACAGCTTGGTGGGGCTGCGGTCCTCGAGGTACGAGTTGACGCCGGCCGAGAAGGCCTCCAGATAGCGGCGTGAGTCGGCGTCGAGCAGCGCGACCTCCCGCTCGGCGACCTCGCGCCAGCCGAGGGTACGGATGAACCGGTCGGTGTCGACCGTGTCCTCGCCGAACAGCTCGGAGAGCCGGCCCGCGGTGACGTGCCGGCGGAAGTCCATCTCGAAGAACCGGTCCTGCGCCTGCACGAAACCCTGAGCGCGGAACAGGTCCTCGGCGGTGTCGGCATAGATCTGCGGTACGCCGTAGCGGTCGCGGACCACCTCGACGTCCCCGCTGAGACCGGCGACCGTGAGCTCGCCGTCGGTCTGCGGGAACGACCTGCGGACGGTCCAGATGCCGGCGAGCAGGGACAGCACCAGCGCCACCGCCACGACGACACCGATCAGGGAGACGACTCTGACCCAGCGGTGCACCCGGTCATTGTGCCGGGTCCACCGGCTGTCGGCCGACCCGGTAGCGGTCCGGACATCGCGCGATCGAGCCCGTTGATTGGCGTTGTCATGGCTCACGCGGCACAATTGGCAGTCGAACCGATGGAGTGCTAAGGCCAGCGGTCAGCCGAGGAGACCCGAACGTGCCCACCTACCAGTACGCCTGCACCGAGTGCGCCCACCGGCTCGAGGTGCACCAGAGCTTCACCGACGACGCGCTCACCGAGTGCCCGGTCTGCGACGGCCGGCTGCGCAAGGTGTTCAACGCGGTGGGTGTGGTGTTCAAGGGATCGGGCTTCTACAAGACCGACAGCCGCGCGGAGTCGAAGGCGGCCAAGACCGCGGCCGCCAACGGCGCCGACAAGGGCTCCACCAAGGAGACGGCCGGCGCCTCGGCGGACAAGGGCTCCTCGGCGGACAAGGGTTCCTCGTCCGACAAGAGTTCGTCCGACAAGGGATCGTCGACCGCTGCCAAGAGTGACACGAAGGCGAGCTCGAGCAGCCCGGCCGCCTGAGCCTGTGGACGACGGGCCGGTGCACGACGGGCCTGTGGACAACGCCCGACGCTGAGCCGCCGATCTCACTAGCCTCCCTGGCATGACCTCCCTGCCCGCCGTCCTCACCCGCACCCGCAGGCTGCTGGCCGCGCGCCGCCGGTGGTTCGCTGCCGGGCTCACCGCGGTCGCCGTCGCCGCCGGCCTACATGTCGTCTCCCCGCCCCCACCCGTCACCCAGAGCGTCGTGGTCGCCGCGATCGACGTACCCGCCGGCACTCCGCTGCGGGCCGAGCACCTGCGCCGCACCGACCTGCCCGACGCCGCCGTGCCGCGGGGCGCTGTGACGAGTCCCGACCAGCTGATCGGTCGGGTGCTCGTCGGGCCGGTGCGGGCCGGCGAGACGCTGACCGACATCCGCGTCGTCGACCAGCCGCTGATCGCGGGGTACGGCGGCGGGCGGGTCGCCGCACCCGTACGCATCGCCGACGCCGACGCGGTCGCCCTGCTGCAGCCGGGCGACCGGATCGACGTGATGGCGGCCGACCCACAGAGCGCGCAGGCGGCGTCCGTGGTGGCCACCCGGGCCCCGGTGATCGTCGTCCCCAAGCCCGAAACGGGCTCTCCGACCAGCGGCTCGGGAGCCTTGGTGGTGCTCGCAGTATCGGGCGAATCGGCGAAAAAACTCGCCCGCGCGGCCGTCGCGGGTCCCCTCAGCATCGCCATTCGTGAGTAGAGTCTGGCCCGACAAGAGTGCACAGCGCCGCCGAGCCTGCACGCGGCGTACCCACAAGGAGGAACTGTGCTTAAGGGCTTCAAAGACTTCATCATGCGCGGCAACCTGGTCGAGCTGGCTGTCGCCTTCGTCATGGCGCTCGCGTTCGCTGCCGTCGTCACGGCAACGGTGACACTGCTCATGGAGCTCATCGGCAAGATCTTCGGGCAGCCCGACTTCACCGGCTGGCGGCCCGGCGACCTCGGGATCGGTGCGTGGATCACGGCCGTGATCTCGTTCGTCATCTTGGCCGCCGTCGTCTACTTCGTCATCGTCGTTCCGTACAACAAGCTGACCGAGCGGATGGCGCGCGGCCAGGAGGAGAGCCCCGAGCCGCCGGCCGAGGACGTCGCCCTGCTCACCGAGATCCGCGACCTGCTTGCTGCGCAGCGCGGCAGCGCCCCCTCTGGTGGCGCACCTGGCAGCACCGTCTGAGGCCCGCACCACCACAGGCAGCGAAGGGGCCCGTGGACTCGACTGTCGAGTCCACGGGCCCCTTCGTATGGTCGGGTCGGCGTACGGTCGGGTCAGCCGTGGTGTGGCGGCACCTCGCGGCGCAGCCGCTCGTCGTCGTCGCCCCCGCCATCGCCCCAGCGTTCGCCCCAGCCGTCGCCGGTCTCGTCGCGGGTACGGTCAGGCAGCACCTCGCCGAACGGGTCGTCCTTGCGGCGTGGTCGCTCGACGGCCGCGTCGTCGTCGGGTTGGTGCTTGGTCGGCTCGCTCACGCATGCACCAGGTCGGACAGCCAGGTCTCGGCGAACTCCGGGTGCCGTGGCCGCCACGGCGTCACCTCGCGGAACAGCCGGGACGAGATGCGGTGTGAGCGGGTCAACGGCTCCAACCGGTCGCCGGCGAGCCGCACCATCATCTTCGGCATGTACGTAGGACGGGTCTTGCCGGCGGCGTGGAAGAACCCGGCGTTGAGGTCGCAGCGCTGCACCGGGGCGGCGCCGACGTTGTAGACGCCCGCAGGCGCATGGAGCGCGGCGACCACCGCCGAGCCGACGTCGATCGGGTGGATGACATGGGCCCACCCCCGCGGGTCGCCGATGCCCACCGGCTGACCGGCCCGGGCCCGGGCGAACCGCCAGCGGGTCAGCGGGTCGTCGCCCAAGATGTTGCCGAAACGCAGCACGACGGCGTCGCGCCTGCTGCCGCCGAAGTCGAGCGCGTTGGTCTCGGCGACAGAGGCCGGCTCGGTGGCCCGGGTGACGGTGAGGGCGCTCTGCTCGTCGATCCATTCGTCGCCGAAGTCGGCGTACACGAAGGAGCTCGACTCCTGGACTAGCCGACGTACCCCTGCCGCGGCGGCTGCCTCGGTGACGACGCGCGACCCCTCGGCGCGGATGCGGTCGTTGACCCGCCACGCGCCCGGGCGCAGGCCGCCCAGCCCGACAGGCACATGGGTGGCGAGGTTGCAGACGACCTCGTAGCCGGTGAACGCGGCGACGAGCTGGTCATGGTCGAAAAGGCTGGACTCCACGGACGTGACGCCCAAGCTCTCGAGATGCTCGGCCTTCTCGGCGGAGCGGGCGAGCCCGGCGACGTCGTGGCCCTCGTCCAGCAAGGCCTGAGCGGCCGATCTGCCCATGACGCCGGTCGCCCCGGTCAGGAAAACCTTCACCGCGCGATCCTCAACATGCTGTCCCCTCCGCCGATCAGGCGTACGGCCCCGAGATCGTGTTGTGGTCGATAACGAGACGGTAACGACAACGAGGGGGACTGTACGCCGATCTGAACGCGGCGCCAACAATTCGCGGCCGGCTTCATGGTCTTGTGACGCTGGGTAGATCGAGGGGCTACGGACCGTCGATATTCCTGCCCTGCAACGGCCTTCGGGACGTGCTGCGCCATGCTGGTCGGATGACCTCCGTCATCGACTTCATCGCGGGCCTGCCGAAGGCAGAGCTGCACGTGCATCTGGTCGGCTCGGCGTCGGTGCCGACCGTGCTCGAGCTGGCCCGCCGACACCCGGACCGCGGCGTCCCGACCGACGAGCAGGCGCTGCGGGCGTTCTACGAGTTCACCGACTTCGCCCACTTCATCGAGGTCTACATCGCGGTCAACTCATTGATCCGCACCGGCGGCGACATCGAGGCGCTGGTCGACGGCATCGCCCGTGACCTGGCCGGCCAGCAGGTGCGGTACGCCGAGATCACCGCGACCCCCGACTCGCACCTGCTCGTCGGCATCGAGCCCGACGCCGTGGCCGAGGCATACCGGCAGGCCCGGGTCCGCGCCCGGGAGGACCACGGCGTCGAGATCTCCTGGATCTTCGACATCCCCGGCGAGCTCGGCCTGGAGTCCGGTGAGCGCACCGTCGACTGGGTGGAGCGCTGGGCGCCGGAGGGCAGTGTCGGGTTCGGCCTCGGCGGGCCGGAGGTCGGCGTACCTCGCCCGCAGTTCGCCGAGGTCTTCAGGCGGGCCCGGGCACTTGGTCTGCACAGCGTGCCGCATGCCGGGGAGACGACCGGGCCGGAGACCGTGTGGGACGCGATCCGGGTGCTCGGCGCCGAGCGGATCGGCCACGGCATCACGTCGGTGCAGGACCCGGAGCTGGTCACGTACCTGGTCGACAAGCAGCTCCCGTTGGAGATCTCGCCGTCGTCGAACGTCCGGACGCGCGCGGTCGCGACCCTCGACCAGCACCCGATGCCCGAGCTGGTGGCGGCCGGTGTGCCAGTGACGCTGAACTCCGACGACCCGGGGATGTTCGACACCACGCTCGGGCAGGAGTACGCCATCGCGCATGACGTGTTCGGCGTCGACCGCGACGGGCTGGCCGACCTCGCGCGGGCGTCGGTGCAGCTGTCGTACGCCGACGCGGGGACGAAACGGCGAGTCCTCGACGAGATCGACGCGTACACCCAGACCTAACCCCGCCACTCTTCGCGCCGAGGTTGCACTTATGTTCGGGTCACGCTCACGTCGTGACGGCGGTTGGATAGTCGCTGGTGAGCCGGGCCAGGTAGACGTCGATCTGGGGGTCGTCCCAGCCGTGTGCCTCGCGAAGGCCGGCGGCGATCATCGCGGTGTACGCCGGGGCAGGCCGGTTCAGCACGGCACCCGTTTTCCCTTGTGGTGCAGTGAAAGTGAGCATCGGCGCACCGGCCCGCTCACCGACGCGCAGCAACGTCTCGTAGCGGCCGGGACCGAGGGCGTGCCGACCGGTCGCGATCACGGCGGCCAGGTCGTGGTCGACGTCGGGACGCTGGTGCATCTCCTGCGATGCGATGTCGGCGAACTGCTGGCCGGTGACGAGGTAGGCGCACGCCGGCGTATCGCCCGGGACGTCGGGATCGTAGTACGCCGCGCCGCCACCCCAGGTCGGTGACTCGCCGGCGAAGTACACCGTGCCGGGGAGGTGGACGGCCGCGGTTTCCCTTGCTGGGCTGGGATCCCGGGCGCCCGGGTACGTGTAGGACGCGCCGGGCGGCCGACCGCCGATGAGGTAGCAGGCGAACCGCTCCGAGGACATGTTCGAGCCGTAGCTGACGTACCAGACGTCCATCGGCGGATCAGGCCGGCGGCGCTCCGGCCGGGCAGGTGAGGGTGCGGGTCACATTGTCGATCTGGGAGAGGGCCAGCCGGACCGGCTCGACGTCCTCGAGACTGCCGCTGACGGCGACGATCGCGTCGTACGGACCGGTGACGGCATCGACGAACTCGACCTGCTCAAGCTGGCTCATCTCGGTGACGATGGCCTCGACTGCCCCTGGGTTGGTCTGCACGAGCACGTACGCGCTGGTCATCTGCCGGTCCTCTCGATTGTCGTCGGCGACACGGTCCCCGTCCGGCGCCGCAGCCGCGCATCGTCGAGCGCCTGCTTGCCAAGACCAAAGCCCAACCATGGGTGACGGCGGGCTACGTTCTCGACACTACCTGCCTGTATGCAATCGGGGAACGCTACCGTTCCGCGCATCGGTCACCGTGGGAGTAAATCAACCAGCCTCTCTCGTCCACGGTGCGCACTGCTTCGACCCAGCGCACACCACGTAGGCTGTGCGCTGGCTGCGGCAGCGCCGTCGGCCGTGCCCCCGTAGCTCAGGGGATAGAGCAACGGTTTCCTAAACCGTGTGTCAGAGGTTCGAATCCTCTCGGGGGCACTCAAGGTATTTCTGGATCACCACTTTCACGGCGTCGGTCACCGGCGGTTCGTCGTCGATTGATACCCAGACGTAGTCGTCGTGTTCATGTAGCCGCACCGGCCCCGGAGTGGAGACTTCGAGCGCGAAGTTGAATTGGCGGCTTCTCTTCCCACTGCCCGACCTGTAGTCGAAGCTGCCGAGAAAGTCGCGGATGGCGCTGACGTCGAGGTCGGTCTCTTCCTTGACTTCGCGGATCAGGGCGGAGTCGAGGCGCTCGCCAACTTCGACCTTGCCGCTGGGCAACTCGAAGATTCCACCCATGAAGTCGCTGTCAGGACGACGGAGTAGGAGCACAGTGTTTTCCTGCTGCACGACGCCCCCGACGACGAGCTGCTGTATCCCGTCGGCGTCGGCGCGGGCGACGAGTATTTCGAGCAGCTTGCTGTCAACCATCGGCTATTCCTTGAGGTCCTCGACCTTGTCGATCACCTTACGGAATCCTTCGACAAACTGGTGGACGAGTGCGACCGAGATCGGTGCGGCGATGCGATCGAACTGCTGGTCTTCGCCAAAAGTTCGCTCTCGTGGCGGCCCGCATTTGACCCGCGCCGTCTAGCGTCCGGAGCACACTGATCGAGGAGCCCCGATGAAACTTCGCACCGCATCCGTTGTCTGCGCCGCGGCCACCCTGATCGCCGGCGCCACCTCGGTCTCGGCCCTCCAGACGGGCCCGGCGCACGGAGCTCCGAGGAGCGACAACCCGCTCGTCCAGACCTTCGCCAACGTCTCGCGAAGCACGGCTTGGACCCGGACCGCGACGCTCGACCTCGACTTCGAGACCTATCACCCGCAGGCCATGGAGGTCATCGGCGACCGGATCTACCTGTCGTCGGTCGAGATTATCGAGCCGACCGTGCGGTTTCCCGAGCCGGTCGACGGCTACGACCGGACGCCGGGCAAGGGCATCGGCCACCTGTTCGTCCTCGACCGCGACGGGCAGCTGCTGAAGGACATCGAGATCTCGGACGGCCATCGCTACCACCCCGGCGGGCTCGACTACGACGGCGAGTCCCTATGGCTGCCGGTCGCCGAGTACCGGCCCAACAGCTCGGCCGACATCTACCGCATCGACCCCACCACGTACGACGTCACGAAGCAGTTCACCGTGTCCGACCACATCGGCGGCGTCGTGCGCGACCAGGAGACTCGTCACCTGGTCGGCCAGTCCTGGGGGTCGAGGCGCTTCTACGACTGGACTGAGAGTGGCAAGCAGAAGGACTTCTGGCTCAACGCGAACCACTTCCTCGACTACCAGGATTGCGAGTACGTCGGCTCCCGCAAGGCTCTCTGCTCGGGCGTGACCGGGCTCCCGGCCCAGCCAGGCGCGACTACCGGCTACGAGCTCGGTGGCCTGGCGATGATCGACCTGCGCGACCGGCACCGGATCCTGCACGAGGTGCCGTTGCAGCATTGGTCGACCGCCGGCCACGCGATCACCCGCAACCCGACGGACCTCGACGTCGACGGCAGCCACCTGACCCTGTACGCCGCGCCAGACGACTCGGACGAGGCGGCCGGCACCCAGATCCTGGTCTACGAGGCCGACGTCGCGCCGTTGAGCTGATCTAACGGGTGAATCATATAGTTCGTAGCGGGTACATCCGCTACTCGGCGACCGCGTGCGCTACGCGCCCTTGGCCAGGCGCTGTCGTCGAGAGTCGAGGGGCGTCGTTCAGCTCACGCGCAGCTCGTACTCGACGCCGAGGAAGTCTGCGTACCGCGCGGCCGCCTGCTCCACAGCCGAGCGGTTGGAGGGTTTCAGCGTCCCGTTGTAGGGAGTGATCTCGAAGACGGCACGACGGCCGATGGTGCGCTTCATCCTGGCGACCATCTGCGCGTCCACCAATGCCATCCCGATCGCGGTCTCGCGGCCGGTCGGAACGATGCCCTGACTGTCCAGCACCATCCGGCTGTCCTGATAGCCGCGGTAGACCTCGTCGAGGATCTGGAGCAGATGCCCCGTCGGTGCACCGCGTTTCACCGGCGGCAGGTCGCCGGGAGCATGCCAGAACGTGCGGCCGTCGTGATCGAAAGACGCAAGCCGGTCACGGACCTGGGTGAGGCCCCGACGCACATCGCCGAGCGTCAGCGTCGCCCAGTAGGAGAGGTCGCGCTCGGTGGCGGGACCGTGCCCGGTGAAGTACCGCAGCGCCAGCTCGGCGAGCGCCTCGTCGCGGTCCAGCCTCCTCGATGACGGTACCCGGTCGGCAAAGACCGCGTACGTGTGCGCCCCCTCGAGCCGCCGACCACTGCAGACGAGCCGATCCAGCTCGAGCAGGGCGAGCAGGAGCATCAGCATCTGCCCGGACAGCTCGACGCCATGGCCGCGGAGGCAGTCGGCGAGCTGTTCCCGGGTCTGGTTTGGCTGCTCCGAAAGGGCCTGCAGGAGTACGGAGGTCACGCGGTCGAGACCGTCGCCGGCCAACCCATGGGTGTCGTTCAGCTGCCGAGCGACGAGGGGACGGATGCGCGGAGCGGTCAGCTCCAGCAGCCACCCGATGTCCTCGGCCGCGACGAAGTGCCAGGTCGGTCGCAGCACGTGGGTCCGTACGACGCTGCCCTGGTCTAGCAACGCCTCGAGGTCGGTTGCGTCGCGATGGTGCGTACGGCTGGCGACCGCCCAAGCGGCCTGGCTCGGGTTCTCGGCCTGGACGGCGAGCATGCTCCGGACCACCGCTGCCGCGGACGCAGCGTGCGGCGACACGAGGTGCTGAGTGCGCAGCCGCCACCTGGCGATCTCCCGGTCAGTCGTCACCCCCTCAGCGTCGCGGAAAGCCAGCGATCCAAGCAAGGCGACTACGCGACGTCGGCTGAGCAGAGTCCGGCTGAGCCGCGCAGTCGACCTTCGGTGTATGTAACTAGACGGGTACGTACCCGATCTGTTACACATAAGGCATGGACACCGTGCTGCAGGCGCTGTCGGACGCAAGCCGGAGGACCGTACTCCAGACCCTCAAAGACGGTCCGGCCACCGTGGGTGACCTGGCCGCGCTGCTCCCGATCGCTCGCCCGGGTGTCTCGCGGCACCTGCGCGTCCTGCGAGAGGCCGGTCTCGTGGAGGTGCACCAGCAGGCGCAGTTCCGGCTGTACAGCCTGTGTCCCGAGCCGCTGGCGCAGGTCGACGAATGGCTCGGTCAGTACCGATCCCTGTGGGAGCAGCGCATGGATGCCCTCCACACCGAAGTAGCACGAGGCAAGAGAGGACGGGGAAGCAAGAGATGAGCAAGGACATGCAAGCGAGCGCACGCGTCGTCGGCACGCTGCGAGCTGTGGACGGCACCGGCGTCGTCCGCATGGAGGACCGCTACGACACCGACATCGACGACCTGTGGTCGGCACTCACCGACCCGCCTCGGCTGGCTCGCTGGATCGCCGAGGTCCAGGGCGACCTCCGCATCGGCGGTGAGTTCCAGGCGAGATTCACCAGCGGTTGGGAGGGCACTGGCCGCGTGGACGTGTGCGCACCTCCGCGACGCCTGCTGGTGACCATGTCACCGGGGCAAGGCGAGCACGAGACAGTGATCGAGGCCGAGCTCGTTGCGGACGGCGACCAGACCCAGCTGGTGGTCGAGGAGCGTGGACTTCCCCTCGGCGAGCTCGCCGCGCACGGTGCCGGCTGGCAGGCGCACATCGAGGACCTCGCCGCCTACCTCGCGGGACGACAGCGGCTCGACTGGCGCACCCGGTGGACCGAGCTCACTCCCACCTACCGCGTGCAGGCCGATGACCTGGCGTAAGCACCAGTGGAGAGGGCTGGCGTGAGCATCACCGTCGAGTTATCGGAGGCGACCGGACCTCGATCGGAGCGAGCCGACCTGCTGGCGTTCCTGCGAGCCCAACGCCGCAGCGTCCATGCGATCGTCGAGGGCCTCGACGAGGACGCAATGCGACAGGTCGCGGCGCCGAGCGGCTGGACACCCCTGGGGTTGATCGAGCATCTCGCCCACGCCGAACGCTTCTGGTTCCAGCAGGTGGTGGCTGGGCAGACCAAACCTCTCCCAGGGCCACCTGAACGCGACGACTTCCACCTGGCCTTCGTCAGCTCGCGTGCGCCGAACGAGGTGCTCGCGTTCTACCTGGACCAGTGCCACCGCTCCGACACCGTGTTCGCAGCAACCTCGCTCAGCTCAAGACCAGCAGGGAATGTGCCCGCCTCGATGACAGACGAGATCCGCAGTGTCCGCGCGGTCGTCCTGCACATGATCGAGGAGACCGCACGGCATGCCGGGCACCTCGACATCGCACGTGAACAGTTCGACGGACGCACCGGCCTAGGTCCGCGATGACCTGGCGCTCCCAGTCGCCCAGCTTGCCGTCGCCTCGCCTCGGTCGTCGATGCACATCCAGGTCCGGCCGTGGGGCATGTGCGCCCGCGGGTACCCTCGAAACACGATGGAGGAGAACAAGGCACGCCGCGTCGTCGACGCTCTGCGCGATCGTGGCACCAACGCTGATATGGCCCGGGTCGGTACCTACCAGTTCGGCGTCAGTGTCAAGCTCGTCGACGGTCGTGAGGCGACCTGGGACTCCGATGGCACGGCCGCGCTCGAGGCGCAGGTGATGCGCAATGGCATGTTGGTCGGGTATGTCCCAGCGATCGAGGGCTCCGAGGTCTACACCGAGGAACAGATCGTCGCCGCGATTCTTGGGACCGACTACGACACGCCGATCGCATCCCGGCGCCAGACGGCGCCTCCGCCTGCTCCACCCCTGCCCCGAAGGGGCGGGCTCTACCGCCGATTCCTGGATGGCTTCCGCTACCGCTGATGTATCGCCCAGGCCGCCGGTCGGTTCGCACAGGAGCACACCGCACAGCGGTGACCGCAAAACGTGGTCGATGATCGCGTTTCCGTCGGCCTCGCAGGCGGCACACGGCAAGCGCTGATCAACGGACTGTTTGCCTTCGGCGGCTTTAGAGTGGTGGTTTGTACTCACGGTGCGGTGTCGACAGGGCCCAGACTCGCGCAAAGGCCGTCCGGCACAGCTCGACATCTGATCTGTTGGTCGACGTGCTCAGACCAGCAGACAGCCCAGCTCCGCTGTAGTGCAGGAACACGACGAGCTGGCCGTCGAACAGATAGAAGTCATTGCCCGGCATCGCCACCGATGACACCAACCGTCGTGGCACCCAGCGGATATCCTCGCCGGCATCAACCATCGGATGAGCGATGGCATGTGACCAGCGCTGGTAGTCGCTGATCGGCTCGGACACGATCCGGGCACGCTTGACGGTCCGACCGGCCTGAACATGTTGCCGGACCGTCCCGCACCACTCCTGAAGCCAGTCGAGGTCATCGCGCTCGTCAGCCGCCCATTTCGCCATGTGCGGCAACTCAATCTCGGTGCCGTACGCATCGCGCATCTCCACGTGGATGGCGGTCTGCTCGAAGGTCTTCAGTAGGTGCTGAAACTCGTCATTCGTGATTGCCTGCACGGTCCTCCGATTCGAAGAGACTGGTTGACCTCGGTCCGAGATGTCGACTGGCCGAGTCTCCCGCAGGCAGGTTCAGCCGGGCTAGAGCCACCTGGGTGTCCGGGACCACCGGACCGCCCGCGACCCACCGAACCCGAAGATACTGCGGCCGCCGCCGCAATATCCTCCGCCGAGTACACACTGCTGAGCACAGTGACCGGGACATCCCCGTTCCGCTTGCGACTAACCACGCGTCCTTCTCCACCTGAAGACAGTCGCCCTTCTCGGCGTTGACAGATGAGTTTCAACGGGTGTCTGGGTCTGCGGGCGCTGTTCCTCAGCCGTAGAGGCTGTCGTGCAGATTGCGACAAGATGGCAGAGAAGGGTTCGAGATCAGCTCGGTTAGGACTCGGCTCCGTTGCCCTGCTCCCCGAACACCGTGATCTGCAGGTCCGCCGGCGCCGACAGCCGCGCGTTGAGCGACTGCCACGGAGTCACGGTCGGTGCGGCGATCAGCTCCGCGCCGCCCTCGACCAGCTCCGCGGTCACGCCTTCGGCATCGGCGACCTCGAACGCCACCCGCAGCCGTGGGCTCACCCGCCGCCCCACCTCGACGTCGTCGATCATCGCGACCTGCGCCGGGTTCGACAGCTCCAAGGTCGCTCGCCCCACGTCGAGGATGGTCACCTTCTCACCCGCGTCACCCTCGACGACCAGCTCCTCGTGCGCACCCAGCGCGTCTCGATAGAAGGCGACGGCCTGCTCGTAGTCGGACGCCTCCACCACCAGTCGCATCTGCAGCACCCGCCCCGCCTCGGTCCGCTCACCCATATCCGACTCCTCCTCGACAACGACGGCATTGATTGCGAAGTACCTGACGGACTGGGCGCCCGCTCAGCCGTGGAACTCGATCCGTCGATGTGAGTTGTCGCAGAACGGCTTGTTGGCGCTGGCGCCGCAGCGGCACAGGGCCGCTCGAGTCAGGTCGGCGACGACGTCGCCTCGTGGCGTGGTGACGCGCATCCTGCCCCGGACGAACAACGGCCCGTTCGTGCGGACCTCGACGGTCGTGGGTCCATCGGGCAGCTCCGGTTCCGCCCACGGCGACCGGTAACGCAATGCGCTCGTCGGACACTTCCTGATCGCGGCGGCGACCTGTTCGGAGTCGGCGGCGTCGGGTCGTACCCACGGCCGTCGCTTTAGGTCGAACACGTCGGGAGCAGCACGCAGGCACGCCCCCGTGTGGATGCAGAGAGTCGGGTCCCAGACCACCGTGATCTGCTCACCGGCGTACTCCTTGGCGGCGCCCTTGGTGCACGGCGTACCCGCGTCCTCGGGGCTCTCCGGCGGGTGCTCGGTCTCGGCCATGGCTCAGCTCATCCCAGGTAGCCCTCGACCTGACCAGGTGGGCGCACCGCGGCGGAGTCAGGGTCTTGCCCGCTCGCTCGCAGGGCTCGGCGCTGACGCAGCAGGTCCCAGCACTGGTCGAGCTCCACCTCCAGCTGGCGCAGCCGCTGCTGCTCCTCGTCCGTCGCGTCGTCCCGCCCATGCCGGGTCCGCAGGTCGTGCTCCTCGTCGACGAGTCCCTTGATGTGCGAGAGCACGTCACGATCGGATGCCATCACAGACCACCTCCCGATTCCGATGCCATCATGCCGCAGCCGTGCATCTCGGTGCAGTTGCGGTACGGCCTCGGTGCTGAACGGATCCGCGGCCGCGACACAACGCCCGATCGAGCATTCAACCTTCGGAGTCAGGGAGATGCCCGAGGGCGCGACGGGCAACGCCATGCACTACTGGCGAGGGCGACAAGGACCGTGGAACGTGAGCCGCCCTCTGGTCACGCGCGGGTGACGCGGTACACGATGAGGCGGTCAGGTCCGGTGGCGAGCGCCCAGTTGTCCGCGACGTCGAGTTCACCGACCGGGCCGATGAACGTCCCGGCCACGCGTGGTGCACCGTCGTTCGCAAGATCGAGGAGAAGCCTCTGGCCGTCGTCCATGGTCGCGATCGCCAAGGGTTCGTCGGCGAAGCCGGGAATGCGGGTGATCGAGGCCATCCCGGGCAGCTCGACAGCCGCCGGACTGCCCTTGCGAACCGCCTTCAGGTCGCCGGCAGCCACTCGTGTCCAAGCACCTCGGGACTCGATTCGATAAGCGTCGACTCGGTCCTCGTAGTTGGTGACCACTGTTGCGGCGTCGTCACCGGTGGAGACGAGCTCAGCCGCGTACCCGGCCGGTAGCCGGGCCTCTCGGTGGAAGATCGCCGTGCGCGTACTGACGAGTCCTTCGAAGCTCTGCCGACTGGCCCGGACGAGCTTGGCGGGCTCAAGGCGATCTCGATACGAGCGCACGACCGGAATGAGGGCGCGGCCACCTGAGTCGGCCGTGACGTCGAGCGCGCGGTCGAAGGTGCGGAGCTGGAGCAGTTCACCGGGTTCGAGGCCGGTGACGTTAACGACTTGGACATTGAGGGCACCGAGGCCCTCGATGTAGGCGTCCCAGTCGATGACCTCCGCCGGATCGGTCAGCCAGTTCGGTGTGATCTCCTCCCAGTCGGGCGGCGGCCAGGGTTCATCGGGTGGCGGCAATGGACGCCCCGTGATGGGGTCCACCGGCAGCTCGATCCAATACAGGGTCCACATGTCGACGTACAAGCAGTCGTCGATGTAGGCGCCGACAGCGTCGACGACCGTCCCGCCATCATCCACCTGGACCGTGGGGACGCCGAAGTCGATGAACCGCACCCCGCGACTCGTGCGCACGATGAGCTGGACCGGGTCGACGATGCTGGAGGCCGCCGACAGCGGAACCTCGACCCCGAGGGTCTGGGACTCCACGGAGACCGGGTTGTGACGGATATAGCTCGCGATCGTGTCGTCCGCGGGCACCACCTCGTACCCGCAGAAATGGCCCACCCCTTCGAGACCGACGGCCGCCGAGATCTTCATCTCATCGGTCGACGGCGTGTAGCCGCCCCACCCGAACGCGCATCCGTGGTCCGAGGCCCAGACCTCGAAGTGGGGCACTGTGAAGGGAGTGACGGAGGTCGCCAGCACCGAGGAGCTCGGATCGAGCATCACGCGCAACTGGCCGCCGATAGTCATCCCTTCGGGCGAGGCGACCACGCCTCCGTACTCGAACCTTGCACCAGCCAGCGCGATGTCCGGCAGCCTCGACTCGATGACGAAGGCATGATCGCCGGCCGGCGATCCGCCGAACATCGTCGGGTTGAACATCGATGCCAGCAGATCCTCGACGATCTCCGTGAGGAACGCCGGCGCGAACGGGCCAGGGTCGAGGTGGAAGGACCAGATGACGTTGGTGCGCAGCCGCTGTGCTGGGCTCGGGCTCACCGCGAGGTCACAGAAGAACGTGCCGTCGAAGTCACCAGAGGCGGGGTCGGGGACGTTCGCCTTGCC
Source organism: Nocardioidaceae bacterium (assembly GCA_050699035.1). Taxonomy (GTDB): domain Bacteria; phylum Actinomycetota; class Actinomycetes; order Propionibacteriales; family Nocardioidaceae; genus WHTB01. The sequence goes on along the minus strand of JBOHDE010000029.1, from coordinate 1,551 downwards.
GACGTAGTCCACGTCCACGTGTGGCCTCTCACCAACGGGACGCCAATGAGGTGTCATGTCGAGGGAGGTGACCATCGCAGGTACTTGAAAGTCCACCAGCTCCCTGGCCAACTGGACGACCGCGCCCTCGTCAAGGAACAAGCCCCAGTCGTACCCCGGAGGCACGCGGTCGACGCCAGCGCCCTGAGGGTCAAAGCGAACCAAGACGACACGACCGGTGAGCTCGACCGTCGATGTGGCGGGATCCGGCAGGCCGAGCAGTGACAGTTGCTGGGCCAGGTCGGTTGACAACGGTGACCCGACGCTTGCCACGATCGCCTGGCTGATCATCGGGGCAGCTGCGCCGGCAACAGCGGCGAGGTCGGCAAGCTCGACGTCGATGCACTGCAGCGAGATCGTGCTCCCCTTCACGGCAAGCTCGAGCACGATCGCGACCCGTCCTGCCCGCGCTATCGCCCCGTCCGGCACACCGTTGGGCGCGGCAAGCACGGCCTCGCGAGCGACGAGGTAGACGTCGACGGGTACCCGAGCCTGGACCGTACCGTCGGTGGGCGCGAACTCGACCGGCCCAGCTACGTCGGCATGGTCGACATAGACGGTGCCCCCCGACTCGAAACAGCCGGTCCGAAGCACCTGCTGAACAGAGCGACCAATCACGTCGCCCAGCGAGACCGACCGGATCTGAAGCTCAATCCCCATGACGAACTCCCCTCCCCAGCGTTGATCGTACGCGGCTCGGATCGGCCAGGGAGGCGAATCCGCCACTTAGGGTCACTTGGCGAGTACGCCGAGCGCGGGGCGGGGCGGGCGACCGATGAGTGGCGCATAGGACCCGCCCACAGTGGGCAGGAGTGCGCGGGTAACCTGATCGCCGACCCGTCTGGAGGCTCCGTGAAGTTCGACCAGGTCGATGCTGCCGTCGCCGGCACCCGCTTCATGTCATCGAAGCAGGGCCGGACCATGTACGACTTCATCATCAAACACCACCTGCCCCGCGTGCTCGAGCTGGGCTTCGCGTACGGCAAGTCGTCGTGCTACTTCGCCGCGGCGGTCGACGAGCTCGGCGACGGGCACGTGCTGACGATGGACCGCACGGACGCCCTCGACCGCAAACCGAACATCCACGAGCTGCTCAAGAAGTCCGGGCTGACCGAGCACGTCACGCCGGTGTTCGCCCACACGTCGTTCACCTGGGAGCTGATGAAGCTCCTCGAGCAGGACCCGCAGCCGCAGTTCGACTTCGTCTACATCGACGGCGGGCACACCTGGGACGTCACCGGGTACGCGTTCATGCTGGTCGACCGTCTCCTCGCGCCAGGCGGCTGGGTGGTGTTCGACGACCTCAACTGGACACTCGCCGGCTCCCCCAGCACCCGTGACTCCGGCTGGGTCAAGAAGCTCAGCGAGGACGAGCGCACCACGCCGCAGGTACGCAAGGTGTTCGAGCTGCTGGTGGAGACCCATCCTGGGTACGTCGACGTGCGCGAACGCAACGGCTGGGGGTGGGCGCGCAAGGCACCCGAGTCGGAGGCGGCGGCCGCCAAGCGGAGC
>JBOHDE010000028.1:0-24977 GCA_050699035.1 Nocardioidaceae bacterium | reverse complement strand
CGTCCACGGCGACCGCGCCCTCCAACGTCAGATGCAGCATTGGTTCCTCCGGTACGCGTTCACCAGTAGCGCTCTCGCGCAGACGACTTCTGCTTAGGAGGCGGCGAGGCTCGCCGTCGTGGCAGGGGCACTCACTTGCTCAGGTACTTCATTCCCGTGTCACACATCACCGTGACGATCGTCGAGTTCGGGGGGAGCCGTTCGGCCATCCGCAGGGCGACGAGGACGTTGGCTCCCGTCGACGTGCCCGCGAACAACCCTTCCTGCTGAGCGAGTCGCACCGCCATCGCCGTCGCCTCCTCTGTTGACACCAGCTCGATCGCATCGGCCACCTCGTCCTGCCACAACGGCACGACGAACCCGGCACCGACGCCGTCGATCTTGTGCGCACCGGTCGGGCGCCCGGACAGGACAGCGGACTCGGCCGGTTCGATCGCGACCACCGTGATCGAGTCGTCGTGATTCCGCAGCCTCTCGGCGTTGCCCCGTAGCGAGGCAGCGGTACCGACGATCTGCACGAACGCACCCAGCTCGCCATCGGTCTGAGCCCAGATCTCGTCGGCCATCGTGTGGTAAGCCCGCAGCTGGTCGGTGTTGTTGAGCTGGTCGGTCCAGAAGCCGCCGTTGTCCGCCGTGATGACCCGGGCCGCTTCGATCATGTCACGCGTGAGCTGCTCGGTCATGCGACCCCGATCGCTGGCGATCAGATGCACCTCGGCGCCGAACGCCCGCATGTGGGCGAGCTTCTCGGCGGCGAACGCGTCCGAGCTGACGATGTCGAGGTGGTATCCCTTGACAGCGCAGATCAGAGCCAGCGAGACACCCGTGCTGCCACCGGTGTACTCGACCACCCTGCCACCCGGCTGCAGCCGGCCATCGGCTTCCGCGGTCTCGATCATCGCCAGTGCCATCCGGTCCTTGATGCTTCCGGTTGGGTTGCCGTCCTCCAGCTTGAGCAGGATCCGAGATCCGTTTCGCGGTCCGAGCCGACGCAGCGGCAGCAACGCGGTATTGCCGATCCGATCCAGAACCGTACGAGGCGCGGGAGCTGATATGTCCATGCCCGCAAGTTTCGACCTGTGAGCTTGGAACCCGTACTTCAAAGTTTGAACCGAGGGACGCAACAGCTCAGTCGGTCAGCGCGTGCCGGAAACCATCCCTCCACATGGGCCACTTCGGACTCCAGCCAAGCTCACTCTTCGCCCGGTCGTTGCTGGAGCCGCGCGCCTCGGTCATCCATCGCACGGTGACCTCGCCGGCGGCCAGCCGCCCGAGCCAGACCGGCACCCGGAGCGGTGGTTTGGCACCCACTGCGTCGGCGAAGTGCGGCAGCCATTCGGACACCGGCGCCGGCTCGTCGTCGACGACGTTGTACACGCCGCGGGAGCCCCGCTCGACGGCCGCAACGGTGGCGGCAGCTGCGTCGTCGAGATGGACCCAGGACCACACACCGGCACCGTTGCCGATGACCGGCAACTGACGCTTCCGGACCAGCATGACCATCTCCTCCGACGCGCCCGGCCCGTAGAAGTTGCCGTAGCGCAACACGATTCCCTGCAGCGGCGCGGACGGGACGACCTGGTCGAGGAACCGCAGGCCGGCCATCGACTCTTCCTGGTTCTTCGCCGGAGCCGGATCCAGCGGGTCGTCCTCGCTCTTGACCGGACCACCGGTCCGCGCGTTCGACCACCCGGTGTAGCTCTGCGCGACGAGCTTCTGCACGCCGGCCGCCTCGGCCGCCGCAAGGAGGTTCTCGGTGCCGGTGGTGCGCAACTGGTTGGTGGTGGCGAACCAGGTGTCGAACTTCCTCAGATTCGCCTTGCCGGCGAGGGCAGTCATCTGGTGAACGATGACCTCGGGTTCGGCGCGCTCGATGACCTTGGCGACGGCCCCGCGGTCCAGGCCGTCCATGACCACCGGCTCAGCACCGAGGGTTCGCAACCCGTCGAGCTTGTCCTGGCGGCGGGTCGATGCGGTGACGTGGTGGCCGCGAGCGATCAAGCGCGGGATCAGGTACCGCCCGATCGCCCCGGTCGCTCCTGCGACGACGACCTTCATCTCAGTTCTCGGTTGCTTCCGCGACCATCGCGTCGGCGTCGACCTGGAGCAGATATCCGTGGTGAACCAGCTGCTCCGCGGCTCGGCCGAACTGGCGGACGTAGTCATCATGGTTGCGGTAACGCTCCTCGATCGAGCGACGTGGGTCACCAGACTCCCGACGCTCGGCCAGCGTCTGCGGCAAAGGGATGAACGAGCCTGCGGAGGAGCAGACTTCGCCCTCGGCGTGACCTTCCGCGCGGAGGTTCCAGCCCGTGTAGGTCGCGACAGGGACCTGAACAGCCGGCAGTCGGATGCCGGCCAGTGAGTTGCCGTCCCTGTCGACCCGCGGAACTCGCACACCGTACTCTGCTCCCTCCGCCGGAGGCTGCGTCGTGTAGTCGGTGACGTGCAGGTAGTTGAAGAGGCCGTTGTAGGTCACCCCTGGGATCTCGGGGAAGCCCGTCGCGTCGCGGTCCGACGTGACGAGGGTGTTGGCCTCGGCCGATCCGTAGTCCGTCCTGGGCGGCCGGACTCCGTGCTCCACCCATCTGTCCAGGCGCAACAGAAGGGCGCGGATCACGGCGCTGGATCCGAGTGGTGTGTTGGCTTGCTGACAGATCCCGAAGGAAGGGGTCTCCGGGACGATCGTGTTCGAGCCGCCGTGTGGCGTGCCGGCGACCATGTAGAGCCGGACGTCGTCCGGTATCGGCAGGTCTTTCGGCTTATCTGGGTTCCCATCGGTCACCAGCAGCGAGCCACGGGCTCCCCACACCTCGAACTCGCCATCGACGTGCATGATCTTGGGGCATGTCGCCGTCATCCGGCACTCGGCCAGAACACCATCGGTCACGCCGGTGAGCGGGTCGCGGATGGTGTTGTAGGCGAAGGGAAACTGGTCACCACGCTGAAGGTGATCCTCGTGCTGCTTCGACCAGCGACCTGGTTGGGCGAATTCGTAGTTGACCCAGGTCTTGCGTGAACCCGCGATGATCGGCATGGCGCCTTCGAATACCCTGCGCCCTTGCAGGTCCTCGTTGAATCCCTGGTGGATGAAGTCACGGAGGAAGCGGCCACTCTGCGAGATGCCCAAGGCGAGGGCGTTCTCGACGGCCTCGGGTCCGAGCGGATTCGGGTTGCCGGCGCTGTCTGGACCACCGAACCGCAGGTACGAGTTGACGTCGCGGGTGGCGGCGAAGCCGATCCCGGTCACGATCGGGTCCCTCGCCGGATAGATGAACTCGAAGATCGCGCCCGAGTCGTACGGTGCGCCCGGCGGCTGGACCTCGATTTGTTGGCCATCGACGTAGCGCCAGTCGCTGACTGGCACACGTGGATCCCGCTCGTTCTGCCGGACCGTGAGCGTCGCCTCGTCCGGGTCGAGCGTCGCAGCCGGGTAGCTCAGCGTGCCGGTCCAGGTGCTGGTACCCCTGTCCACAAACTCTTCGCGGCTGATGCCCACCACGGGCTCGCCGTCATTCGTGGCGATCGGGAACGACCCGATCAGGTTCTCGCCCTGCGGCGAGATATCGCCTTGCCAGCCGCTCCACACCAGCGTGAACCCGCTCTCGTACAACAGTGGTGTGCCGCGGTTCACGTAGCCGAAGATCAGTTGCCGACCACGGTTGACGACCTCGTAGAGCATCGTCCCGTTGGCCTTGGCCAGGTCCACGGGGCGTTGGATCTCCACATCCACCCGGTACTCGACCTTGCCCACCGCATTGCGCGGCGCCTGGTCGAGATTGACGATTCGCTGGTTCGCAGGATCTGTCGGGTCCAACTCGCCGAGTGCATAGCCCCGCAACCGCTCGTAGGGACCCACGGACCCGTAGCTCACGCCGCCGTTGACCGGCGAGATCGACTCGATCACGAGCTCGATCGGCGCCTCGTCCAGCGTGCCCGCCGACGACACGGCGAGCGGTGCGACCGTGCGCGGCACGGTAGGACCCGGCGTACTGGACGACGCCGGTGCACTCGCAACGAACCCGAGCGACAAGATCACCGATGGAGCCAACAACAGCAAACGACGCCGCGCGCAAGATGTACGTACCACATGCATCGCTCTGCCTCCTCAGAACCAGCCACCGGACAAGGAGCACGCCACCACGCTCAGCTCTCGGCAGCCCGTACCCGGTCCCGGCTGCGGTCTAGTGGCTATGTGGCTAGGCCAACGACAGTCTGCTCCCCGCCACCAGGCGTCGTCAACAGAGAGTGAATGGGGGGTCACCATACGGAACCACGGATGGTCATGGCCGACCGAAAGCAGCCAACTCGGCCAGAATCGACTCTCCCCACGGTTCGCCACCATTGATGTCACGACCGATGTCACGCGTGCCGCCGACACCGACATGCGCGTCGCCCGACGGCAACCACCGGACCCGGCGACTCGCGACTACGACACTCACGACCCGCCTCCGCCGCGAGTCGAACCAGCGGTCAGCTGTCCGTTGACAGCAGCGCGTCTCCGGTCACTCGTCAGGTTGCTCGGCGAGTATGGCGCCGGCAGGCCGTCAGTCAATGGTGAACGTTGACAAGGACACGCAGGCGCCGGAACACTCGGAGCAGTTGGAAGTGACAATCGTTGTCAATTGAGGAGTACTTCTATGTCGCTTGATGTATCACCAGACCTGCTCGCCGCGGCCGAACGCGGGGAGATCGACGACGCAGACTTCGTCCAGACCGTGCGAACCTCGCTGCCGTACGCCTGGTCGACGGTCGCCCGCGTGGCCGCCCAGCTGGAGACGGAGACCGCGGACTTCGCCGACAACCAGACTCCACCGCCGGACGAGACTGCCCGCGGCGAGCTGCTGCGTGCCCTTGCCAGCGATGCGATCCGTGGCGCGCTCGAACGACACTTCGGCGTTCGGCTGGCCTTCCAGAACTGCCACCGGGTCGCGGCCTTCCGCTTCGCGGCGGTCGAGGACGAGACGTACCGCGACTTCGTCTCGACCCGTGCTCAGGTCCTCAACCAGTCACCACTACTACGCAACTGCTGACGTCCGAGTCGGAGGGCTCGCCATGGGGTTCACGCCATGGCGAGCCCTCCGAGGGACGGGCGCACGGCCCGAAATCACTGTGTGTCAACGGTCGTGAATAGCCCAGACAACAACGATGCCAGCCAGGGATCCAGCGTGATGCTCCACGGTACGTTCCTGCCACATCTGACGCTCATGACTCGTTGTCTGAGGATCCACAAGGTAGGGGCGGACGGCGCTTCCAGGTCTGAGTGGCACTCTCGATGGCGTGGGCCAGCTGGAGCACACCCCAGTCGTCACCCGGCCTTCCGACGATCTGCAGGCCGACTGGCAGTCCGGCTTCAGTGAAGGCGAACGGCACTGACGCCGCCGGGAGCCCCGTAGCTGAGATCCAGTAGCAGCTACGCATCCAATCCAGGTAGGTCTCAGACGGCACTCCTGACACGTCTCGCGGGAATGGCACCTCGACGTCGAAGGGGATGACCTGGACGACCGTGGTGACCAGGAACTCGTACTCGTCGAGAAACTCCCGCATCCGGTGATAGACCTCGATGCGCTGCCGTTGCGCACGGATCAGGTCCGCAACCTGCAGCGAGAGCCCGGCCTCGATGTTCCAGGCAGCGCTTTCCCCAAAGCCTTCCGGAGACTCGTGGTAGAGCTCACCAAGAGTGAGGGCGTAGTACCAGGCTCGCCACGTGCGAAAGGCTCCCTCTGCGGCCGTCAGGTCCGGGTCGCGGTCAGTGACAGAGCATCCCAGCGACGCGAGAACCTCCCGACCCGGACCAATCGCCTTGGTCACAGCGTTCTCGACGGGAAGACCACCTAGGTCATAGCTCCAAGCAACCCTGGTCCCGGCGAAGTCACGGTCCAGTTGGCCGGCGAACGTCGAGGCGGGCACGGCGTGGCTCAAGGGACTGCGTGAGTCTGGAGCCGCAAGAACCTGCATCATCAGCGCCACGTCGCGGACCGTTCTCGCCATGGGACCAGCCACGGCGTACGTGTGCATCGGGTCCGCAGCGGGCCACACGGGAACCCTGCCGAAAGAGGGGCGAAGGCCGACGACGTTGCAGAAGCTGGCGGGGTTACGCAGGGAGCCGCCCATGTCGCTGCCATCTGCGATCGGCACCAAGCCGGCAGCCAATGCCGCTGCCGCGCCGCCGCTGCTTCCACCTGTGGTGCGACCGGTGTCGTAGGGGTTGCGGGTCGCGCCGAACACCGCATTGAAGGTTTGCGAGCCAGTTCCCCACTCGGGTGTGTTGGTCTTGCCGACCGTCACCGCACCTGCGCGCACGAGTCGCTCCACCACCAAGGAGTCGACGTCGGGCACGTTGTCCTTCCGCAGCGTCGATCCGTACGTCGTCCGGATGCCGCGGGTCTCGGTCAGGTCCTTGTGTGCGATCGGCAGCCCATGCAACGGTCCCAGGGACCGACCGGCAGCTCTCTCCGCATCCGCACGCGCGGCCAACCGAAATGCGTGCTCCTCAGCCAGCGTCACGATCGCGTTCAGCAGTGGGTTTACTCGTTCGATCTGCCGGAGGTGAGCCTCCAGCAGCTCGCGGGCAGACAGTTCCCGCCGGCTAAGGAGCTCAGCGAGCTCGCTGGCCGGCATGAAGCACAGCTCGTCGTCGGACACGGTTCCTCCTGATGGTGGCGAAATGCCCGCCCGAAGGTTTGGGGCGGGCACCTCGGACGCTCAGCGCTGCTCGGTCACGTAGCCAGTCAGCCCCGGGCCGAGATCGACTAACGCGGCGACGGGGGCCCCCACCCGCCGGGCCCGATGCACGGCCGAGACCGAGACAAACACCGCCGGGTCCAGTGACCGATGCCGCCACGCCGCCGACGCAGGCCTTGATCTGGCAGTGCCAGTGGACAACCGAATCGTCCAGCGTTGCGTTGCGCCGAGCATGAACGGCACCGACCTGGTGACACCTCACACTTGAGGAACACGTTAAGCGAGGCGGTCAATGATGTCTGTGTGGTGCGGCACATCGAGCAACTTCAGCCCCGCGTCGCGAACGGCCTCGGCCTCACGCAACTCGCCTGTGCTCTCATCTGCTGATGCAAGCTCCCCTCGGTTCGGGTATCCGTCGGCATGGTCATTCCCCGGGGTACTGGAACACGTCGTCGAGGCTGGCGCTGAAGACGTGTGAGATCCGGAACGCGAGCTCGAGCGAGGGCGAGTACTTCCCCTGTTCGATCGCGTTGAGGGTCTGGCGCGTGACGCCGACGCGGTTGGCGAGCTCGGCCTGTGTGAGTCCTGCCGTCTCGCGCAGCGGCCGGATGCTGTTGGTGACCTTGGTCGGCTTGACCATCACATCAGCCCGCGCCGGTAGGCGACAACGCGGATAATGCCTCCGGCCACGGTCCACAGCGCGAAGCCGAAGAACATCGTGTTCGCGATCCAGAACCAATGCGCCTCGACCGCGCACAGCACGATCACACCCAGTCCGGCGATCACCGCGAACATGCTTCCGACCCGCTCACCCAGGCGTGCGATGTCGCGGTCGCGCTCATCGGATCGGCCGATGCCGTCGCGGTCGCCGATACCGGCGACGGCGCCCCACCCGATGCTGAGCACGATGGTCGCGACGATGCTGGCGCCGATGGTCCAGAGCATGATCGGCCACCACTCCACCTCGGTGAGCGGACCGTCGCCGGCTCGCTGCAGCACGACGATGGTGTACGCCGTCATCGCGATCACGCTGACGACGAGACTCGTCCAGGTGTTGCGCTCTTGGTAGACCATGACCCCTCCGACCCCCGGATGTCTAACTTTCTTGACATCAGGCTAGGTGGCCCCTACGGTTCCTGGTTCAGTGGGTGCTGGCCGGCCGCGTCGATACGTGCTGCCAGAACGTGTGCAAGTGCTGATTGACGATGTGTGGCTGGTCTTGGTTCGCAAGGTGGCTGGCATCAGGGATCTCGAAAGTCATTATTGCGGGCAGTCTCGCCGCCATCTCGCGGCAGTTGTCGCCGGCAACCGGATCGTCAGACCCCCACATGAGGCTGAGCGGAAGGTTGAGCGCGCTGGCCGTCTCACGTCCATCCGATGTCAGCATGGTCTGTAGCGCGTAGTCGAAGCCGGGCGATCTGGTCGAGTTCAGCATGTTCGAGGCCACCCGCCGGTAGACCGCCGAATCCGGATTACCCCTCGACAACAGCTGGATCCGGTCTGCGACGTAGGACGTCTTCGACCGACTGAACTTTGCTAGTCGCGCGCGGTTTCGGGCAGCGGCGTCCGGCCGGGCTGCGTCACCAAATCCAGGACCGATCAAAGCAAGGGACGCGAAGGAGTTCGGCCAACGGCTAGCCGCCTCGATGGCGACGAGCCCTCCCCACGACACGCCCACGAGATGTACGGCCTCCACGCCCCCGACGACGTCGATGACCGCGCGCACGCAACGTGCATAGTCGGCCAACGACGGCGCGAACCTCGGCTCACCTGACTCCCCGTATCCCGGCGCATCCCAGACGAGGCACCGGTACCGATCCGCGAGCCACGCCACCTGCGGATCGAACGATCTGCGAGACGACCCACTCCCGTGCAAGAACAGCACGCTCCGACCGTTCCCGGTGACCTCCACGCAGAGGTCAGCGAGCGCGGACTCCACCACAACTGCGTTCAGAGCACACCTCCTCGGGGGGGCAATTCTGTATACCATTTGATATGATGGCAGACAAGATTCTGGCCAATGTCTGGACGTACGCCAGCGCTATGATCCGTATACGCTGCGTGGCACACACCAACGAATAGAGGGGCTGGAGCATGGGTCGGGGAGGTCGGTGATGACGACTGAGGGGCCTCTTCGCGATGTAGTCCACAGCAAGCTCATCGAGATGATCGCGAGCGGCCAGCTCGGAGCCAATGAGCCTCTCAGAGAGGCTCGGCTGGCCGCCCAGCTCGGGACCAGTCGCGTCCCCGTGCGCGAGGCCATCCTGCTACTCGAGGAGGAGGGTTGGGTGGACAGAACTCCTCGGCGGGGTGCCCGGGTTCGCACACCGACGCGCGCAGACATCGAAGAGGTCTTCCTCCTGCGCCGACTTCTCGAAGAGGAGGCAGTGCGACTGGCCATACCGCATTCGTCGCTCTACGAAGTCGGGGAGCTTCGCAAGGCCATCGTGCTCGAGGCCGCCGCCGCCGCGGGCGGTGACCTCCGTCGGACGCTGGAGGCAAGTCGAGCCTTCCATGGCGGCATCGCCCGACTGACCCGCAACAAGCTTCTGATGCAGATCCTCAACTCACTCCAGCATCGTGTGCAGTGGCTCATCGCACCCACCGCATTCGTGCGCGTCGAGTCGACCTGCCTCGTCGAGCACGAGGCTATTTTGCAAGCGATCGAGGACCGCGATCCTGAGCGTGCTGCCGCAGCCGTTCGCCACCACATCGAAGTGACGCGGCAGAGTCTGTATGACTACTGGAACAACCGAGCCGTGGGTGAGCGTGTCGACTCCGACGTCGCACCCGTTGCAACGACGGGCATGACGTAGCGATATCGCCGCGCCAACGGACCGCGCACGATCTCCTTCGTCGAAGACAGACCGGTCAAACCAGTCGGTCACACTCCCCTCGGTTCGAACCAGAAGTCGGTGACCTGTCCCTCGGGCTCATCGGTGAAGGCGACGTCGATGGGCATGCTGGTCCGGAGTGACGTGGCCGCGGCATCGATGTCGGACAGGTCGATCCCCTTGAGGTATCCCACGACAGCCGTGTCGGCACCGTCGAGCAACGCATACGCGAGCACGTACGGCGGGCTGACCCGCATCCCGGGGAAGGGCTCGACGACGATGGTGAACATCTCCAGCGTGCCGCGGTGACCTACTTCGACCCAGTCCTCCGTAGCCGTGTGGCAGCGGTCGCAGAAGGATCGGGCCGGGAACAGGACTCGGGTGCAGCCGGGGCACTTTCGGCCGAGGAGCTGCTTCTTCTTGAGCCCGTCGAGGAAGCCGCCGACCGTCGTCCCGAGGGCGTGCCGGTACGACAGGTCCCAGGTCTGCTCGAAGAAGGCGGGCTCGCCGGATACGTCGGCGGTTGTCGTTGTCATCGGGTGATCTCCTCTAGGTGGTTGGCGAGGACCATGGACGCGTAGAACTGGTGGTCACCGCCGATCGATGTCGCGAGTCCGACGTTGGCGTCCTCGACCTGACGCTCGCCGGCGCGGCCGGTCACCTGCAGCGCGACCTCCGCTGCGCGCACCAGCCCGGTCACGGCGATCGGGTTCGTGCACAGCGTCCCCCCGGACGGGTTCACGACCGGCCCCTCGGCGCCCAACGCGAACGCCCCGTCGGCGATGCGGCGGAAGGACTCACCCTTCTCACACAGCTGCGCCGCCTCGACCGCGTGCAGCTCGACGCTTGAGAACGGTGCGTACAGCTCCGCGACGTCGATCTGCGAGCGCGGGTCGGTCACCCCCGCCTGCCGGTACGCGCGGACGATGGCCTCCTCGAGCGCGTCCGCGTCGGCATGGTCACCGGTGGCCTTCGGGCCTACCCGGTCGCCCATCCAGAACGTCTCGCTGTTCTGGCCGATCCCGCGGATCCAGGCGACGTCTTTGCCGGCCCGGCGGACGAACTCCTCGCTGGCGATCACCACCGAAGCGGCGCCGGTCGACGAAGGGCAGAGGTTCCCCAGCCGTAACGGCCACGAGATCATCCTGGTCTCGAGCACCTCGTCCTCGGTGATCGGGGCCCGCAGGTGCGCATGCGGGTTCAGCGCCGCATGTCGTCGGTTCTTGACGGTCACCCTCGCCAGGTCCCGCTCGTCGGCGCCGTACGCGTCGTTGTACCGCTGAGCCGACAGCGCCAGCATCGTGATCGTGTTGAGCGGGTACAACCGCTCGTACGCGACGTCCCACATCTTGTTCAGCACCGACTGCGCGGAGTTGGACTCCGACACCCGGTCGGCGCCGGCGACGAGGACCACGTCGAACATGCCGGACGCGACGTGCATGAACCCCGCCTGAACGGCGGTGAGGCCGGTCGCTCCACCGGTGTTGACCCGCATGAACGGCTTGCCCTGGGCGCCGAGCGCCTCGATGCACCATCGCTCGCCGTTGCTCACGCCGATCAGTGCGTCGGGAGCGAGCGGGAAGACAACGGCTCCGACATCGGCCATCGTGACTCCGGCGTCATCCAAGGCCAGCTCCGCACCCTCCCGGACCAGCTCCGGGTACGTGACGTCGGTACGGGTCTTGACGAAGTTCGTCTGACCGGTTCCGAGGATTCCTACGTTGCGCATCACGCGACCTCGTTCTCTTCAGCGGCGAACAGTACGACGGCCGCGCCCTGGCCGGCGAAGCCGTGCAACGCGGCTCCGACCGCGGTCTTCGCCGGTGGACTCACTTGTACGGCGCCCGCCTTGCCCCTGACCTGCTGGGCAGCCGCGACGAAGCGCAGAACGCCGGCGGCGTTGCCAGGATTGACCAGCAGGTTGCCTCCCGACGGGTTGACCACGGGTGATCCAGTCGTGGCGGCGTGCGATCCCTTGCCGGGGCCGGCCAGGCCGAGCGCCTCACACGCGGCGAAACCGGCAACGGCGCTGATCTCCTGCACCTCGACCACGTCGGCGTGACGGGCCGAGCCGTCTTCGCCGAGAGCCATCCGCGCAGCGCCCTCCAGCGCCTCGAAGCGACTCAGGTCTCTTTCACCGAGGTCGTAGCGCTCGGTGACCCATCCGACGCCGGTGATCCAGGCCGGTGTCTGCCCCGACGTCACCGACTCGGCGACGGACAGGACGACCGCGCAGGCGATGTCGCAGCCGCGGGGAAGGTCCCCCATCGTCAGTGGCCAGGCCGCGAGCTGACCGGACCGCAGATCCGTGGTGTCGCGGTCGTCCAGCCCGTACGACTCGAACGCGGCATGCGCCCGGACCGCCCTCACGTTGCGCACCACTTCGGCGTCGAGACCATGTCGATGGGCGTAGGCGCTGGCCTGCAGCCCGGCAGCAACCACCGAGGTCATGCCGAGCGGCCTGAGCGTGAACGGCTCAGCGCCGAGGAGGTCGGCGTGCGTCGGGTCCACGCTCTCGGACTCCTTGCTCCACACCACCACCAGGGCACGGCTCGCCTGGCCCGCCCTGAGTCGCAGATAGGCATAGGTGAAGGCATGCTCGCCGGCGGAGGCGATCGTGGTGACATCGCGGCCGACGCCACCAGCAGCGCCGTTCGTCACCATGCTCTCGATGACGCGGCCCTCGACCTGGTCCGTCGTCGATAGGATGACCGAGTCGATGTCCTCGATCGTCAGGCCGGCGTCCGTGAGTGCTCCCCGAGCGGCCGCGAAGACCATCTCTTCGAGGCTCTGGTCCGTCACCTCTCGGCGGGCCGGGGTGTGATGGACCCCGACCACCGCGATTCCTTGCACAGTCATGATGTTCGGCCCTTCATGGAGTTCGTTCGGCGGTGAGCACGCACCGTCGGATGTCGACCGGCGCTCATAGGACGGCCATCGGATGCAGCGGGCTGCCGGTCGCTCCCCGGAGGGGCAGTGCAGCCGCGCAGAACAGGAAGGTGCTGCGTCCGCTGAGTGCCAGCTCCTGCAATGACAGCCCTTCGAGCAGGGGGATGCCGAAGTCGCGCACGAGCCTTTGGTGGACCGGGAAAACCTCACCGTCCTGGAAGGGAATCGACTCGACGGCGTAGTTGTCGGCGCCGATGACAGCGGCGCCGCCTTCGGCCAGGAAGAGCGCACCGGACAGGTCGATCCCCGGCTCGCCGGCGAAGTAGGCGTCGTCCGAGTCGTGGTCGCGCTCCGACCATCCGGTGCGGATCAGCACGACGTCTCCGGGTCCGACCGTGGCATCCGCCTGCGCACACGCCTCTGCCAACCTGGCGGCGTCGATCCGTTCGCCGGCCTCGAGAGGAGTGCCATCACCGACGACGTCCAGCAGGACGCCACGGGTCACGATGGGCGGCAACGTGTCGACCCCGCACCGGGCGGCACCTGTGGTGCTGCGGACGGTGCTGGCGCTGTGGCCGTTGTACAGCAGGTCGTCGTACCAGACGTGGCACAGCGCATCGATGTGCGTGCCGGAATGGGTCGGCATCATGAGGGTGTCCTCCGCGAACTGGAAGCCACCCGGTCGACGCGCACCCGCGGCGTAGTCACCTCCGTCGCGGTCCATGAAGTGACCGACGCCGAGGCGGTGTTGCGGCACGGGCGTCGAACGACCGAGCGGCTGAGCGAGACTGACGACGCGACCCTCCGACACCATCGACACAGCGGCGAGACGCTGCTCCGGCCCGACCTGGTTGAGCGCCCCGACCTCGTCGTCGCTGCCCCAACGGCCCCAGGCTTCGCGACTCACGGGATGTCCTTCGTCGCGGCGACCGCTGCCGGAGCGGGCGTCGCACTCAGATCCTTCAGCTTGGCCCGATGCAGCTTGCCGGTGCTCGTCTTGGGCAGCTCGGCGAGCACGACGACTCGGGTGGGCACCTTGTAGGACGACATCCCCGACCGGCATTCCGCGATCAGGTGCGACTCCTCGAGCGTTCGGTCCGGGTCAGGCACGACGTACGCCACGACGACCTCGCCGCGTGCCTCGTCCGGAGCTCCCACGACCGCGACCTGTGCCACGCCGTCGAGGCCGGCCATGAACTCCTCGACTTCGGCCGGGGCGACGTTGATCCCCGAGGTCTTGATCATCTCCGTGGCGCGGGCCGAGAAGTGCAGCCACCCACGTTCGTCCAACGAGCCGAGGTCACCGGTCCGGTAGTAACCGTCAGCGGTGAAGACGTCGACCGGCGCATCCTCGCCCAGGTAGCCCGGTGTGAGGTACCCCTTCACCTCGATCGCCCCGACCTCGTCGACATCGGTCGCGACCCTCGTGATCGGGTCGACCGTGCGGACGCTGACTCCCGGCAGTGGCGGTCCCTGGCTGGTCAGTCGGTCGGTCAGCTCGGCGTCCCACGGGGTGACGCAACAGTTCCCGTACGTCTCGGTCGAGCCGTAGACGTTGCAGATCCCGCCGATGCCCATCGCCTCGGCGGCCAGCCGGACGTCGTCCGGCGTGCCGATCGTCAGACCCGTGCGGAGGGAGGACAGTCGGCCGACATCAAGACCTTCTTGGTCGAGGATCGCCCGCGTCAGGGTCGGCAGCAGATACGCGGCCGTGCACTCGTTGGCCTCGATCAGGTCGACCGCCGCAGCGGGGTCGAACTGCTCCTGCAGGACCAGGGTGGCGCCATGGGTGAATGTCGCCATCAGGGCATTGGCACACCCGTAGCTCCAGAAGAGTGGTGAGCTCAGCCAGACCCGGTCGTCTTGTGTCAGCGCCATCCGTTCGCCGATGTGGAAGCCGTTCTCCACCATCCCGTGGCCCAGCAGCGGGACCGCCTTCGGCCGCGCCGTCGACCCAGACGTGTAGAGGACGACCCCGTGGTCGACGGCCGAGACCAGCCGGGCGGGCACGTCGTCGGCGTCGTCGACGTCCAGCCACTGCTCGTAGTCGAGCCCGCCTCGTGGCGCCGTTCCGCCGACGACGACCAGCGACTCCAGACCGGGGTAACGGCTGGCATCCCACTCCCCCGGGTCGGCGTGCCAGACCTCGGGTGCGAGGCCACGCAGGTCCTCGAGGTACGTCCGCCGGCCGTGGCGCTCAAGCATGACCAGGGCGGTGCAGTCGGCCTCGCCGAGCAGATGGTCCAGCTCCCGGCCGGTGACCCAGCTGTTGAAGGCGTGCACGGTCGCGCCCGCCATCGATGCGCCGAAGTAGCACTCCAGCCACTCGACGCGATTCGTCGCGAGCAGCCCGACTCTGTCCCCGAACCCCACACCGTCGCGACGCAGGGCCCGGCTGACGGCGACGGCCCGGCCGTGCAGGTCCGCGTAGGACGTGCTGCCGTCGCTGTGCACGACGGCGGGGTGGCCGCCACGCCGCGCCGCCTGCTCCCGCAGCAGGTCGCCAGGGGTGCGGCTGAGCGGGTGTTCCATCTGTCCTCCTCGTCGTTTCGGTTGTGACGGCTGGTCTACTCAGCGGGGATGAGCAGTCGTCTTCCCAGCGGGCCGTGGCAGGTCGGTGGCTCGTGAGCTCGATGAGCCTCCGCGAGGGGGAACCGCTCGGCGATCACCGGTGTCACGTGACCCTCGGCCACGAGGTTCAGCACCGTCGCCAGGTCCTCCTTCGTGCCGTGCGCCGAGCCGACGATCGACAGCTCGCGGAGGATGGTCAGCCCTGGTCGCAGGGTGAGGTCCTGCGGGTCGACGTTGCCGATCAGGGCCAGCCGGCCCAGCGGAGCCAACGCCGCGACCGCGGCCCTGAAGGTCGGCGCCCCCGCCAGCTCCAGGACGACATCGGCAAGCTGTCCACCCGTGAGCGTCTTGACCTGGTCACGAAGAGCGGGCTCCGCTGGCCCGAGTAGTACGACCTCGTGCGCGCCGGCCTCGAGGAGACGGTCTCGCTTGGCGGCCGAGGTTGTCGCGGCGATGACGTGCATCCCGAGATGGCGGCCGAGCTGCAGTGCGTGCAGCCCGACGCCGCCTCCTGCACCGGTCACCACCACGATCTCCCCTCGCGCGGACCGCACCCGTTGCAGGGCATGCCACCCGGTGCCGATCGCGCACGACGACACCGCCCCGGTCGCGTCGGAGATCTCCGACGGCAAGATGACAGTGTTGCGCTCGCTCGCGACCACGAGCTCGGCGTAGCCACCGTCCTGGTCCTCGCCGTAGAAGCCTCGCCCGCGACGGCAGTGGTTGCTTGCTCCGCCCCGACACGCAGGGCAGCGGCCGCAGGGGTCGCGCTGGACGAGCGCGACCCGGTCGCCGACCGTGAGCTTGTCGACCTCGTCGCCGACCTGCGTGACGACCCCGGCGATCTCGTGGCCGAGGATGGCCGGCAGCGGAGTCCCGAGCTCGCCGCGCCGCGCCAACAGATCGTGACCGCACACGCCGCACGCGCTGACGCGGACGACGACCTCGCCCGTGCCCGCGACCGGTTCGGCCACCTCCTCGACCCGTAGGACGCCGGGGCCGCCGTACTCGCGCATGACGACGGCCCTCACGGCTGCTCACTCCGAACAGCCGCTGCCTCTCGCCTGAGCGCGGCGCCCTGGGCGTCGATCCCTCCCGGCGGGGTGGCGACGACGACACGCAGCGACGACGGCATCGGCGCCTGCAGCTGACCTTCGTGCCAGAGCTCGCGTTCGAGGTTCTGGGGATGCGAGAACATGGCTGCAGTGTCGAGGACGGCCGTGAGGGGCAGCTGATGTCGTTGCGCCAGGTCGAGCCAGTAGCCGACCGGCCGGCACTTGATGGTCTCCTCGAGACGCCGGCTGAGCTCCGCTGCCCGCTGCCGTCGCTCGGCATACACTTGGAGGTCAGGGTCCTGCTGCCAGTCGGCCCAACGCAGTGCCTCGCAGAGTCGCTGCCAGACGTCGTCCTCCATCGCCGAGATGGCCACTCGGCCACCATCGGCGGTGTCGAAGACCCCGTACGTCGGCTCGAGCCCCTCACCCGCGTCGACCCGCTTGACGGCCGACCACACCAGCGCCGCATCCAGCAGTGACAAGTCGAGGAACGTCGCCGTCCGCGACGCTACCGACAGCGCGGCCGTGATGGCGAGGGCCGCGTTGCTGCCCGCCGCGAGGTCGACGGCTGGGATCGACACCTGGCGGTAGTCCGAGTCGGTCGAGACGCCACCGGCGAGCGCCAGGAGGTTCAGGTCGTGTGCCGGCAGGTTCGCGAGTGGTCCCGACTGACCGAAGCCAGACAGGGAGCAGTAGACGATTCCAGGACTCAGCTCGGCCAGCGTCGCGAAGTCGACGCCGAGGCGCTGCACGACGCCCGGCCGGAAACCCTCGATGAACACGTTCGCCCGGCGGCTGAGGCCGTGGATGATCTGGCGACCCTCGTCCGTCTTCAGATCGAGCTGGATCAGCTCCTTGCCCGCGTTGATCCGAGCAAACATGGCCGGGTCGATGCGGCGGGCGGCATCTCCGCCAGGAGGCTCCACCTTGATCACCCGTGCGCCGAGCGCACGCAGCAGCATCGTCGTGTACGGACCGGGCAGCTGGGTCGACAGATCCAGCACGGTGACGCCCGCCAGCGGCCCGGCCGAACCGGCTTCTGGCGCTGCTTCACCCAGACTGTCCGCGTCAGACATCCGTAACCCCCAAGTAGGCGTCCCGCACTGCTCGCGCGCCGCGCAGGCTTTCCTGGTCACCGGACAAGACGACATGACCCTGCTCGAGCACGTACCCACGACTTGCACTCGTGAGCGCCTGTGATGCGTTCTGCTCGACGAGCAGCATGGTCACGCCGGTTGCGCCGATCTGCCGGATGGTGTCGAACACGAGCTCGGTCACCATCGGCGCGAGGCCGAGGGACGGCTCGTCGAGGAGGATGACCCGGGGCTTCAGCATCAGCGCTCGTCCGATGGCCAGCATCTGTTGTTCTCCGCCCGAGAGCGCGCCGGCTCGTTGGCGGCGCCGCTCCAGCAGCCGCGGGAACAGCTCGTACACCTGGTCGAGCTGGTTCTGTCGATCGGCCTTGGCCCGCCGGGCGGATCCACCGACCAGCAGGTTCTCGTGAACGCTGAGGCTGCTGAAGACGCGGCGGCCCTCGGGCACGAGGGCGACTCCGCGGGCAGCGATGTCGTACGGCGCGAGCCGGTGGATCGGCTCGTCGTCGAGCAGGATGGCTCCTTCACTCGGCCGCAGGTGTCCTGCGATGCACTTGAGGAGGGTGGACTTGCCCGCACCGTTAGGACCGAGGATGCCGGTGATCTCGCCGTCCTGCACGGTGAGTGAGACGTCGTTGAGCACGACGGCGTCGCCGTACGCGGCATGGAGCCGCTCAACCCTCAGCATGGCCGTGCCCCTCTGCCGAACCGATGTAGGCCTCGACGACGGCCTTGTCCTGCTGGACGTCCCGTGGAGTCCCGTCGGCGATGACCCGGCCCTCGTTGAGCACCACGACCCTTCGGCTGATGCGCATCACGATCTTCAGCAGGTGCTCGACGAGCAGGACGGTCACCCCTTCGTCGGTCAGCTGCTGGATGAGGTCGACCGCGTCCTCGATCTCCTCAGCGGTCAGACCTGTCATCACCTCGTCGAGCAGGAGCACCGAGGGACTCGACGCCAGCGCTCGCGCCATCTCCAGCCGCTTTCGGTCGATCAGCGTCAGCTCGGCGGGGCTGCGTTCCGCCCGGTCGAGGAGTCCTACTCGTTGGAGGGCTTGGGAGGCGGCCCGCCGGGACTCGTCGACGCTGCGGTGCTTGACCAGCCCGCCGACAACGACGTTGTCGATGACCGACATCGACGGGAAGAGCCGCACCTTCTGGAACGTGCGGGCCACTCCCACCGCGGCGATGCGGTGGCTGCGGGCCCGAGTCATGTCGCGCCCACGGATGATCCGCCGCCCGGTGTCGAGTGACTGGACCCCGGTGATCAGGTCGAACAGCGTGCTCTTGCCGGCTCCGTTGGGCCCGACCAGAGCGACGACTCCGCCCTCGTCGATATCCAGGTCGACGTCACGGACGGCGCGTACGCCGCCGAACGACTTCGACGCATGCTCCACCCTGACAGGGCCGACGTCCATCAGGACCGCCCTTCCTTCTCGACCGACCCGAGTCTGGCCCGCTCGGGAGTGGGCGCGCCATGTCGGCCGCGCCGCAGGGTCCCCAGCTGGGCCGGCAACGACGCCAGCCCGCCGGGCAGCCACAGCGCCACCGCGATGAGGGCGAAGCCGTAGACCACGGTCTCGGCGCCGGCGGCGACTTCACGGAGGACGTTGTTGAGGCCGTCCGACATGGCCACGACCGCGATCCCGCCCACGACCGGGCCCCAGACCGTGCCGATGCCGCCCAGGATCGCGGCGAGCACGATCTCGACCGACCGGTCGATCCCGAACGCGCTCCCCGGGTCGATGAAGAGGTCCTGCTGGGCGGCGAGGGTGCCGGCGAACGCCGCCATCGCGGCGCTGAGGACGAAAGCCTGGAGCTTGACTCGGGTGGTGGCGATGCCCAGTGCCTCAGCCACCTCCTCGTCGTCACGGATGGCACGAAGTCGGTAGCCGAACGCCGATCGCGAGACGGCTGCGGCGATCGCGACATAGAGGGCGAGCACGGCGAGCGCGAGGTAGAAGAAGGCCGCCTGTCCGCGGAACTGCATCATTGCGAAGGACGGGTCGGTCAGCGGGAGGCTGAGCCCTACGTCACCACCGGTGAAGTCGCCGAAGTAGCGCGCCAGCGTGAGCAGGATGAGGGTGAAGACGAACGTCGCGAGCGTGAAGAAGATACCGCGCAGGCGAAGGACGGGAAGGCCCAGCAGCAGGGCGACCAGTCCGGCGGCGAGCATGCCGACGACTCCCCCGATCCAGGGTGAGATCTCTCGCTCGACGAGCAGCAGCGAGCTGGTGTAGGCGCCGATTCCGAAGAACGCCGCGTGCCCGAACGAGAGCCGGCCCGCGAAGCCGCCGATGATGTTCCAGGAGACGGCGAGGATCGCGACCACCAGTGCCCGCACGCCGATGCCGCGCAGGTAGTCGTCCAGCAGCAGCCAGAGCGGGAGGCTTGCCGCCACCGCGAAGAACAGCAGCCCGGCCAGCTGGCCCGTGCGGCCCTTCACACTGCCCCCTCTCGCCCGAACAGCCCGTTCGGGCGGAACACCAGGACAGCGATGAAGAGGGCGAACAGTCCGACGTCTTGCAGGTCGACCGCGACGAAGGAAGCGGTGAACTGCTGGACCAGGCCGGCCAGGATTCCGCCAAGAAACGCACCGATGACGTTGCCGAGACCGCCCAGCACCACGGCGACGAAGGCGATCACCAGGAACTGGCGGCCGGTGGCCGGAGACACCGGGTAGTACGTGATGAGGACGGCGCCCGCGACACAGGCGACACATGTCCCGAGCGCCATCCCGACGGCGTAGACCCGCTTCGTACGAACCCCCGAGGACTCCGCCATCTCGGCGTCATCGACCGTCGCCCGCATCGCCCGCCCGAAGTCCGATCGGGTCAGCATCAGCGTTAGTGCGCAGGTGACTGCAAGGGCGATGGCAAAGCCGACGGCGTGGGCGGGCCGCACGTAGATCGGGCCCAAGCGGACCAGCTCGGAGCCCCAGGCGAAGCCCGGCAGCGACCGCTGGTTGGGCGAGAAGATGATGAGGGCAACGTTCTGGATGACGAGCGCGAGGCCGAGCGTGAGCATCAGCTGACGAAGCTCGGTCGTCCCGGTTACCCGTCTGATCAGCACCCGCTGGAGTGCGGCGCCGAGGAGCAGCGCACCAGGCACCACCACGAGCAGCGCCACGAACGGGTTGAGGTGCCAGGTCGTGTACACAACGAGCGTCGCGTACATCCCGATCAGCACGAAGTCGCCGTGTGCGAAGTTGACCACCCGCATGACACCGAAGACGAGGCTGAGCCCCATCGCGACCAGGCCGTACACGCCGCCCAGGAGCAGCCCCGTGACGGCCGCTTGCGCGAAGGTCGACACAGCGTTCCCGAGTCCTGCGCTACTTACTCGACGTGATCGGGGGCGTGGCTTGGACGTCCTCCGGCCAGACGCCGCGCGGGACACCCTCTTGCCACTGGATCATCACCGGATACGTGTCCGGGTTCAGCCCGCTCTTGTCGAAGCCGACCTCCCCGCCCGGCATCAATGACCCCGGGCCCGAGGTGAGGGACTGCTCCCTCAGCGCCTTCGCGATGTCTTCGGGCTCGCTGCTTCCGGTGCTCTCCATCGCCTCCTTGAGCATCCAGACTGCGGCGTACGACTCCCCGGCCTCCTGCGGCATGAACGGCTCGTCGAACCGCTCCATGAACCGCTTGTTCACGTCGTCCACGCCCTCGTAGGGCATGTCCCAGTTCCAGGCAGCCATGCTCAGGACGCCATTGACGTTCTCCCCGAGCGCCTCCGCGAAGCCCTTGTTGAGGATCCCGCCGCCGCCAAGACCCACCATGGGCCCCTCGTACCCGAGGCTTCGCATCGTCTGCACCACGAGAATGGCGGCCTGGGTCGGACCGCCGATGAACACGATGTCGGGCTTCGACCGCATCACCTGCTGCGACAGGACGGACGCGTCGGTGATGTCGATCGGGTAGAACTTCTTCGACACCACATCGAGGCCCTCGCCTTCGGCTGCCTTCGCCGTGCCTTCCGCCTGGGCCTTGAGGGCCGCGTCGTTCGACGAGACGACCGCCACCCGCTGCACCGGGACCTTCGCGGTGGCGAACGCGTCCCGCACATACGGGACCGTCGACGCACCGATCTCCGACGATGCTGGCGGGAGCTGGAAGAGGTACTTGTAACCACGGCCGGTGAGCTCGTCGGTGAACGCCTGGGTCAGCATCGGGATGCGGCCCTTCTCGGCTTCGGTGCTCGCGGTGAGGGTCAGCGCCGAGACGTACGACCCGATCAACGCACTGACTCCGTCCTGCTGGACCAGGCGCCGCGTGACCGACGCCGCCTGCCCGGGGTCTTCTGAGCTGGTGTCTGCCTCGACCGGCGCGAACTTCGCACCCTCGAGCGACTCGACGCCACCCGCCTCGTTGACGTCCTCGATCGCGAGCAGCGCACCGTTCACGGAGTTCTGACCGCCTTCGGCCCACACCCCCGTCAAGGGGTGCGGCAAACCGATCTTGATCTCCTCGCCCGCACCACCGCCGGAGGCGCCGCCGCCACAAGCGGTCAGAGCGAGAGCGATGCCAACGACACCAGCCAATCCTTGCGGGGCGCGTAGCCGATCTATCGACATACCCATGACCTCTCGCCTCATCTACTTAATGATCGTTCAGTAGACAGTAGGATCGGCGCATGGCAGTGTCAAGGCTCTAGTCGATGGGGGTGAGTCGGATGGCAGCACGGGAACACCGAAACGAAGGCGACCGCACGTCGACCGAACGGTCGGGTGAGCCGACGGGGACACGCCGTCCGATGCGACAGACCGAGCAGGCCTTCATCGCAGCGGCGACAGCGCTGTTCGCCGAGAAGGGTTACAACGGCACCTCGATCTCCGACGTCGCCCAGCAGCTGGGGCTCACGACGGCGAGCCTCTACTACCACGTGGACGGCAAGCAGGACCTCTTGTTACGGGTCCTCGAAACCGGGATGGCCAACTTCCTCGACCGGTTGGAAGCCGTCTTGGTGCAGGACCTCGCACCGAAGGAGAAGCTGCGGCTCGCCGTCGAGAACCACCTCGACTTCGTGCTGACACGGCAGAACGCGGTGGCCGTGTTCCTTCGCGAGCGTCGGTTTCTCAAGTCGCCGTACCGCGAGCAGTACGAAGCACGAGTCGACCGGTATGACCAGCTGTTCACGACGCTCGTGCAGGAGGCGATGGACGCCGGCGAGATCCCCCCTGGGGAGGCGACACTCGTACGCCTGTCCATCCTGGGGATGATCAACTGGGCCGTCGAGTGGTACGACCCTGCCGGCCGCTTCGACCAGGACAAGATCATCCGCGCGATGAGCGACCTCATCATGGTGCAGATGCTCGCTCTCCCTGGCGACGACGCGTCGACGAAGCGCTCGTGACTGTTGGGGTCCGCGAGTCTCACGTGGTCCGCTTATTCGCAAGACCCTTGACGACGTCGAGCAGCTGAAGCAGCTCGAGCGCCAACCGCTCCCTCGTCCCACCGGCAACATGGGGAGACAACAGCACGTTGTCGAGCGACCGGAACGGGTGCAGTGTTTCCATCGGCTCACGCGCGAAGACGTCGAGACCGGCAGCGCCGAGAGCGCCACCCTGCAAGCACGACACCAGCGCGTCCTCCTGGACGATGGCGCCTCTCGAGACGTTGACCAGGACGCCGGCAGGCCCCAGGGCGGCGAGATGCTCGGGTCCGATGAGGTCGCGCGTGTCGTTGGTGAGTGGAAGGGCGACGATCGCCACATCCGCGTCAGTCAGGGCCCGCATCAGGTCGGGCTGGTGCGCCCCAGTGGCGAGGTGCTTGTTAGCCGTGCGCGACCAGTAGGTGACCTCGGCCGGGCGCAGACCCGCCAGCGCCCGCCACACCGCCTGGCCCACCTGCCCGAAACCCAGGATGCAGACTCGTGCGTCGGCGATCGAGCGTGGCATCGCTCCGAGCCAGTTGTAGGCGTACTCGCTCGGCGCCCGTGGCGGGGCGCTGGCTCTCACCGCACGGTCGACCTGCACCAGTTCTCGCAACAGGCACAGGGTCATCGCGACGGCGTGCTCCGCCACGCTCCGGATGGAGGCGCGCTCGAACTCCACTACTGCCGGTCCGGCCGCAGTGGCCTCGACGACCTGCGGCGAGAAGCGCCCGAACTGCACGACGTGCGAGACGGTCGGCATCGTGGAGCGCACGGTCTCGATCTCGACGGGTGTCTCCGTCACCAGCAGCGAGCACCCGGAGACGTCGTCGTCACCTACGTACGACACCGTTGTCCGAGGGAGGTCCGCTGCCCGCACCTGCTGGACCAGCGCTGCCTTCGCGTCTTCGGTCCACATCCCGTCCCAGATGGCGGTGCCGAAGCGGTCACGCCCGTCGGGGTCGGTGATCCAGGCGAACAGGTCCAGTACTCGGTCATGTCCTCCGAGCGCAATCGTCAACGGCCCCGCAGCCAACCGAGCACCTCCTCCATCGGCCGGACGTCGGCGTACTTGCGCTGAAGGTCGCGCAGGCTGTTGTCATGCGACTCATCGTCCCTATCACCGACTCCCTCCGCCGGGATGACGACGCGAAAGCCATGACTCATCCCGTCGACGGCGGTTGCTCGTACGCAGCCGCTCGTGACGCAGCCGACGACGATCAGGGTGTCGATACCTTGAGCAGTCAGCATCATCGCCAGCGGAGTGCCGAAGAAGGCGGATGGCATCTTCTTCACCAGGTCGATGTCGCGCTGCTGGCGTGGCAGCCGATCGTCGAGCTCGGCCCAGTCGCTGCCCTCGACGAGCAGGCTGGGCGTCCTCGCCTTGCGGCCGAACACACCAGCGTCCGAACCGTCCGGCCGGTACTCGGTCCGCACCATGAAGCTCTGGACACCGAGCTCGGCCGAGAGGTCGAGCAGCTCGACGGACGCGTCGACGGCACGCGAGATCGCGGGGCCGGCAAGCGGGCCGCCGATCGCGGTGAGACCTCGCTGGAAGTCCACCACGACCACGGCCGGGGAGTTTCCGAAGCCGATCTCCTGGCCGAACCCCTGTTCAGCGTGAATGTCAGGGTCTGCCAGGGTCACTTTTCGACGCTCTCGACGAACTGCATGTCGTAGAGCGAGGGGACGTCCTCGATCGCCTTCTCGGACACGACACCGTTGTCGGCCAGGACGGTCGCAGTGGTGTCGGCGGCCTCAGCCGGCATCATCCCGTTCTCGGTGAAGGCGTCCTTCATGTGCTCGACCGCGGCTGTCAGCGTCTCCTTGTCCGAGCTGTAGTCGTCCGGCATCGCCTCGGCAACCTCTTCCGGCGTGTGGGTGTGGATGTACTCGAGCGCCCGTACTACCGCCGTGGTGACCTTCTGGGCCAGCTCGGGGTTCTCCTCGACGGTCTTCGCCTGCGTCATCAGGCCAGACATCGCGTACTCGGATCCGTACAGCTCCTGCGAGCCCTCTTCCGTGCCGAGGTCGAAGAGCATGCTGCCGGTGCCGTCGCTGATGGTCTGGGTGGTGAACGGGTCGACCACCATCCCGGCTTCTACCTGGCCGTTCTTGAGTGCAGCCGGCATCTCGCTGAGGCCCGCGAACACGAGCTCGACGTCGCTTTCGGACATGTCGTGACTCTTCAGCAGGCTGATGAGGTTGTAGTGCGCGGCGGAGCCAGGGCTCGACGTCCCGACACGCTTGCCACGCAGGTCTTCCACCGACGTGATCTCATCGGCCGAGTCCGACCCAACGACGAGGGACATCGCGGGGTACTTGACGTACAACGCAGTCATGACGAGGTCCTTGTTCTCCTCGCGAGCCTTGATGACGTGCTCGAACGCTCCCGACGCGAAGTCGGCCTTTCCGGCCAGCAGGGTGCCGACGGCACGGCCGGCGTCTCCGGCATCGATCACCTCGAGGTCGACGCC
>JBOHDE010000027.1:0-25140 GCA_050699035.1 Nocardioidaceae bacterium | reverse complement strand
GCGCTTATGTCTGCATACGCGCAACCTCGACGCGAGTATTCGGGGGCTGGCGTCGCACCCGGGTCCGGAAATGGGTTGCCTGTGCCCGCCGGCCACGACGTCACCCTCCGAACCGACATTCTGAGCCCGGAATCGGGGCCGAAAGTGGCGGTTCGAGGGGTGAAGTCGCCCAGGCACGCCGAGTTCGGTCCGGGTCGTCGTCTGCCGACAGGTGTCCGCAGAATGCAGACGGGTCCGGCCGCAGGCACCCGGTCACCGCCCTTTCACAGTCGCGTGTCATCGGCCCGGCGACGTCAGGCCCGCCACATGACACGCGACCGACCGGAACCGTAAGGGCGATCGTCGGTTCATTTCTTCCCAGGAGTCCGAACATTCGCGCAACCTCGGCGCGAGTGGGCGGGTGGTGTGAGAAGGGCCACGGGAAGCACGCGTGCCGCCTCGTTGTTGTCACCTCTAGGCTGGTCATGCACGCGAAAGCCACGACAGCCAGCACCGTCCGGTACCCCGATCGGGGACTGGAACGAAAGGCGAGGCACATGGCCCACATCGGGGTGATCGGCGCCGGTCGAGTCGGCGCAGTCCTAGCCGCCGCACTCCGGACGGCAGGCCACACCATTGCCGCCGTCGGCGGTGAGTCCGATGCATCCCGCACCCGGATCGAGACGCTGCTGCCGGGAGTCCCGGTGGGCAAGCCCACCGATGTCGCCAGGGCCGCGGACATCCTGCTGCTCACCGTCCCCGACGACGTGTTGAGCAACGTCGTCACCATGCTCGCGGCCTCCGGCGCGATCCGCAGCGGTCAGTACGTCGTGCACACCAGCGGCCGCCACGGCGCCGGCGTGCTCGCCCCAGCCGCCCGCAGAGGCGCGCGGGTCGCTGCCATGCACCCGGCCATGACGTTCACCGGCACCGACCTCGACCTCGCCCACCTGCCGGGCACGGTGTTCGGGTGCACGGCGGCCGCCGACGTCCGGCCGACGGTCGAGGCCTTGGTCGCCGACCTCGGCGGCCGCACCAACTGGGTCGACGAGAACCAGCGGGTGCTCTACCACGCGGCCCTCGCCCACGGTGCTAACCACCTGGTGACCTTGGTCAGCCAGTCCATGGACCTCCTGCGGGCCAGCGGCGCGGCCGACCCCGCGTCCACGCTCCGGCCGCTGCTGCAGGCCGCCCTCGACAACAGCCTCGAGTACGGCGACGCCGCCCTCACCGGCCCGATCGTGCGCGGCGACGTCGACACGGTGCGCGCGCACCTCGCGACGCTCGCGGACACGTCGCCGGAGGCGCTGGCGAGCTACCTCGCGATGGGCCGGGCCACCGCCGGCCACGCGGTCCTCGACGGTCGCCTGCAGCTCGACCGGGCCCGCGCGATCGTGGCGCTGCTCGACGACGCGCTGGTGCAGGCCGGGTCATGACGCCGACCGTCGCCCGCACCCGCGACGAGCTGGGCACCGCGCTCAAGGACGACGCCGGGTCCGAGCAGCGGATCGTCCTCGTACCCACGATGGGCGCCCTGCACGACGGCCATCTCGCGCTGCTGCACGAGGCTCGCCTGCGCGGCTCGAAGGTGGTCGTGTCGATCTTCGTCAACCCCACGCAGTTCGGCCCGGGTGAGGACTTCGAGCGCTACCCCCGCAGCCTGGAGGCCGACCTCGCCGTCTGTGCGCAGGCCGGTGCCGACGCGGTCTTCACGCCGGTTGTCGACGAGATCTACCCCGGCGGCGAGACGCAGGTGACCATCGACCCGGGACCGCTGGGCGGAGACCTCGAGGGTGCCGTGCGGCCGACCCACTTCGCCGGCGTGCTGACCGTCGTGGCCAAGCTGTTCGGGCTGGTCCGGCCGGATGTCGCGGTGTTCGGGCAGAAGGACTACCAGCAGCTGGTGCTGATCCGGCGGATGGTGACCGACCTCTGCCTGGACGTCGACGTCGTCGGCGGCGAGACCGTACGCGAGGCCGACGGGCTCGCGTTGTCATCGCGCAACCGCTACCTCAGCAAGGCCGACCGCGCGACCGCGCTTGCCCTGTCGCGGGCACTGCAGGCCGGTGCGCAGGCCGGGGGCACCGCCGCCGACGTGCTCGCCGCCGCGCAGGCGGTCCTCGACGCGGCCACCGGCCTTGACGTCGACTACCTGGCCCTGCGGACGCCCGACCTCGCGCCCGCGCCCGAGTCCGGCGAGGCGCGGCTGCTGGTCGCCGGCCGAGTCGGCACCACCCGACTGATCGACAACCTGCCCCTCGTGCTGACCACGAGCGGCTGACGCCGGGACCCGGCAGCGCCCTGGACTGACACACCGGAGTGACCATGCAACGAACCATGATGAAGAGCAAGATCCACCGCGCCACCGTGACGCAGGCCGACCTGCACTACGTGGGCTCGGTGACCGTCGACGCTGACCTGCTGGACGCGGCCGACCTGCTGCCGGGCGAGCTCGTGCACATCGTCGACGTCACCAACGGCAGCCGGCTCGAGACCTACACGATCGCCGGCGAGCGCGGCTCGGGAGTCATCGGCATCAACGGCGCGGCCGCCCGGCTGGTGCATCCCGGCGACATCGTTATCCTGATCGCGTACGCGCAGATGGAGACCGCCGAGGCCCGCACGTTCGAGCCGAGCGTGGTGTTCGTCGATGCCGACAACAAGGTGATCGGCACCGGCAGCGACCCGGCCGAGGTCGTCCCGGGGATGGCCGGCGGGATGCGCCTGGTGCGCGGCGACACCGGCGCCGATAGCCTCCGCGGGTGACCTCCACCCAGGACCGGCCGGCTGACGGCACGCCCGCCCCGCTGCCGCTGCTGCTCCGGTCGGCCGCCGCGGGCTGGTCGACGTACGCCGACATCATCGTCGTCGGCTCGGGGATCGCGGGGCTCACCGCCGCGTTGCGAGCCCGTGAGCTGGGCAGCGTCCTGGTCGTCACCAAGGACAACCTGTCGGCCGGCTCCACCCGCTGGGCGCAAGGTGGCATCGCGGCCGCCATCGGGCCGGGTGACTCCCCGGACCAGCACCTCGCCGACACCATGGTCGCCGGCGCCGGGCTCTGCGACGAGGCAGCCGTACGCACGCTGGTGACCGAGGGCCCCGACGCCCTGCAGGAGCTGATCGACCTCGGCACCCGGTTCGACATGGCCGAGTCCGGTGCCCTGAAGCTGACCCGCGAGGGCGGCCACCACCGCAACCGGATCGTGCATGCGGGCGGCGACGCGACCGGCGCGGAGATCCAGCGCGCCCTGGTCGCGGCCGTCCACCGCGCGCCCGACGTCGAGGTCGTCGAGCATGCCCTGGTCCTCGACCTGCTGCTCGGTGACGACGGCGCGGTCGCCGGGGCGACGCTGCACGTGATGGGCGAGGGCCAGCGCGACGGCGTGGGCGCGGTCCGTTGCCGCGCCGTCATCCTCGCCAGTGGCGGCATGGGCCAGGTCTTCGACGCCACGACCAACCCCAGTGTCTCGACCGGTGACGGGATGGCCTTGGCGCTGCGCGCCGGCGCCACCTTGCGCGACGTGGAGTTCGTGCAGTTCCACCCCACCGTGATGTGGCTCGGCGACGACTCGCGTGGTCAGCAGCCGCTGGTGTCGGAGGCCGTACGCGGCGAGGGTGCGTTCCTCGTCGACCACGACGGCCGACGGTTCATGCAGGGCCAGCACGAGCTCGCCGACCTCGCACCGCGCGACGTCGTCGCCAAGGCGATCACTCGACGGATGCGGGAGACCGGCACCCAGCACATGTGGCTCGACGCCCGCGCCTTCGGCGAGCAGAAGTGGACCGAGCGGTTCCCGACCATTCTCGCCTCCTGCCGGGAGCATGGCATCGACCCGGTGACCGAGCTGATCCCGGTCGCTCCGGCGTGCCACTACGCGTCGGGTGGCGTCGCGACCGACCTGGACGGACGCACCACGGTGCCCGGGTTGTACGCCTGCGGCGAGGTGGCCTGCTCCGGCGTGCACGGCGCCAACCGGCTGGCCTCGAACTCACTGCTCGAGGGTCTCGTCTTCGGTCGCCGGATCGCGGCCGACCTCGCGCGCGCCCTTCCCGAGCGCTGCGAGCCCGCCGCCGAGCGGCGTACCCCCGGACTGGTCGACCCGGCCGTCGTCGCCGAGCTGCAGCACCGGATGAGCGAGGACGCCGGGGTGATGCGTGACCGCGACGGGCTCGCCCGCACACTCGGCGCCGTCGCCAAGCTGTCCGCCGACTCGCAGTCGACCCCGTGTACGGAGGCCTGGGAGGCCACCAACCTCGCCACCGTCAGCACTGCGCTGCTGCTGGCCGCGCAGGCGCGCGAGGAGACGCGCGGCTCGCACTGGCGCGAGGACTTCCCGGAGACCGCCGACGACTGGGCCGGTCACCTGGACACCACGATGGAATCCGACGGCCGGCTGCGGGTGGCGTACACCCGGTCGACGCCACCACCCGGGGGGACGAACGCATGACCTTGCCCGACGACCTGTCGACGTTGCTCACCCAGGCCGGGCTCGACCCGGTGAGTGTGTCCGACCTGGTGGCGGCGACGCTCGAGGAGGACCTCGACGGCGGGGTCGACGTGACGACCGAGGCGACGATCCCTGCGGACCAGCGGGTCCGGGGTGACCTGGTAGCACGTGCCGACGGCGTGGTCGCCGGCCTGCTGGTGGCCGAGGTCGCGATGCGGATGGCCGGGGCGGCCGAGGTCGAGCGCCGGGTCTTCGACGGCACCCAGGTCGGCGCGGGCGACGTCGTCCTGAGCGTGGAGGGGCCGACCCGGGCACTGCTCACGGCCGAGCGCACGGCGTTGAACTTCTGCTGTCACCTGTCGGGGGTCGCGACCCTCACCCGCCGTTGGGCTGACGCCGTCCAGCACACCAAGGCACGGGTCCGCGACACCCGCAAGACCACGCCGCTGATGCGGTCGCTGGAGAAGTACGCCGTCCGCTGCGGCGGCGGCACCAACCACCGCCGGTCGCTGTCGGACCAGGCGCTGATCAAGGACAACCACCTCCTCGCGGCCGGCGGGGCGGCCGAGGCGTTCACGTCGGTGCGCAAGGCGTTCCCGGACCTGCCGGTGCAGGTCGAGGTCACCCGGCTCGACCAGCTCGAGCCACTGCTCGACGCCGGCGCGGAGTCCATCCTGCTGGACAACATGGCGCCCGACCTGATGCGGGAGGCGGTCGCGGTCGTGGCCGGCCGGGCCGAGCTGGAGGCCAGCGGCGGTCTGACGCTCGACGTCGCGGCGACGGTCGCGGAGACCGGGGTCGACTTCCTCGCCGTGGGTGCGCTGACGCATTCCGCGCCGGTGCTCGACCTGGCCTTCGACCTGCGGTCCCAGCCATGACCCTGCTGTGCATCGATGTCGGCAACACCCATACCGTGTTCGGCCTGTTCGACGGTGACCTGATCGCCGAGCACTGGCGGGTCGGCACGTTCGACCGCCGGACCGCCGACGAGTGGGCGGTCGTCTTCTCCGGGCTGCTCGGCCAGCACGCGGACGGCATCGACGGCGTGGCGCTCTGCTCGACCGTGCCGACCGTGCTGCACGAGATGCGGGAGATGCTCAGCCGGCACTACGCCGGGGTGCGCAGCGTCGTCGTGGAGCCGGGTGTACGCACCGGCGTACCCGTGCTGATGGACAACCCGCGTGAGGTCGGCACCGACCGGATCCTCAACGCCCTGGCCGCGTCCACCCTGCACCCGGGTCCGGCGATCGTCGTCGACCTCGGCACGGCCACGACGTTCGACGTCGTGAGTGCGCGCGGGGAGTACGTCGGCGGCGCCATCGCGCCCGGCATCGAGGTGTCGCTCGAAGCGCTCGGCGCCAAGGGCGCGCAGCTGCGCCGGGTCGAGCTGATGCGACCGCGCTCGGTCGTCGCCAAGAACACCGTGGAGGCGCTGCAGTCCGGTGCTGTCTACGGCTTCGCCGCGCAGATCGACGGCATCGTGACGCGGATGATCGACGAGCTGCACTGGGACACCGCCGACGTCACCGTGATCGTCACCGGCGGGCTGGCCCCGTTCGCCGTGGAGGAGTGTCGCACCTCGCTGGTGCACGAGCCGTGGCTGACCCTGATCGGCCTGCGGATGGTGTTCGCGCGCACCGCCTGACCACGCCGTAGGCTGGTGCGCCATGAACGACACCCCCGGTGCGCAGGACGCCGACGACCTGCCGGAGCAGCTGCAGGTACGCCGGGACAAGCGCGACCGCGTGATCGCGGCGGGGGACAACCCGTACCCCGTGGTCGTGCCCCGTACACATACGCTGCGGCAGATCCGTGACGCCTGCGACGATGCGGGCCTGGAGCCCGACACCCGCACCGGTGAGCAGGTCGCGGTCACCGGCCGGGTGATCTTCCAGCGCAACACCGGCAAGCTGTGCTTCGTCCGGCTGCGGGAGGGCGACGGCACCGAGCTGCAGGCGATGCTCTCGCAAGCCGACGTCGGCGCGGAGTCGCTGGCGGAGTTCAAGCACCTGGTCGACATCGGCGACCTGCTCGCGGTCCAGGGCGAGATCGTCACCAGCCGGCGCGGTGAGCTGTCGGTGCAGGTCACGTCGTGGCAGTTGGCCGCCAAGACGCTGCGGCCGCTGCCGAACGAACATCAGCCGCTCAACGACGAGGGCCGGGTGCGGCTGCGCTACGTCGACATGATCGTGCGCCCGGCGGCCCGAGACATCGTGCGCACCAAGGCGGCCGTGCTCAAGTCGCTGCGCTCCACGCTCGATGCGCGCGGCTACGTCGAGGTCGAGACGCCGGTGCTCCAGCTGACCAACGGCGGCGCCGCGGCGCGTCCCTTCCGTACCCACCTCAACGCCTTCGACCAGCCGATGTTGCTGCGCATCGCCCTCGAGCTGGACCTGAAGCGGGCGATGATCGGCGGCATCGACAAGGTGTACGAGATCGGTCGCACGTTCCGCAACGAGGGGCTCGACTCGACGCATGCGGCGGAGTTCTCGATGCTCGAGGCGTACGAGGCGTACGGCGACTACACCACGATGATGGAGCTGACCCGCGGGCTGGTGGTCGACGCGGCCCGGGCGATCGGGCGGACCGTGGTGCCGGCGCACGACGGCACCGAGATCGACCTCGAGGGCGAGTGGCGGGAGGCGCCGATCCTCGACCTGGTGTCGGCGGCCGTTGGCGAGCAGGTCGACCCCGACACCGACGCGGCGACGCTGCGCAAGTACGCCGAGCGGCATGACGTCGAGCTCAACCCGGCGTGGGGCAGCGCCGAGATCGTCGTCGAGCTGTACGAGCAGCTGGTCGAGGACACGCTGATCCAGCCGACGTTCGTGAAGGACTACCCGGCTGCCGCCAAGCCGCTGGCGAAGCCGCATCGCACCATCCCCGGCCTCAACGAGGCGTGGGACCTGATCATCAACGGAGTCGAGCTGGCACCGGCGTACTCCGAGCTCAACGACCCGGTGCTGCAGCGGGAGCGGCTGGTCGAGCAGTCGCTGCGCGCCGCGGCCGGCGACCCCGAGGCGATGGAGCTCGACGAGGACTTCCTGCGGGCGATGGAGTTCGGCATGCCGCCGGCCGGCGGGGTGGGTCTCGGCGTCGACCGGCTGATGATGCTGCTGACCGGGATCGGCAGTATCCGCGAGTCGATCCTGTTCCCGACCCTTCGTCCCCACTGAGGTCGCGCGCTCGACTGGGCGACTGTATACAAGGTGCGTTCAGACAAGGTACGTTCCTTTAAAGGGGCTAACGAAAGGTCTGGACCCATGAGCGTGCTCCGTCCGGTGGCAGCCCGCGCTGTCGTAGCCGTGGCGACCGTCGCCGTCCTCGCACTCAGTTCCTGCTCGTCGGTCGGCGGGGAAGGGTCGGGATCGGGGAAAGATGACGTGGGCTCGGCCGCCGAGGACGTCAAGGAGGGCGGCACCCTGGTCGTCGCCTTGGCCGGAGAGCCCGACTTCCTCGACCCGACCGTGGCGCGCACCCTGCTCAGCCGCTACATCTTCAACGCGATCTGCGAGAAGCTGTACGACGTCGACAAGGACGCCCACGTCGTACCCCAGCTCGCCGCGGACATGCCGGAGACGTCCGACGACGGCACCACGGTGACGATCCCGCTGCGCGAAGGCGTGAAGTTCGCCGACGGCACCGCGTTCGACTCCGCGGCCGTGAAGAAGTCCCTCGAGCGGCACTTCACCAAGCCCGACAGCGGCCGCACCAGTGAGATGGGGCCGATCGCGGGGATCGAGACGCCCGACGACATGACCGTCGAGATCCAGCTCGAGCGGCCGTTCACCCCGCTGACCGCGGCCCTGTCCGACCGGGCCGGCATGGTGATGAGCCCTAAGCAGCTCGACGCGAAGGGTGACGACTTCAGCTCCGAGCCGGTCTGCGTCGGACCGTTCAAGCTGGAGAAGCGGGTGCCGCAGAGCTCGGTCGAGCTGGTCCCCGACCCGAACTACTACGACAAGGACAAGGTCCACCTGGACCGGATCGTCTACCGGATCATCACCGACGCCAACATCCGGGCCGCGAACCTGGAGTCTGGCGACGTGCAGGTGGCCGACGCGCTGTCGACCGACTCCGTGCCGGACCTCAGCAGCTCCGAGGCGGTCAAGGTCTTGCAGTCGGACTCGCTCGGCTACCAAGGCATCACCTTCAACGTCGGCAACGTGAAGGGTGTCGGCGAGCCTCCCGGCCGCATCAACAAGCCCTGGGCCACGTCGGAGAAGGTGCGCCAGGCATTCTCGGCCGCGGTTGACCGCAAGGCGTTGGTCGAGACGACCTTCAACGACCTGTTCGCACCCGCGTGCAGCGCCGTCGCCCCGCAGAGCGAGTACACCAGCGACCTCGCGCAGACCTGCCTCGACGCCGACCCGGCCGAGGCGAAGCGGCTGTTGCAGGAAGCCGGGGTGAAGACGCCGGTGCAGATGGAGCTGCTGATCACCAACACGCCGGTCAGCCTGCGCTTCGGTCAGGCGTTGCAGGCGCAGGTCAAAGAGGGCGGCTTCGAGCTCAAGCTCGTCCCCGCGGAGTTCACCTCGCTGCTCGACCTCCAGGACCAGGGCAAGTACGAGGCGGTGCAGATCGGCTGGTCCGGCCGGGTGGACCCCGACGCGAACCTGACCAACTTCGTCGGCACCGGCGGGTCGCAGAACGTCGCCGGGTACTCGAACCCCGAGCTTGACGCGGTGCTCGACGAGGTACGCGGCGAGGGTGACAAGGCCAAACGCGCCGAGCTGTACGGCCAGGTCACCGAGATCATCAACCAGGACGCGCCGCTGGTGTACCTCTACCGGCAGCGCAACCTGACCGGGGTCAGCAGTGACCTCGAGGGCGTGCAGGTGTACCCGGACGGACTCCTTCGAGTTGCCTTCGCGGGCTTCAAGAAGTAGCCGCCGTCGATGGCCGCCTACCTGCTCCGTCGGGCGGGTCAGTCCCTGCTGACCCTGGTGCTGGCGACCATCGTCGTCTTCGCCGGCGTGCGCGCGTTGCCGGGTGACCCGGCGCTCGCGCTCGCCGGCGAGGAGCGGGACGCGGCCACGCTGGCGGCGATCCGGGCCAAGTACGGTCTGGACGACTCGCTCGTCGAGCAGTACTGGGCGTACGTGACCAACACGTTCCAGGGCGACTTCGGCCGCTCGATCCGCACCGGGATCCCGGTGCGCGACATGATTGTCGGGGCACTCCCGGTGACGCTGGAGCTGTCTCTGCTTGCCCTGGTGATCGCGAGCATCCTCGGGTTGCTGACCGGGATGCTGGCCGCGGTACGCCGGGGCGGGCCGTCGGAGTGGCTGGCCAACGGGATCGCCCTGCTGGGACTGTCGATCCCGCACTTCTGGCTCGGCCTGATGGCGATCCTCTGGCTGTCGGTCGGCCTGGGGCTGTTCCCCGCCTCGGGGCACGTGCCGCTGACGTCCGACCCGGTCGACAACCTGCACCACATGGTCATGCCGGCGGTCATCCTCGGCACCGGTCTCGCGGCGGTCATCATGCGGCAGACGCGGTCCTCGATGCTGGAGGCGCTCGGCGAGGACTACGTACGCACGGCGCGGGCGAAGGGGTTGCGGGAGCGTCAGGTGGTCGGCGTCCACGCCCTGCGCAACAGCCTGATCGTCGTCGTCACGATCGTCGGGCTCCAGCTCGGCAACCTGATCTCCGGCGCCGTCGTCACCGAGCAGATCTTCGGGCTGCCCGGCTTCGGCAAGCTCACCATCGACTCGGTGTTCCAGCGGGACTACCCGGTGATCCAGGCGGTCGTGTTGATCACCGCGACGGCCTACATCGTGATCAACTTCGCGATCGACCTGCTGTACTCCGTCATCGACCCGCGGATCCGGGTCGCCGGGGGAGCAGAATGACTACCGGTGAGGTCGCCACCCCAGTCGTCACGACTGCCGACCCGCGCCAGCGTCGGGTGGCGCGTCGGCTGCTCAAGAGCCCCCTCGCGATGGCCGGGTTCGTCGTGCTGTCGGTGGCGGTCGTCGGTGCGGTGTTCGCCCCGCTGATCGCGCCGTACGGGCCGTCCGACGCGAACTTCGGCGACGCGTTCATCCCGCCCGGCGCCGAGGGGTACCTGCTGGGCACCGACTCGCTCGGCCGCGACATGTTCAGCCGGATCTTGTACGGCACCCGCGCGTCCCTGATCGTCGGGGTGCTCAGTGTGCTGCTCGCGCTGGCGGTCGGGGTGCCGTTCGGGCTGCTGGCGGGGTACTTCTCGCCGATCGACTCTGTGGTGTCACGGCTGACCGACCTGGTGCTGGCCTTCCCGTTCCTGATCCTCGCGGTCGGCCTGGCCGCGATCCGCGGGCCCTCGCTCACCAACGCCGCGATCGCGATCGGCATCGTCCAGGTGCCGGCGATGGTGCGCGTGACGCGGTCCGAGACCCTGCGCCTCAAGGGCAGGGACTACGTCGCGTCGGCCATCTCGGACGGCGCCGGGGACGCGTGGGTGCTGCTGCGGCACATCCTGCCCAACGCGATCAGCGCGGTGATCGTGCAGGCGACCATCGCCATCCCCGGTGCGATCCTCGGCGAGGCCGTCCTCTCCTTCCTCGGGCTTGGCATCCAGCCGCCGGCACCGAGCCTTGGCACCATGCTCACCGAGGCCCAGCAGTACGCCGCTCAGGCGCCGTGGACCGCGGTGATGCCCGGCGTCGCGATCATGCTGCTGGCGCTCGCGTTCAACCTGTTCGGCGACGGCCTCCGGGATGCGCTCGACCCGAAGGGAGGCCGGCGTTGAACCGACGGAGACTGACGTCGGCCGATCGGACAGCACCCCCGGTCGGGACGCCAGTGCTGAGCGTCCGTGACCTGACGGTGTCGTTCACCGGCGAGGAGGGAGTGGTCTGCGCCGTCGACCGGGTCTCCTTCGACGTGCGGGCCGGCGAGGTGCTGTCGGTCGTGGGAGAGTCGGGCTGCGGCAAGAGCGTCACCGCGATGGCACTCACCCGGCTGCTGCCGCCGTACGCACGGGTCACCGGCAGCGCAGTCCTCGACGGCGTAGACCTGGCCGCCGCATCGCCGCGGACGCTGCGGCATGTGCGTGGCAAGGACGTGGCGTACGTCTTCCAGGAGCCGATGTCGTCCCTCAACCCGGTGTTCACGCTGGGCCGGCAGGTGACCGAGGCGGTGCTCGCTCACGAGCAGGTCAGCCGGAGCACCGCGGAGCAACGCGCCGTCGAGCTGCTCGACCTGGTGGGCATCCCCGGCGCCCGCGACCGGCTGCGCGTGTACCCGCACCAGCTGTCCGGCGGGATGCGCCAGCGGGTGATGATCGCGATGGCCGTCGCCTGCAACCCACGCGTGCTGGTCGCCGATGAGCCGACGACCGCCCTCGACGTCACCGTCCAGGCGGGGATCTTGGACGTGCTGCGCGACCTCCGTACCCGGCTCGGGACCGCAGTCGTGCTGATCACCCACGACCTCGGGGTGGTGGCCGACGTCGCCGACCGTGTCGTGGTCATGTACGCCGGGCGCATTGTCGAGCGGGGCAAGGTCCGCGAGCTGTTCCGGCGGCCACGGCACCCCTACACGAAGGGGTTGCTCGGCGCCGTACCCAACGCCGAGGCGCGGGAGAAGTCCGGGCGGCTGCTGGAGATCCCCGGCCTCGTACCCGTGCTGTCCGAGCAACCCGACGCCTGCACGTTCGCCGACCGCTGCCCGCGGGCGTCCGCCCGCTGCACCGAGCACGAGCCGCCGCTGGAGAACGTCGCCGGTCACGAGGTCGCCTGCTGGCACCCGCACACCGACGACGAGAACGCGACGGTCGGGCGCGCCGAAAGGTCCAGCGATGCCTGACCCGCGGGCTACCGACCCAGCGTCGCCGGTGTGCGAGGTCGAGGACCTGACCATGCACTTCGGGCCGGTGCACGCCGTCGACGGCGTCTCGTTCCGGGTCAACCGGGGCCAGGTGCTCGCGCTGGTCGGTGAGAGCGGGTCCGGGAAGTCGACCGTCGGCCGCTGCATCACCCGGCTGCACAAGCCGACCTCGGGTACCGTGCGACTGACTGGGACCGACGTGACCGGGCTGAGCCGCCGCGCCATGCGACCGCACCGGCGCACGGTCTCGATCATCTTCCAGGACCCGGCCAGCTCGCTGGACCCGAGGCTCTCGGTTGCCGACATCGTCGGCGAGCCGATGCGGCTGCAAGGCGTTGACCGCGCCGAGCGGACGGACCGGGTGAACGAGATGCTCGAGCAGGTGGGTCTCGCCCGCTCGGTGCGGCAGCGGTACCCGCACGAGATGTCCGGCGGTCAGCGGCAGCGGGTGAGTCTGGCCCGTGCCCTGGTCTCGCGCCCCAGCCTGCTGGTCGCCGACGAGCCCACCAGCGCGCTGGACGTGTCTGTGCAGGCCGGCGTCCTCAACCTGCTCGCCGACCTCCAGCGCGAGCTCGGGTTCGCCTGCCTGTTCATCACCCACAACCTGTCGGCGGTCGAGTACATCGCCGACGACGTCGCCGTCATGTACCTCGGCCAGCTGGTCGAGCAGGGCACCCGGGAGCAGGTGTTCACGCGGCCGCGTCACCCGTACACCCAGGCGTTGCTCTCGGCCGCACCCGTCGCGGACCCGGACCAGCAGCGTGAGCGCCGCCGGGTCGTGCTGAGCGGGGAGCTGCCGTCGCCGCTCGACCCGCCGTCCGGCTGTCGGTTCCACACCCGCTGCCCGGTCGCGGTGGACACCTGTCGGGTGGAGGTGCCGGCGCTGCGGACGATCGGCACCCAGTCGGCGGCCTGCCACCTGGTCGACGACGAAGGCAACGGACCCGACGTACGCGACCGCACCGCTGCTACCTCCACCCACGGATCGGAGAACGGATGACGTTCACCACACGGCCGACGCTCGAAGGCACGTACGGCATGGTCTCGTCCACGCACTGGCTCGCGTCCCAGTCGGCGATGGCAGTGCTGGAGCGGGGCGGGAACGCCTTCGACGCGGCGGTCGCCGCGGGGTTCGTCCTGCACGTCGTCGAGCCGCACCTGAACGGCCCGGGCGGTGAGGTCCCGGCGATCGTGGCGACCGGCGACGACCCGACGCCCCGGGTGCTGATGGGGCAGGGGCCGGCACCGGAGGGCGCGACCCTCGAGCACTTCCGGTCCCTCGGGCTCGACATGGTCCCGGGCGCGGGGCTGCTGGCTGCGGCCGTGCCCGGAGCCGTCG
Source organism: Nocardioidaceae bacterium (assembly GCA_050699035.1). GTDB lineage: Bacteria > Actinomycetota > Actinomycetes > Propionibacteriales > Nocardioidaceae > WHTB01. The sequence goes on along the minus strand of JBOHDE010000027.1, from coordinate 11,559 downwards.
ACGCCTGGCTGCTGCTGCTCCGTGACTCCGGCACGATGCGTCTCGACGAGGTGCTCGACTATGCCATCGGCTACGCCCGCGGGGGACATCCCGTGGTCGGCCGGGTGGGCGCCGCGATCGAGACCGTGAGCGAGCTGTTCGAAGAGCACTGGCCGACGTCCGCGGCGCTGTGGATGCCCGGCGGCCGGATCCCGGTGGCCGGCCAGGTGATGCAGAACCCGGCGTACGCCGACGTACTCGAGAGTCTTGCCGAGTACGGCCGGACGGGCTCACGGGTGTCGGGCATCGAGCGGGCGCGCGAAGCCTGGCGGGAGGGCTTCGTCGCCGCCGCCGTCGACCGGTTCGTCCAGACGCCGTACCGCGACTCCAGCGGCGGCGACCATGCCGGGGTGCTGACCGGGCAGGACATGGCGGCGTTCCGGGCGACGTGGGAGCCCGCGGTCACGGCGCCGTTCCGCGACGTCGAGGTGGTGAAGACGGGGCCGTGGGGGCAGGGCCCGGTGCTGCTGCAGATGCTGCGGATGCTCGACGGGTACGACGACAAGCAGCTCGACCCATCCACCCCCGACGGCGTCCATCTGATCGCCGAGGTGATGAAGCTCGCGTTCGCCGACCGTGAGGCGTGGTACGGCGACGCCGCCGACGTCCCCATCGACGACCTACTGTCCTCGTCGTACGCCTCCGACCGCCGGGCCCTGATCGGCGACACCGCGTCCCTGGAGCTCCGGCCGGGCAGCCCCGGAGGCCGGCCGCCGCGGCTGCCGGTGCTGCCGGACGTGCCCACCCGGGCCGAGGCCGCGGCCGGTGCCGGGGAGCCGACCGTCTCGAGGTCGGGTGTGCACCGGGGCGACACCTGCCACGTCGACGTCGTCGACCGGCACGGGAACTTCATCAGCGCGACCCCCAGCGGAGGCTGGCTGCACTCGTCGCCGGTGATCCCCGAGCTGGGTTTCCCGCTGGGGACGCGGCTGCAGATGCTCTGGCTGCAGGACGGCCTGGCGTCGAGCGTCCTACCGGGGCGGCGCCCACGTACGACCCTCTCGCCCACGCTGGTGCTGCGCGACGGCGCACCGGTGCTCGCCTGCGGCACTCCTGGCGGCGACCAGCAGGACCAGTGGCAGCTGCTGTTCCTGCTGCGGCATCTGGTGGGCGGTGCGGACCTGCAGACCGCGATCGACGCACCGGCCTGGCACACGACCAGCCTGCCGGAGTCGTTCTGGCCGCGCGGGATGGCCCCCGGAGGCCTCGTGGTCGAGGACCGGTTCGACGAGATGCTGGTGCCCTCGTTGGAGCGGCGCGGTCATCTGGTGACCCGGTCGGAGCCGTGGTCGCTCGGCCGACTGTGTGCGGTCGCCCGCGACGTCGGCACCGGCGTGCTGTCGGCCGGCGCCAACCCGCGTGGAATGCAGGGCTACGCCTGCGGCCGCTGACCCACTCTCCTCCCGCCGAGGTTGCGCGCTGCGTAGAAGATTGCCCAATTGGGCAAAGTTCCACCTCGGTCGCGGCTGTCGACGGACGGCCCGGCACGCGAGCACGGCCACTCCCCCAGGACACGGGTGCGGCGCCAGCCCCTGAACGCTCGCGCCGAGGTTGCGCGTATGTCGCAGACCCTCGCGTCGAGGTTGCACTTATGTGCGGCTTCGCGGGTGCTGAACCTCCGGAGAGTTACGCGTTGGTCGCACAGCGCGGACGTTCGCGCGTGAATATCCAGGAACGGCAATTCGCGCTATTGTTTCCGTGCAGTTCCGACATTGCGGCTATTCTCGCGCCGCACTTATTGACGTTATCCCCCGGTGAAAGGAATTACCCGTGGCTCAGCGCCTCAAGGTGGAGCTTGTCGACGATATCGACGGCAATGACGCCGATGAGACCGTCACGTTCTCGCTCGACGGAGTTTCCTACGAAATCGACCTGGCAAAGAAGAATGCGGCCAAGCTGCGGGACGCCCTCGCCCTGTACGTCGGCTCGGCCCGCAAGGTCGGCGGTCGGCGGCGCCGGTCCGCCAGCGGGCGGGCGCGCTCCGGCGGCACCAACACGTCCGAGATTCGTGAGTGGGCCCGATCCAACGGCTTCGAGGTCTCCGAGCGCGGCCGGATCCCGGCCGACGTGCGGGAGGCGTACGACAAGGCCCACTGACACGACTCAGCTCGCGGCCCGCCGGTGGCTAGGACCCGGCGGGCCGTTGACGTTCCCGGCCGGCGATCGCGAGGCGCGGCAGGGCGCGTACGCACGGGCCTGGTCCGGTCTGTTCGCTGCGGGCGTAATAGGGCCTTCCGAGGGAACAATGCAGGTCAGCGGCGGGTTGTGACATCTGGTGGTCGCCGAAGGCCTGTAACGATCTGTCACCGGGCGGCTGTGCCCGGTTGGCTCGCGACCCCGTCGGACTAGAGTGGCTGTCTGGGGTACCAGGCGTCGCTACCCCAGCAGCAAGCCTCGTCGAGGCCCAGCAAGGAGTGTTGAGCAGATGTTTGAGAGGTTTACCGACCGAGCGCGTCGGGTTGTCGTCCTGGCTCAGGAAGAAGCCCGCATGCTCAGCCACAACTACATCGGCACCGAGCACATCCTCCTGGGCCTGATCCACGAGGGTGAGGGTGTGGCCGCCAAGGCACTGGAAAGCCTCGGCATCTCACTGGAGGCTGTCCGCGCGCAGGTCGAGGAGATCATCGGCCAGGGCCAGCAGGCGCCGAGCGGGCACATCCCGTTCACGCCTCGGGCCAAGAAGGTGCTCGAGCTGAGCCTGCGCGAGGCACTGCAGCTGGGCCACAACTACATCGGCACCGAGCACATTCTGCTCGGCCTCATTCGTGAGGGCGAGGGCGTGGCCGCCCAGGTGCTGGTGAAGCTAGGCGCCGACCTCAACCGGGTCCGCCAACAGGTCATCCAGCTGCTGTCGGGCTACCAGGGCAAGGAGGCGGCCACCGCCGGGGCACCGGCCGAAGGAGCGCCGAGCAGCTCGCTGGTGCTCGACCAGTTCGGTCGCAACCTGACCCAGGCGGCTCGCGAGGGCAAGCTCGACCCGGTGATCGGGCGCGAGAAGGAGATCGAGCGGGTCATGCAGGTGCTGTCTCGCCGTACCAAGAACAACCCGGTGCTGATCGGGGAGCCCGGCGTCGGGAAGACCGCCGTGGTCGAAGGCCTCTCGCAGGCGATCGTCCGCGGCGACGTCCCCGAGACCCTCAAGGACAAGCAGATCTACACGCTCGACCTCGGCGCACTTGTCGCCGGGTCGCGCTACCGCGGTGACTTCGAGGAGCGCCTGAAGAAGGTGCTCAAGGAGATCCGTACCCGCGGCGACATCGTGTTGTTCATCGACGAGCTGCACACACTCGTCGGTGCCGGCGCCGCCGAGGGTGCGATCGATGCGGCCAGCATCCTCAAGCCGATGCTCGCCCGCGGCGAGCTGCAGACCATCGGGGCGACGACGCTCGACGAGTACCGCAAGCACCTCGAGAAGGACGCCGCACTGGAGCGCCGCTTCCAGCCGATCCAGGTGGCCGAGCCGACCATCGCGCACACCATCGAGATCCTCAAGGGCCTGCGCGACCGCTACGAAGCCCACCACCGCGTGACGATCACCGACGAGGCGCTGGTGTCGGCCGCGACCCTGGCGGACCGCTACGTGTCCGACCGGTTCCTGCCCGACAAGGCGATCGACCTGATCGACGAGGCGGGCTCTCGGCTGCGGATCCGCCGGATGACCGCACCGCCGGACCTGCGTGAGTTCGACGAGAAGATCGCCAACGTCCGCCGTGACAAGGAAGGCGCGATCGACGGCCAGGACTTCGAGCGCGCCGCCAACCTGCGCGACGAGGAGAAGAAGCTCACCGGTGCGCGCAACGAGCGGGAGAAGCAGTGGAAGGCCGGCGACATGGACGTCGTCGCCGAGGTCGACGAGGAGCTGATCGCCGAGGTCCTCGCCACCGCCACCGGCATCCCGATCGTCAAGCTCAGCGAGGAGGAGTCGGGCCGCCTGCTCCGGATGGAGGAGGAGCTGCACAAGCAGGTCATCGGCCAGGAGGAGGCCATCAAGGCACTCTCCCGGGCCATCCGCCGTACTCGGGCCGGCTTGAAGGACCCTCGCCGCCCGGGTGGGTCGTTCATCTTCGCCGGACCGTCCGGCGTCGGCAAGACCTGGTTGTCCAAGGCGCTGGCGGAGTTCCTGTTCGGTGACAAGGATGCGCTGATCCAGCTCGACATGAGCGAGTTCTCCGAGAAGCACACGGTGTCGCGGCTGTTCGGCTCGCCGCCCGGCTACGTCGGGTACGAGGAGGGCGGACAGCTCACCGAGAAGGTGCGGCGCAAGCCATTCTCCGTGGTGCTGTTCGACGAGGTCGAGAAGGCGCACGTGGACATTTTCAACTCGCTGCTGCAAATCCTGGAGGACGGTCGGCTGACCGACAGCCAAGGCCGGGTGGTGGACTTCAAGAACACCGTGATCATCATGACCACCAACCTCGGCACCCGGGATATCGCCAAGGGCATCAACCTCGGGTTCCAGCAGTCCGGCGATGTCGCCGGCTCGTACGAGCGGATGAAGTCGAAGGTCGCCGACGAGCTCAAGCAGCACTTCCGTCCTGAGTTCCTCAACCGAGTCGACGAGATCATCGTGTTCCCGCCGCTCACCGAGGACGAGATCGTGCTGATCGTCGACCTGATGGTGGAGCAGATCGAGATCCGGCTCAAGGACAAGGACATGGGCATCGAGCTCACGCCGGCGGCCAAGCGGGTGCTCGCCGGCCGAGGCTTCGACCCGGTGCTCGGCGCCCGTCCGTTGCGCCGCACGCTGCAGCGGGACGTCGAGGACGTGATGGCCGAGAAGATGCTGTACGGCGAGCTCAAGGCCGGCGAGATCGTGCTGGTCGACGTCGACGCCGAAGGCCCCGACGCCAACTTCACCTTCACTGGCACGCCGAAGGCACCGCTGCCCGACACCGCTCCGGTCGAGGTAGCCGGCCAGGAGTGACCGTACGGACCGTCGAGGCCCCGCAGTCCTAGTGACTGCGGGGCCTCGCGGGTGACCGGAGGATGCGCCCGGGTCTCGATGGTTGCGTGTCATGCTCTGGGACGCCGCTGGGCGAATGACACGCGACTCTCGGCGTTCGGGACATTCGCGCAATCTCGGCGCGAGTGGTCGGGGGGCTAGCGCCGCACCGGTGTCCCGGGAAATGTTTGTCCGTGCCCGCCGGCCACGAGATCACCCTCCGAATCGACAGTCTGAGCCCGGGATCGGGGCCGAAAGTGTCGGTTCGAGGGGTGAAGTAACCCATCCACACCGAGATCGGTCTGGGTCGTCGTCTGCCGGCACGTGTCCGCAGATCTCGCCATGGTCGTCGTGCTCGTGCTGGTGCTCGCGCCGGCGACGATGTGCGCGCGGGCCGGCGACGACTCCTGACCGCCGGCAGCCGGCGGAGCAACGGCTGCGGACAAGAAGTGCGCAACTGTCCCAAGATCGCACCGGATCAGCTGAACCGCGTGCCATTCCAGGACACCTGGGCACTTCTGGCGACCCGAGCTGAGCCCAACTGCTTGGTTCGGCCGGCTGAGGCTCAATCCTTCCCTGCAGGTGGGTGAGTCAGGTCAGCTGTGCAGGCACGCCGGGAGTACGAAGCCGAGCCGGTGTCCCTCGACGTCGATGACGTACCCGACCACCGAACCGTCGGCGCACACACCGGTCGCCGAGGACCGCCGGGTGCCGGGGAACCTCAGGTCGACGCACTGACGCCGCACCCCGTCGAAGGCCATCGCATGGGTCGCGGTCCCGTGCCGGTAGTGACCGGCCAGGTGCGGGCCGGTACCGGCCAGCGCCGACCACTGCCGCGCGGTCGAGTCCCAGGTCGGCTCCGGAGCCGCCCTGAGCCGGTGCGGGCGGCCGACCAGCAGTGGCGGCTTGCCCCCGTCCGCGGAGCGTCCGAGGGCGACGACGTCACCGTCCTCACCGAGGTCGAGCACGTGCGTGGTCCCGTCGATCGGGTCGTACGCGCCGTCTCGCCAGACGAAGCCGCGCATCGTGCCACTCCGGTCCTGCCAGCAACCGGTGAGGTCGCCGCGTGAGTTGATGCCGGTGACCCAGGTGTGCGCGGCGTCGGGGTGGTCCACCGGCAGGTACTCGCCATCGCGGTGGACGAAGCCGTGCTGACGCCCGCGGGGGTCGGTGTAGTCGCCGGCGACGTCGCCGGACTCGGTGACCCGCTGCGGGAACGTCGCGACGGCACCGGGTGCATCGAGGACTGACTGGGTCATGTCCGGATCCTGCCGGAACCCGCGTACGCGCTGACCGTCTCGGAAGACGCCCACCATCGTGCCCGTCAAACTGGCCGCGTTGACCGAGCTTGGGTGGCCGAGCACAGACACCCAGTGCACATCGGTGTCGTGCGTCGGGAGAAGAGACATCCGAGATCCCATCGGCTCGAGGTGGGGGCCGGGTCGGCCCGCGCGCCGGGTGCGTGTGCGCGGGCCGACCCGGTGCGGTCAGCCGGTACTCACCGCCGTGTCGTCGATGACGAAGCTGGTCTGCAGCGAGGAGTCCTCGGTGCCGACGAACCTGATCGTGACCGTCTGGCCCTTGTACGGGGTCAGGTTGAACGACTTCTGGGTGTACCCACCGCCCTTGTTGAGGTTGGAGTACGTCGCCAGCGTGGTCGCCACCCCGCCATGGACGACCTGCACGCTGAGCCGGTCATACGCGATCGACGACGTGGTCTCCGACGAGTCGATGCGCAGCCAGAACGACAGCGACGCACTGCTGACGGAGGCCGGGATGGTGACCGCCTGCGACAGGTTGTCGGTGGAGGTGCGGCCATAGCCGTTCAGCCAGGCCTTCCACGAGCCGCTGTGCGCCGGTCGGCTGGCCGAGCTGGTGATCACCCCGGCCGTCGCCGACCAGATCGTCAGGCCCGACTCGAACCCGGGGTTGCCGAGCAGGTTGCCGGCCGGGGGCTCGGGCGGGGCGCCGTCGAGCAGCGAGTAGAGCAGCTTGTTCGGCGAGCCGCTGCCGGGGTTGCCGACGACGCCGTTGGTGGCGCCGTTGACGATCGCGTTGCGTACGGTCGCGGCGGGCGAACCGGGGTTGGCCTGGAGGTACAGCGCCGCGACGCCGGCCACGTGCGGGGTCGCCATCGACGTACCGCTGATCGTGTTCGTCGCGGTGTTGCTGGTGCTCCACGTCGACGTGATGTTGGAGCCTGGCGCGAAGATGTCCAGGCAGCTGCCGATGTTCGAGAAGCTGGAACGCGCGTCGGTGCTGGTGGTCGAGCCGACCGTGATGGCCGCTGCGACCCGTGCCGGCGAGCCGTTGCAGGCGTTGGCCCCGTTGTCGTTGCCGGCCGCGACGGCGTAGGTGACACCGGCGTTGATGGAGGCGCCGACGGCGTTGTCGAGCGCGGTGGAAACGCCGCCGCCGAGGCTCATGTTGGCCACCGAGGAGGCGGTCTTGTTGGCGGTGACCCAGTCGACGCCGTCGATCACGCCGGCGGTCGTGCCGGACCCGTTACAGCCGAGGACGCGCACGGGGCGCAGCGCCACGTCCTTCGCCACGCCGTAGGTCTCACTGCCCACCGTGCCGGCGACATGGGTGCCATGACCGTGGCAGTCGTTCGTGCCGTTCCCGTCGTTGATCGCGGTGAAGCCGCTGCCGACCCGGCCGCTGAGGTCGTTGTGCGTGGCGCGGATGCCGGTGTCGATGATGAACGCCGTGACTCCGGCGCCGGTCTGGTTGTAGGTGTAGCTGTTGCTCAGTGGCAGGTTGCGCTGGTCGATGCGGTCGATCCCCCAGGTGGCCGGCGACTGGGTCGCGTCGAGGGTGACCCGCTGGTCCGCCTCGACGTACGCGACGTTCGGGTTGGAGCGGACGGCGTCCAGTGCCGAGTCGGTGAGGCTGGCGGAGAACCCGAGCACCGCCGCGTCGTACTCGCGGTGTACCTTGCCGCCTTTGGACTTCGCGGTCGACTGGGTGTTGTCGTTGGCCCGTGCCGACGCGCCGCGGGTGGCCTGGTCCTTGAGTACGACGATGTAGCGGCCGTCGATGGCGGTCGCCTTGTCGGTGCCGATCAGTGCGGCGTGTTGCGCCTTCGCGCCGGGCGACTTCTGGTCGGCCGCCGACGCCGAGGTGATGGCCGTGGTCAGCGTCAACGCCGCCGCGACCGTGAGCGCCAGGCCGAAGCCCAGGGCTCGTCGTGATCCTCGCTGGTTGTGAGGCATGAGGGTCCTCCCTTGAACCCACGCAGGTGCGCGGTCTTGTGAACCGCGCCTGGCTGCTGCACCGATCGTCGGGGGTCACCGTCGGGGCGCAACGAGCCGGAGCCTATACATAGTGCAATCGACCTGTCACGAGTTGTCAGAGCGTTAGGCGGTTTTGCCGCGTATTGTCCGATCGCGGGCCTCAGGTCAGGCGGATGTCGAGCACCACGAGCGAGCGGGTCACCGACCGGTCGGCAGCCGGAAGCGCTCGCCGTCGAGCAGCTCGGCCAGCCCGTCGGCTACCAGGCTGTCCAGGGCGCGGATCCGCTGGGGCGCGTCGTCCCAGACCCGCTCCAGGTCTTGTGCGGCGACCGGGTCGGTGGCGTCGCGGAGTACGCCGAGCAGCCGTCCCCGGCACTGTCGGTCGGTGCCGGCGTACGTCTGAGCCCGGCGCGGCGGCCCGGCGTACGGCGGTGCCCCCACTCGCTGCCAGGTGCACCGGGCGCGCACTGGGCAGGCGCCGCAGCGTGGGTCGCGGGCCGTGCACAGGACTGCGCCGAGCTCCATCGTGGCAGCTGCCCAGCGGGCCGCGGTCAGGTCGTCGTCGGGCAGCACCGACTCGGCTCTCCGCCGCTCGGCGACGGTCACCGCCGCGGACGAGGGGTGCTCGGCGCCGTCCAGCAGCCGGGCGAGCACGCGCCGGACGTTGGTGTCGAGGACGACGTGGCGCCGCCCATGCCCGAACGACGCGACCGCGGCCGCGGTGTAGTCACCTACTCCGGGCAGCGCCCGCAGGTCGTCGTAGGACACCGGGACCTCCCCGCCGTGGCGGTCGCGGATCGCGGTGGCGGCGCCGTGCAGGCGCAGTGCCCGCCGGGGGTAGCCGAGCCGACCCCAGGCCCGGACCGCCTCGCCCGGGCTGTCCGCGGCCAGGGCCGCCGGCGTCGGCCAGGACTGCAGCCAGGTCTCGAACATCGGCAGCACGCGAGCCACCGGCGTCTGCTGCAGCATGAACTCGCTGACCATCACCGCCCACGGGGTCGTGTCGGTCTGCCGCCACGGCAGGTCGCGGGCCTCCTCGTCGTACCAGGCGAGGAGCGGTCGGTGCAGTACGGACTCGGGCATCGTGGTCGATCGTCGCACGGCCGGTGTGGCATCGCCCGGTGGCGGTCTGGTCCGTTTACCGTGCTGTTATGAGCAATGTGGTGAGGCCAACCGGGCCGCAGCCACCGGCGGTGTACTGGCGTCGGCGGCTGGTGGTGCTCGGGGTCGCCCTCGCCGTGGTGCTGCTGTTCGTGCGCTGGGTCGGCGGTGACGGTGAGAAGGCCGCTGCCGACACGTCCGACCAGAACGCGCGGTCCGACCTGTCGGCACGGGCGTCCAGCGCGCCCTCCGCGTCACCGAAGGCGAAGCCGTCCGCCACGTCGCGGCCGGCCCGGAAGGCGACCACCGAGCTGCGCCCGCCGCGCGGTCGCTGCGACGTCGCCGACGTACTCGCGGTGCCTGACGTCGAGGACGCATACGCGCGACGGGCTGTCCCGCTGCGCATCGGCCTGTCCACAACGACCGTCGAGGCGTGCACGCTGAGCCTGGCCGAGGACGGCCTCGCCCTCGAGATCACGTCGGGCACCGACCTGATCTGGCGGTCCAGCGCCTGCACCGGTGTCCTGAGCAAGCAGTCGGTGGTGCTGCGCAAGGGGTGGCTCAGCTATGTCGACGTCGACTGGAGTGGCCGACGCGCGACCGACAACTGCTCGACCGGCAACGACTTCGCGAAGCCGGGCTACTACTGGGCCGAGGCCGCGCTGATCGGCGGCGAGCCCAGCCGGGCGCAGTTCGAGCTCACCACGGCACCGCCGAAGAAGCCGGTCGCCAAGAAGTCGGCAGCTCCGAAGCCGTCGGCCTCGAAGACACCGATCGACTCTTCTCACGACGGCTAGCGCCCTCACCTCGACGCGAAGGGTGGGCGTCCTCGCGCCGAGGTTGCGCGTATGGCGCGAATGCGGTCGGTGTGGGGCGAACATTCGCGCAACTTCGACGTGAAGGGGTGTGTGCTCGCGCCGAGGTTGCGCGTATGTCGCGAACGCGGGCGTCTAGACGTACCGCTCGAGGATGCTCGACTCGGCCAGCCGCGACAGGCCCTCGCGGACGCTGCGGGCACGCAGCTCGCCGACTCCCTCGACGATCTGTAGGTCGTCGATGCTGGCGGCCAACAGCTTCTGCAGGTTGCCGAAATGCTCGACCAGCCGGTCGACCACGGTGGCGGGCAGCCGCGGAACCTTCGCCAGCAACCGGTAACCGCGCGGCGTGATCGCGGTATCGAGGTGTTCGGGAGCGCCGAGCGACATCGCCCGCGCGACCGCGGCGACGTCGACCAGCTCGCCGGAGGACAGCTGCTCCACCTCACGCAGGACCTTGAGGACGTCGCGGGATTTGCGACCGCTCGGGATGTAGTCGCGGACCACCAGTTCGCGCTCGATGTCGACGCCCGACACCAGCTCGTCGAGCTGCAGCGAGAGCAACCGGCCGTCCGTGCCGAGCTCGACGACGTAGTCCTCGATCTCCCGGGCGATGCGCAGCACCATCTCCAGCCGCTGCGCCACCGAGGCGACGTCGCGGACCGTCACCAGGTCCTCGATCTCGAGCGCCGACAGAGTCCCGGAGACCTCGTCGAGACGGAGCTTGTAGCGCTCCAGTGTCGCCAGCGCCTGGTTGGCGCGGGACAGGATCTGGCCGGAGTCTTCGAGTACATAGCGGGTGTCGCCGACGTAGACCGCGATCAGGTGCATCGACTGCGACACCGAGACCACCGGGAGGTTGGTCTGCCGGGAGACGCGGTCGGCGGTGCGGTGCCGGGTGCCGGCTTCCTCGGTGTGGATCGACGGGTCCGGCATCAGGTGCACGGCGGCGCGTACGATCCGGGTGGCCTCGCGGTCGAGGATGATCGCGCCGTCCATCTTGGCCAGCTCGCGCAGGGCCGTCGGCGTGAACGGGACGTCCAGGCTGAAGCCGCCGGTGCTGATCGACTCGACCGTCTTGTCCTGACCGAGTACGAGCAGCCCGCCGGTGCGGCCGCGCAGAATGCGCTCGAGTCCCTCCCGAAGGTCGGTGCCAGGAGCGATCGAGGCCAGTGTGGCGCGCAGCCGCGCCTCAGCGCTGCTCTTCTCGTTGGCCACTGTGCTCCCCGCGTTGACCTGTCGACGTCCTCGCCAGTCTAGAGGGCGAATCGTGTCATCCGCCGCCTAGTTCGGTGAGGCGTGCACTCGCGTCCTGCTCTGCCTGCTTGGCCGCCACCACCGCCTCGACGGCCTCGGCCAGCCGCCGCTGCTCGGCCTCGGCCTCGCTGCGGGCCTGCCGGGCGGACTGCTCGGCGTCGGCCAACTG